>JBDGQM010000284.1:0-5803 GCA_042219065.1 Salinibacter sp. | reverse complement strand
CCTTCCGCGTGCCGAACAGAGAAGCGATTCAGGCCCTCCGATCCCGGGGCTCAGGAGTCATCGTCGTCTTCGCTTACCAACGGCACGAAGCGGAAGGAGTGGAATTCCTCCCGCTCGTAGCCGTGCGGGCCGGTGCCGGTGCGAGTGATGCGCGTCATGGTCTGCCCCCCACTGCCCCCGATGGGAATGACGAGCCGTCCGTCGGGGCGGTCCCCCGATTCTGAGGGCTCGCGGAGCTGTCGCAAAAGCGGGTCGGGCGCCTCGGGCGCGGCGGCCGTCACCACGATGCCGTCGTACGGCGCAAAGGACGGCCATCCCTTCGTGCCGTCGCCGTGCCGCGTCCGCACGTCGTAGCCGAGGTCGTCGAGCAGTCCGCGGGTCCGGGCGAGCAGGTCTTCGTGCCGCTCGATCGAAAACACGCGGGCCTCCAGTTCACAGAGCACAGCGGCCTGGTAGCCGCTCCCCGTCCCCACCTCCAGAATCCGATCGTTCGGCGTCACCTCCAGCAGCGAGGTCTGGTAGGCCACCGTGAAGGGCTGCGAGATCGTCTGGTTGAGGCCGATGGGGAGCGCCTCGTCGGCGTAGGCCCGATCGCGCAGGGCCGGATCCACGAACACGTGCCGGGGCACCGCCCCGATGGCTGCCAGCACCCGGTCGTCGTGGATGCCCCGCGACCGCAGCGTCTCGACGAGCTGCTCGCGGCGACGGCGGTACCGGCGGTCGTTCGTGTCGTCGTAGGACGGCGGGGCCATAGGGGAACGGAATGCTCCGAGAGGAATCGTCGATCGCGACCGACATCAGGCCGCGGCGGGGGCGGTCACACTCGCCTGCGAGGTCGGCTTTCCCGTCAGGGCGCTCGTCAGATACGTACGAAACTCCTCCGGGGTGATGTTGGAAATGAGGGCGCCGTCGCGCGAGACGCTGATGTCCCCCGTCTCTTCCGACACCACCACCACGAACGCGTCGGTCTGCTCGGTGAGGCCCACCGCCGCACGGTGCCGGAGGCCCAGCTGGGGGCTGAGCTTCATGCTCGTCGAGACCGGCAGGATGCACCGGGCCGCCTCCACGCGGCGGTTGTTGATGATCACGGCCCCGTCGTGGAGGGGGTTCTGTCCGTGAAAAATCGTGAGGAGCAAATCCTTGGACACCTCCGCCTCCAGCAGCTTCCCGGTCTCGACGTAGCTGCGGAGGCCCGTGCTGCGCTGGAACGCAATGAGGGCGCCCATCTTTTCGTCGCTCATCTCCTCCACCGCCCCCACCGCCTCGTCGACGATCTCGCTCTGGTCGGTCGTGGCCACGAAGCGGCGAATGATCGGGTTTTTGCCCAGCAGGAGGAGCAGGCGTCGAATCTCGGGCTGAAAGATGATGATCACCGCCAGCACAAACACCTGATTGAAGTAGCTGAAGACGGTAGTGAGCACCGTCATGTTGGCCAGCTCGACGACGAACTGAAGCAGGAACAGCGCCCCCAGCCCAAGGGCAATCTGTACGGCAATCGTCCCCCGCATCAGCCGGTAGAGCTGATACAGCACGTAGGCGACGATGACAATTTCGATCGCGTCGGCGATCCCGAAGTCGATGATCTGAAGTGTCTTCACGGAGAACCGAAACCAATACAGACGAGGCGAGCGAGCAGGCGCGCTTCGGGCCGGGCGCGAGATTGTCAGTGCTGCCGGAGGGTCCGTCCCATCACCCTCAGCATGTCCATCGTAGGCGCTACGTCGTGGGTGCGAACAATCGTGGCCCCCCGCATGACGG
This sequence comes from Salinibacter sp., assembly GCA_042219065.1. Lineage (GTDB taxonomy): Bacteria > Bacteroidota > Rhodothermia > Rhodothermales > Salinibacteraceae > Salinibacter. The sequence continues at coordinate 4,045 of JBDGQM010000284.1, read as the reverse complement.
CCACCGCCGTGGCGCCGAGCGACCCGTGGAGCCGCTCGTCCGTGGGCGCCGGGTGGTCGGGCGTGCCGAGGGTCGCCCCGATTGTGCTCTTGCGGGAGACGCCCACCAGGACGGGCCGATTGAGCGTGAGCAGTTCGTCGATCTCGTTGAGCAGACGCAGGTTCTCCGCGTTGGACTTGCCGAAGCCGAAGCCCGGATCGATGACGATCTGCTCCACCCCCGCCTCCTGGGCCGTCTCGACCGAGCGGGCGAGGGCGTCGCGCACCTCGGCGGTCACGTCGTCGTACTCGCGGGGGCTCGTCAGGTCGCCGGGCGTGCCCACCGAGTGCATGAGCACGAGAGGCGCGTCCCCGTCGGCGGCTACTTCGGCCATCTCCGGATGGTGGCGCAGGCCGGTCACGTCGTTCACAATGTCGGCGCCGGCCGCGAGGGCCGCCCGCGCCACCTCGGGCTTGTACGTGTCGATCGACAGGAGCGCCTCGGGCAACTGATCCGACAGGGCCTCCACGACCGGCACCACGCGGTCGCGCTCGTCGTCCGGGCCTACGGGATCGGCCCCCGGCCGTGTCGACTCGCCCCCGATGTCGACGATCGAGGCGCCTTCACTTAGCATCTCGGCGGCGCGGGAGACCGCCTTCTCCACGGTCACGTACTGCCCCCCGTCGGAGAACGAGTCGGGGGTGACGTTCAGAATGCCCATGACGTGGGCGCCGTCCACGTCCGGACTGCCCGGTCGACAGTCGAGCGCATGAGGGTCGTCCCCGAGCACGAACCGATCAGCCGGAAAGGCCTCGGGGGCCAACGACGGAAGCGCGCGAGACGAACGAGACATACGGGAGCACCCGGCAGGCGGGATTGAAATCGAGGGGGCCAGCGAACGTGATCAACTAGCTACCGGACACTTTTCGGTGTATTTCGACCGGTGTCCCGAAAAATCCCGAATTTCGAGCACGTCATTCTGAGCTCGACTCAGAATCTCCCCGAATCCGGCAATGCTATCCCCAAAAAGATCCCGCATCGGGGTGCGGGATGACCTGCCAAGGGATTTTTCGGGACTGAATTCAAAACTGTCCGGTAGGTAGCGTGATCAACCAAAGTATACACAGGGCGCCGCTGGGATGGGATCCATCTGATGTTTTTGCAGAGAAATTCCGGTGCTCGGAACGCCCCGCCCGTCCCGGTCGTCCAGAAAGAGTGTGTTTGTGCTTGCCACCGACCCGTGTTCTCGTTGATGGACGCCCTGATGCGCTCGGCCCTGCAGTGGCTTGGTCCGCTTCGACGGGTTAAGGAGTTTAAGGCCAATCCGGTTGCCACCCAGCGCGCGCTCCTCCAGCGTCTCCTCACTCGCGCCGCCGACACCGAGTGGGGGCATCGTTACGACTTCGCTGAGATTGCCAAGGCGTCGGACGTCGTGGCGGCCTACCAGGAACGCGTCCCGCTGCACACCTACGCGGACATCGAGGACGACGTGGAGCGGGTCCGGCGCGGCGCCGCCGACGTGCTGTGGCCCGGCACGGTCGAGAACTTCGCCGTCTCCAGCGGCACCGTGTCCGACGGCAAGGTCATTCCGATCAGCGACGAGACCATTGAGCACAACCGCTCGTTCAGCGTCGGGGCCGGGGTGAACTACCTCAAAGAGAGCCTCGATCCGAGCTTCTTCGGGGGCCACCACCTTACCCTTCCGGGCCGCGTGGAGGAAGACCCGAACTATCCCGGCACCAAGGCGGGCGAGATTAGCGGCATCCTCGCCGAGAACGCCCCCGACTTTTTCCGTACGCTCTTCCAGGCGGTGCCGAACGAGATCACCTTCCTCCCCAGCTGGGAGGAAAAGCTGCAGGCCGTCGCCGAGCGGACCGTCGACAAGGACATTCGCCTTCTCGTGATGGTGCCCACCTGGGCGCTCAACCTGTTCGACCTGCTCATCGACCTGCACAACGAGCGTAACAATGACACCGCCACGACCGTGGGGGAGGTGTGGCCGAACTTGCAGGTGTTCATTTCGGGCGGGGTGGCGCTCCGGTCGTACCGCGACCTGATCGAAGAGAAGATTGGCCACGACATCGACTTTGTGGAGACCTACGGGGCCTCCGAGGGCTTCTTCTCGTTCCAGGACGACCTGGCGGACCCCTCCATGTTGCTGCACCTCGACAACGGGGTGTTCTACGAATTCGTGCCGCTCGACGAGCGGGGCGACCCGGATCCGACCCGCCACACGATTGCCGACGTGGAGCCCGGCGTGCGCTACTCCCTGCACGTGACGTCGTGCAGTGGCCTTTGGGCCTACGAGGTGGGCGACGTCATTCGGTTCACGCAAACCTTCCCGCACAAGATTACGGTGGCGGGCCGCACCAGCGACATGATCGACGAGTACGGGGAGGCCATCTACGGCGACGAGGTGCGGGCGGCGCTGAAGTCCGCCTGCGAGGCCACCGAGGCTCACGTGTCGGACTACCACGTCGCCCCCCGCCCGGCCACCAACGGCCGGCAGCCGGGCCACGAGTGGCTCGTCGAGTTCGAGCGCGCCCCGGCCGACCTGGACACCTTCGAACGAGCGCTCGACGAGCATCTGCGGGAGGTCAACCGCCACTATTCCATCCGCCGGGAGGGCGATGCCCTGGACGGCCCGCAGGTGTCGGCCCTGCCCGACGGCGCCTTTTATCACTGGCTCCAAGCGACCAACGACGAGATCAGTGGACAGACGAAAGTGCCCCGCATGAGCGACAATCGGGAGGTCGCCGACGGCCTGCGCACGATCGTCGAGCAACGCGGCTGAGACCGCCTTAGCCGCGGCTCGTCCGGCATCGTCCCCGGAACAACCCTTATTGTCACTCGTGATGAGTCCGCGGAATCCAGATCGGTTCCTTTAGGCTCGGTACTCGCAGCGCTCAGGGGTTCTCGTCCTCCGGTCGGTGGCGCCTTCCCTTTTGACCGGTGCGCTGCGCTCTTTCCACCATCGCCATCGCTCCTCACCCACAACTCGACAGGACCATATGCAAGTTTCACGCGAACAACGGATGCTGGACCAGTACCTCCAGGAGATCGGGAAAATTGACCTTCTCGAGCCGGAGGAGGAGGTCGAGCTGGCACGACGCATCGAAGACGGCGACGAGGAGGCCCTTCACCAGCTCTGCCGTGCCAACCTGCGATTCGTCGTCTCGGTCGCGAAGAAGTACCAGGGACAGGGCCTTTCGCTTGCCGACCTGATCAACGAGGGCAACTACGGCCTCATCAAGGCGGCCAAGCGGTTCGACGAGACGCGCGGCTTCAAATTCATCTCCTACGCGGTCTGGTGGATTCGGCAGGCCATCCTGCAGGCGCTCGCCGAGCAGAGCCGCGTGGTGCGTCTTCCCCTCAACCGCATCGGCACGATCTCGAAGATCCGCAAGGCCAGCGCCCGGCTCCAGCAGGACCTCGACCGCAAGCCCAACATCGAGGAGCTGGCCGAGGAGCTTGAGATCGACGTCCAGAAGGTGCGCGAGGCGATGAAGCACACCAGCCGCCACCTCTCGATGGACGCGCCCTTCAACGAAGAGGACGACAACAGCCTCCTCGACGTGCTGCCCGATGAAGAGAGCGATTCGCCCGACGAGGAGATGCTTTCCGAGTCGGTCAAGATCGACATCGAGCACGCCCTCAGCGCGCTGCACGACCGCGAGGCGGAAATCACGCGTCTCTACTTCGGCATTGGGCGTGAGCACCCGCTGACGCTTGAGGAGATCGGCAAGCGCTTCGACCTCACGCGAGAGCGCGTCCGCCAGATCAAGGAGAAGGCCCTCCGGAAGCTTCGCCAGCGCCACAGTAAACAAGACCTCCAGCCGCATACCGACTAGTACCGATACGAGTCGTCTCGTCCATTCTCGTGCGAAACCAGACGGGCGTGTCCCGACCACCGTCGGGGTACGCCCGTTTTGATTTGGGGACAGGGATGCTGATGCAGAATCAAGCAATCCATTTTGGGTAGAGTCATCCCGATAGTGATCGAGGACGCGGTTCCGAGCGCAGCGCAGCGGAGTCGAGGCGCCCTGACCGGAGGGAAGAAGTGCTC
>JBDGQM010000283.1:6227-15533 GCA_042219065.1 Salinibacter sp. | reverse complement strand
TGGCCTGCGCCCGCTCGTCCCCCTCCGTCGCCCGCTCATAGGCCGCCTCGCCCGTTACGCCGTACTCTCGTTCGAAGAACTGACCGGCACAGTAGTGCTCGTAGATGCCGTCCCGGTAAGGCACCGTCCCGAACTCGCCAGCCCCGCAATTGGCGCCCGAGACGAGCGCCCCGTCCACCACGATGCCGCCGGCGAAGCCCGTCCCCACGATCAGCCCCACCATCGGCGATTGGCCCCGCGCCGCGCCAAAGTGGTACTCGGCCAGGGCAAAGCAATTGGCGTCGTTCTGGACGTAGGCGGGCACGTCGTAGCGCGTCTCCAGCCGGTCCTTCAAGGGCACCTCCGTCCACGACGGGATGTTCTGCACGTCGTACACGACCCCCGTGTCCACGTCCACCACGCTCGGCACCCCGGCGCCGATGCTCGCGGCCCCGTCGACGGGAAGGCGATCGAGAAGGCCAAAGATCTGCTCCAGTACCGCCTCCGCCGACCCGTCCGCCGGGGTCGGTTCCTCGTGGACCACCCGCACAGCCCCGTCCTCCACGAGACCGGCCCGTATGGTCGTGCCCCCGAGATCAATCCCGACGTGCATACCGAACAGATATTGAGTGCGAACGCGCCCGACGGGCCACTACGCCGGTGCCCCAGCCTCGGCTGCCCGCGACATGACCTTCAGCATCCGCCCCTTCGTCTCGCTGATGAATAACACGGCGAGCGCGACGAGCCCAACGAACGAGCAAATGCCGTAGGATAGTCCCAGCCCGACGGTTTCCAGCATGATGGGAAAAGTCATCGCGGTCGTGAAGTTCGCGAGCCTCCAGGTAGCACGGCGACTCCGAAAGAACGAGCAGTGTACCAAAAAAACAGCGTGGCCGACACCGTTTTCCTCCAGTATACCTACTGCCGGGCCGCGTATTCAACCCAGAACGCCTCGGAGGCGCTCCCCGCCTCCCCCGAGACGAGCTATCGGACCACGCCGTCGTCGGCCGTGCTCGGCTCGCGGAACTGGTAGGAAGCAAGGCGGCGATACAGCCCGTCTTGCTGCATCAGCTCGGCGTGGGTGCCGCGCTGCACGATGCGGCCGTCGTCGAGCACGAAGAGTTGGTCGGCGCTCTGGACGGTGGAGAGGCGGTGTGCGATGATGAAGGTGGTGCGCCCCTCCATGAGCCGCTCCAGCGCCTCTTGCACGAGCGCCTCCGACGCAGAGTCGAGCGACGAGGTGGCTTCGTCGAGGAGCAGGAGGCGCGCGTCGCGCAGAAGCGCCCGGGCGATCGCCACGCGCTGGCGCTGCCCCCCGCTCAGCTTCACGCCCCGCTCGCCCACCGCCGTGGCGTAGCCGTCCGGCATGTCCACGATGAAGTCGTGGGCGTTGGCCGCGCGGGCGGCCTCCACCACCGCGTCGTCGGACGCGTCGAGCCGCCCGTAGCGGATGTTGTCCCCAATGGTGGTGTTGAAGAGCTGCACCTCCTGCGACACCGACGCGATCTGCTCGCGGAGCGACCGTCGCGTCACCGTCGACAGGTCGTGCCCGTCCACCCGCACGCGGCCCGACTGCGGCGCGTAGAAGCGGGGAAGGAGGCTCATGAGGGTCGACTTGCCGGCGCCGCTCGGCCCCACGAAGGCCACGGTCTGCCCCGCCGACACGTCGAACGAGAGGTCGTGCAGCACCGGAACGCCCTCGTCGTAGGCGAAGGTCACGTCCTCCAGGCGCACGTGCCCGTCGATCGGCGGAAGCTCGGTGGCGTCGGGCGCGTCCCGAAGCTCCGGCTCCGTGTCGAGCAGGTCGAACAGGCGCTCGGTCGCGCCCGCGGCGCTGTTGAACGTGGAGTAGAGCTGCGACATGCTGCTCACGCTCCGCGCGATGTTGAAGGCGTAGAAGACGAACGCCACGAGGTCGCCCTCCGTGAGCCGCCCCGCCAGCACCTCGATCCCCCCGTACCAGAAGATGGCCACGAGGGCCGCGAAGAAGAGCAGCCCCACCGTCGACTCGAACAGCGCCGACACGAGCACGCGGTACCGCGCCGTGCCGAAGAGGTCCTCCACCGCGTCGTCGTAGCGGTCCACCTCGTAGTCGGACCGCGCGAAGGCCTTCACGACGCGGATCGACGCGAGGGCCTCCTCCGCCACGGCCGTCGTGTCCGCCAGGCGGTCCTGAATGTCGCGGGCCAGCGCCCGAATCTTGCGCCCGAAGTAGATGGCGAACCCCGTGACCGCCGGGACGATGAGGAAAATGATGAGGCTGAGGCGCCAGTTGAGCACCACCATCAGCGCCACCGACCCCACCAGCGAGAGCGACTGGGTCAGAAAATTGGGAAGCGCGTCCTTCACCGCGCTCCGCACCGAGCCCACGTCGTTGGTGAGGCGCGAGGTGAGATCGCCCGTGCGGTGGTCGGTAAAGAAACGGAGGCTCTGCCGGTGGAGGTGGTGGTACACCTTTTTTCGCAGGTCGGCCACCACGCGCTCGCCGGTCCAGCCCAGCAGGTACTTGCCCCCGAACGCCGCCGCGGACCGGGCCAGAAAGAGCACGATGAGCGCCACGGTCAGCCAGTCGAGCAGGGCTCGGTTTTCCTCCTGAAAGACAGCGTCGACCAGCTCACGCAGGCCCAGCGGCACCACGAGCGCCACCGCCGCCCCCAGCACCGTGAGCAGCACGGCGGCCACGAGGCGAATGCGGTAGGGCCAGCCAAACCGGAAGATGCGCCGGAGCGTCGTCCACAGCCGCTTGGGGCGGAGCGAAGAGTCGTTGGACGCAGGCTCAGATTCCGGCATGAGGGGTACAAGTACCGATGCGTGAGGAACTTCTTAAACGGGATGCGCCCATCTCGACCGAGAATGCTCTGGCGGAACGGGGCTGAGTATGGGAGTATGGGTGTACGGGCGTTCTTTCTCTCACACCCACACACTCCCAAACGCCCACACCCAGAGGCGTTATCTTCAGGAATTTCTGCACGGCTCGGTAAGCAGTGGTGAGCAACTCAAGATAGACAATATGTCAACTCTTCTCCCAACTGCAGGGATTCGGGAGGCCCTTCTTCGTATGGGAAAAAGACGCCAAACCGCGGTTCAGGGCGTCACCAGGGGCGAGCCGAGGACACATGCGCCCTCCGGGGTCCCCACACCGCTCATCCCCAAGTGGTGGAGAGCGCGCAACAACCGAGGGGGTCGTTTGTGGAAGGGGTGGTTGTTTCCTCATCCACACCGTCTACTCGCTCATGCATCGCCCCACGCTGTTTTTTCTCTTCCTCTCGGCAGTCGGTTTCCTCGCGGCCTGCGGGACGACCGCCAACTCCATGTTCAACGACAAGCGCGAGTCGTACGTCCAGAACAACGAACTGACGGGCACGGACAGCGTCCACGTGATGGAGGGACGCATCTACCGCGGAATGCACATCGACCACGCCCTCGCGGCGCTCGGCCCCCCCAATGGCCAGGACACGACGCAATCGGAGGACGGGATGCGCGTCGAGTACATGTACAGGTCCCGCCCCAATGCCTTCGACCCCGGCAACGTGCCCCGCGCATACGTCTACGCCGAAGACAAGACGGTCGTGGACTGGAAGAACCTCACGAAGATCCCCCGCTTCGACGCCTACTACGAGGGTGGGATGTAGCTGCGGGTTCTGACTCGCGAGGTTGCGACACCCCTCGGCCGGGGTAGCGTAAGTGGAGGGAGAATCAGATTACCGATGCGTGAGGAACTTCGTAAACGGGGTGTGCCAACCTCGATCGAGAATGCTCTGGCGAAACGGGGTTGTGTATGGGAGTCTGGGCGTATGGGCGTTTTTTCTCCCATACCCACATACTTCCAAACACCCATACCCTGAGGCCTTCATCTTCAGGGATCTCTGGACGGCTCGGCATGAGGCGGCTTCGGGAAGGGCTGCCCTCTCATCGGCCTGGCCTTGTTGAGCTCATCGACCCGACTCCGCCTGCAGCCCATCACCGGCACACCCCAATCTTCCAATTTGCTAATCTTCCCACCTTCCCACCGTCAACCTACAGAAACCGAAGCACACTCACGCCAATGCTGAAGCCGGACGCATCGAGCCGCTTGGTGACGTCGAGACGCAGGGAGTCGTAGAGCAGGCCGTTGACCGAGAGGCCAATCTCGTGGTGGAACCCGTCCGCCTGCCGAACCGCGACGCCGCGTCGACGAAGCCGCTGCTCGGTGTCGTCCTCAATCCAGGTGCGCCCGTGGCCCCCATGCAGAATGAGTCCAATGTCCTGGTTGACGGGCGCCTGCCACCCAATGAGTTCGAAGGGCACCGTGCGGAAGTTATGCTCCCAGAAGAGGGCCGCGTGGTGCTCGCCCTGATACGGACGGTCGTCGAGCGTGCGGAGGGCGCCGAACGGCGTGTAGGGGAGCGGACTCGCCTCCACGACGCCGAAGCGCTGGAGCGGCGGGGTTCCCAGCGACGCGCCCGCGTCGAGCCGGAGATCCAGGGTGTTGGGGAGAAACCGGCGCTGGAAGAAGGTCTCAATGCGGGCGTCGGCCACCAGCTCGACCCGGGTGAAGTCGAAATCGCTCGCCGCCAGCCCCGGGTCACTGTGCTCGATGCGGGCCTGCACGCGGTTGACGGGGAGAACGCCGAGCAGCCCGCCGTCGCCCAGCGTGGCCTGTAGGGCCACCGATCGCAGCCAGCCCTCGTCGACGGACGGGTTTACAGGCTGGACGACCGAGCGACCGAGTACGCTGTAATCGGTCGTTTTGTCGACCGAGAAGTGGCGCTCGTTGCGGACCTGGAGCTCAAGGTCCAACCCAGGATCGGAAAAGGTCTGCCGGACGGAGACCCGAAACCGCTCATTCCCGACGTAGTCGAAGTAGTCCGGCGCCCCCGCGAGCGTCCAGAGGCTGTTTGAGAGGCGTGCCCAGAGCGGGGCGATGCGGGACCGCGCCCGGTAGCGCGGGTCGATGCCGTAGTGGTACCGGGCCTCAACGGTTGCCCCCGACCACAGGTCTGCGGTAAGCCCCCCGCCGTACGTCCACTGCGTCGGGCCGGAGGGGCCAGTGTTGTAGCCAACTCGCCCGTCAACCTTGACCGGTCCGGCCTCCAGGCCCACCTGCCCGCCGAGGTGCGCCCCTTCGACACGGTTGTAGCGCAGCCCAGCGGGCCTGGCGGACACATCCACGCCCAGCGACTCTCCGTCCGCCTCGTCGTCTGCCGATTCGTCCCCGTCGTCGGACTCGTCGTCGCTCGACGCCTCATCGCCGCCCAGAAGATCCCCGTCGCCCACCCCGAGGTCCTGGAGCCATCCCACGAGCCCGCCGGGGTCGAACGCCTCCTTCACCGCATCGGTGCTGTCGATCCGTTGGTAGGCAGCCCGCTCGTTCTGCGAGTACGGCACAAACGGGCCGTCCCCCAGTGAGTCGGGCTGGGCGCTGGACACGGACTGAATGCCCACCGTGCTATCGGCCCGCACCGCGATCTCGTCGGCGTCGCCAGCGGCGTCGAAGAGCGAATCGGGGAGCGGCTCGTTGATCTGATAGTTGCTCAGCCGGCTGACCTGGCGAAGACGGATGTCCGGAACCGAGACCACCGCCGACACCTGAAGGTCCAGGGTGCGTTGTGCGCGGAAGTCGACCGGAAGCCAGTACGGGCCGCCGAAGTTCGAGAACTGCTGCTCTAGGGTGAGGTCGACCTCCTTCAGAACCCGCGACGTGCTCAGTGACGTCGTGGGACGGAGCCGGGCCTTTAGCAGGGCATAGGTGCTGTCGAGCACCGTCACGGTCCCGCGGAACGTAGAAGAGAGGCGACTTTCCGGCTCCACCCGGATGCGAAAGGCTCGGCGCCCATTGATGGCCCGCGTCGTGTCGAGCGTAAAGTCGTAGTAGTCGAGCGCGTCGGGATGGGTGACGCCGACCAGCTGGTTGCCGAGGACCTCGACGTTGTCGCGGTAGAGATTCGAGACCGCGGACGCGGCCGGAAGGGCCCCCTCCGCGATCTGCTGGAGGTTTGCGGTGCCCCGCTGAGACCGAACCACCTCGCGGGTGCCCCGCTCCGCGTCCCAGAAGGCGGTCGTCTGGCTTTCCGCGATGGCCGCGATCGACGTGTCGCCCGCCAGCGTAAACCGGTTGTACGCCTCCACAGAATAGCTCTCCAGGTCCGGCCACCATTCCTGCTTGCGCTCAATGACGCGCCGCATGAGGGTCTCCCCCGGATTCCCCGATCCGGTCACGACCACCCCTTCCATCTGCACGGCCGACGGCGTGAGCCGGAAGGTCTGCGTCGGGGCCGTGTCGGCCGTGATGCGGCGACGGACCGACTCGTACCCCACGTAGCGCACGACGACCGTGGCCGGCAGGCTGTCGAGCGCGAGGGTGTATCGGCCGTTGACGTTCGTGATGGTGCCCTGGTACGTGTCCGCGATGCGCAGATTGGCCTGCGGAAGCGGGTCGCCGGTTTCCGCGTCCACCACTTTGCCGCGCAGGGTCTTGTCGACGGCGTCCTGGGCGTGGGCGGTCGCCCCCACGCCGAGCAGCAACGCAACGAGTCCAACGAAGGAAAGAAGTCGCAGAGCGGGGTGCCGAAGCATCATGTGGATCTCAGTTCATTTTCGAGCCGACAGGATGAAATCAAAACGGTGTGACACGTCCCTTACCGATGCGTGAGGAACTTCTTAAACGGGATGCGCCCACCTCGACCGAGAATGCTCTGGCGGAACGGGGCTGAGTGTGGGAGTATGGGCGTACGGGCGTTCTTTCTCCCACGCCCACACACTCCCAAACGCCCATACCCAGAGGCGTTATCTTCAGGAATTTCTGCACGGCTCGGTACAGGCCGCAAGAATTCCTTGATCGTGCCCTGAGCATGTCCCAACCTTTCCCCACCCATCCGTACCTCCACACGTCCAACCGTCCACACGTCCACACGTCCACGCTTACCCTCCGATTGCAATCTCTTCCCCCGCCAGCACCGGATTCTCCACGGGCTCCTCGCGCTCCAGCTTGCCGTCGCGGAGGTGGATAATGCGGCGGGCATGGTGGGCGATGGGCTCCTCGTGGGTCACCAGCAAGATGGTGTTGCCCTGGCGGTGGAGGGCCTCCAGCAGCTGCATGATTTCGTCGCCCGTCTCCGTGTCGAGGTTCCCGGTCGGCTCGTCGGCCAGGAGCAGCGAGGGATGGTTCACGAGGGCCCGGGCCGTGGCCACGCGCTGGCGCTGCCCCCCGGACAGCTCGTTGGGCCGGTGGTCGAGCCGGTCGCCGAGCCCCACGTTGCGGAGCGCCTCGGCCGCTCGCTCGCGCCGGTCACGCTTCGACATCCCGGCGTAGATGAGCGGCAGCTCGGCGTTGCGCAGGCAGTTGACCCGGGGAAGCAGGTTGAACGTCTGGAAGACGAACCCAATTTCGTGGTTGCGGATCTCCGCGAGCTCGTCGTCGGAGAACGTGCTCACGTCCTCGCCTCGCAGGTGGTACGTGCCGCTCGTGGGGGTGTCGAGGCAGCCGAGCATGTTCATAAGTGTCGACTTGCCGGAGCCGGACGGTCCCATGACGGCGACGTAGTCTCCCTCCTCGATGGAGAGGCTTACGCCGTCGAGGGCCCACACCTCCTGGTTGCCCATCATGTACCGCTTCTTCAGGCCCTGAACGTCAATGAGGGCACGCTCCGTCGAATTGGTTGGCGTCCCATCGGTCGCAAGTGCTTCCATGATCGTTCCGTGCTGGACTGTGAGCAAAGGATTGATGAGTGGCTGCCGGACGAACGCACTTCAAGCCTTGGCACGAGGGGGGAGTGAGGATCGCACCTCGGAAACGAATCCCTGTCCCGACGTTCCTCCTCCATCCGTCCACGTCCATACGTCCGCCCCTCCCCCCTTCCATACGTATCGCCCTACTCCGCTGAGGCAAGGGCCTCGCCCTGGCCGCTTCCGCCGCCACGGGTCTGGGTCCGGACCTTCGTCCCGGGCTCCAGCTCGCGGCTCACGGCGCTGTACGGGCCGGTAATGATGGTTTCGTCCCCGCTCAGGCCCGCCTTGATTTCCATGTGGGTGTCGTCGGCGATGCCGGTGGTCACCTCCACCATGCGGGCCGAGTCGGCCTCGGCCACGAAGACGACCTCCCGGAGATCCTCGTCGGTCGGGGCGCCGGAGGCCGCCGTGTCGGCAGAGGCCTTCGGGCCGACGTCCGCAAAGTCGCGCACCGTAACGGCCTGGATGGGCACGGCCACTGCGTTCTCGACGGTTTCGGTGTAGATGTCGACCGATCCGCTCATGCCCGGTCGGAGCAAGGGCGCCTGCTGCGACTCGGCTGGCACCTCGGGGCGCGCCACGCCCCCTCCCGACCGTGTGGCGGCAGGACCGGTGTTCGGATCGCCGAGTACACGGATCGTGACTGGGAAGTTAGTGACCTCATTCTGACTGCCCTGATTCTGGATGCGGGCCGAGTTGGCAATCTCCGTCACGCGGCCCTGGAATGTGCGGTCGGCATGGGCGTCGAACTCCATGCGGGCCGTGTCCCGTTCAGAGACTTTCACGACATCGCTCTCATTGACGTCCACTTCCAGCTCCATGCGATCGAGGCGGGCAATATTCATCATGTTCGTCCCGGAGCGCTGACGGGTTCCCACAACGCGCTCGCCGACTTCGACTTCAAGTTTGCTCACCGTCCCGTCCATCGGCGCGTAGAGGCGCGTCTTCTGGAGCTGCTCGCGGGCATCCTGCAGGCTTGCCTGGGCACTCTCCACCTGATAGCGGGCCGCTTCGAGCTGCGCGACGGCTTGCCTGTAACTGGAGCGCGCGTTCTCGAACTCGCTCTCCGGAATGACGCCCTTCTCGTACAACTTCTTCTTGCGCTCGAAGGTCTGGCGCGCCTGCACGGAGTCGGCGCGGCGGCGGGCCAGGTTGGCCTTCTGCTGGGCCACTTGGGCCTCGCGCTCCTCCAGCTGGGCGCGGTAGTCGTCCGGCTTCAGGCGCGCAAGCAGGTCGCCTTCCTGCACCGCATCGCCCTCCTGCACGGGCAACTCCACGATCTCGCCCGACACGTCGGGGGTGATCGTGACCTCCACCTCGGGCTGGGCCCGGCCGAAGGCCGTGACGGTTTGCGTGATGGTGCGGCGCTCGGCCTGCTTCGTCGTCACCTGAAGGCCGGCCTCGCCGTTCCCGAACCACCCGAGGCCCCATCCGAGGCCGCCAGCAAGTAAGAGAAGGGCCAGCAGGCCGCCGCCCGCGTACAACATTCGATTCGAGGTGCTGCTGGAGGATGCCATGGCTAAAAGAAGCGTTGTTTGCAGAAGGAAGGAGAGAGAAGAAGGAGCTACTGCGTGGCCGACTGCCCGAAAAGCGGGTCGTTCGGCGAGAGTCGGCCGACAT
>JBDGQM010000283.1:0-6127 GCA_042219065.1 Salinibacter sp. | reverse complement strand
TACTGCGTGGCCGACTGCCCGAAAAGCGGGTCGTTCGGCGAGAGTCGGCCGACATTGTAGTCGATCCGCTCCTGCTGAAGAATGAGGTTATACTGAGCGCGAACCTGCTGGCTCGCGGCATCGACGTAGTCGCGGATGGCATTCTGCAGCTCTACGATGTCGGCCGAGCCGAGCTCGTAGCGTTCCTGGGCGGCGGTTCGGGCCCGCTCGGCCGCCCGGAAGCGTTTGTTGGCCGCCTCCAGCTGCTGCACGGCGTTCTGGTAGTCGAGGTACGCCTGGCGCACCTGAAGGGCCACCTGCTGGCGCTGGTCCTGGAGCTGATATTTCGCGTTCTGGGCCTGCACCTGGGCCTGCTCGACCCGCGCGGAGCGATTGAACTGGTCGAACACCGGAATGCTGATCGATAGACTGATCCCACCGCCCCGGTTCACGTCGAGCTGATTGCTGAAATCGTCGCTCACCCCCGTTCCTGGCAGCCCTCGGCTCGACCAGTCCGTCCCATAATTTCCACTGAGCGAGACGCTGGGAAAGTAGGAGGAGCGGGCGGACCGAATGCTCTGCTGCGCGGCCCGCTGCTCCGCCTCGGCCACGCGCAGGTCCAGGCGATTCCGAAACGCCTCTTCAATAAGCGCGGACAGGTTGTACTGGGTTGTATCCGACGCCTCTTGTTCCAGATCAGGGACCTTGAAGTCGTAGGCCTTCCGAGGATTGAGCTGAAGGGTTTGAATGAGCTGCGTTTTGCTTACCTCCAGCTCCCGCCGTCCCTGCAGGAGCTGCTGCTCGGCATCGGCCAGGTCGGCCTCGGCCGTGAACTCGTCGGACGTCGGGCGGGAGCCCGCGTCCACAAACTCTCGAATCTGACGCAGGCGCTTCCGTTGCGCCTCCACCCGCTCTTTCCGCACGCGAACGATTTCGCGGCTCTCCACCAGGGAGATGAACTGATCCATTACGGTGAACACCACCTCCCGCTGTGTCCGCTTCAGGCTCGTCTCGTCTGCCTCGGCCTGCTCCCGGGCCTCTCGGAGCGAGGAGATGTTCTCAAACCCGTTGAACAGTGTGACGCTCGACCGTCCGTTCAGGTTGAAGAAGTCCGTCGACTCCGTGGTAAACCCGCCGGTGACCTGGCTGAAGTTGCGCCCGACACGCCGCGAGATGTCTGTGCTGAGACTCAGGCTGGGCATGAAGTCCATCCACTCGGACCGGACCTGCACATCGGACTGCCGCGCCTGGGCCTGCGCCCGCTTGAGGTCGGTGTTTTGGTCGAGGGCGGTGCGCACGGCCTCCTCGAAGGTAATCTGCGTGGTGTCCTGCGGCTGCTGGGCCTGGCTGGTCGTAGGGAGCGCCCCCAGTGCCAGCAGGAGAATGAGGAGGCTCAGCCCCGACGAGGCGAACCGGGAAGAAACGAAGCGTTGCATGGGATTCGGTGTGAATCTGGTGAGGGAATGAACGGGGAAGGTAGACGAATTCATCGGCGCTATTCGTACCGAAGCGATTCGATAGGGTCGAGCCGGGCCGCCTTGTAGGCCGGGTAGCCCCCGAAGATGACGGCCAGCAGGGTGACGCCCGCCACGGCGATGCCGGCCCACGCCCACGGAAAGGACGGGCTGATGTCCCAATAGAGGGCTGCAACGTTGCCGCCAAGTCCTCCGAGTACGATGCCGATGAGCCCTCCGATCTGGCAAAGAATGACGGCCTCCAGCAGAAACTGGCCCAGGATGTTGCGCCACTTGGCCCCTACGGCTTTCCGAATGCCAATCTCTTTCGTCCGCTCGGTCACGGACACGAGCATAATGTTCATGATGCCCACGCCGGCCGCCAGCAGGGAGATGAGGCCCACGAGCGCCCCTCCGGTCGTGAGGGTGCTCGTAAACTCGCTGAAGGTGCTGCGGAGGAAATCGCTCGATTCGATGTTGAAGTTGCTCGGCGCTCCGGGCTCTACCTGGCGAATCACACGCAGCCGACTCCGCACTGCCTCCTTGACGGCCGGGAGTTGCGCGGCCGAGGCGGCCCGGATGCGCGTGTCGTCCATGCTGCGCCCCCCACCTCCGTACGTAGAAAAGAGATACGAAATGGGAGCATACACCCGAGTATTGGGTTCGCGAAATAGCCCGGCTTTCTCGTCGAGCACCCCCACGACCTGAAGCCGCACGCGGCCTATTCGGATCTCTTTGCCGATTGGACTGGTCGCTGGAAAGAGGGTCTCGGCAACATCCGAGCCGAGAAGGGCGACTGGGCGCGCGTTCTGCACGTCCTGCTCCACCAGGGGGCGCCCGGTCCGCATCTCGTAGCCGAAGTTGCCGAGAAACGCCTCGTCGGTGCCGTAAAGCCTGACGTTGGGATTCGTCTCCTGGCGCTCCGATTTGACCTTCGCGCCGAGTTCGAAGCGCTCGCTCACGCTGGCCGTCACGTCCGCCCCCAGCTGCCCTTTGAGTCGCTGGATCTGATTGTGGGTGATCGGGGGATGATACTGTTCGGGGCCGTCTCCGCCTGCATAGTCGTACCGCTCAACCGAGAAGGTGGAGGCGCCCAGTCCCTGGATCGAGCTTTTAAAGTAAAGGTCGATGACGTCCACGGCCGTCACGGCGGCAATCACCGCAAAGACGCCGATGACGATGCCCAGCAGGGTGAGGGCGGAGCGCAGTATGTTGGCCCGGAGCGCCTGTAGCGCTTCGCGCACCGTCTCAAATCCACGCATAGCGGAAGAAGACTCATTCAAGGAACGCGGGGGCGATCGCTACGCAGGGTCTCGTTCCTGCACCGCGAGCCAGGTCCGTGCCACCACGAAGAGGACCGCAACTCCGATTCCGCCCCCGACGGTCAGGAGTGGAGGAAGACCGATCATGGCCGCCATGGAGATTGCACCGACCAGAAGGAAGGCGCCCCCAGCGTCGAGCGACCCGTGCCGTCTGCCGGACGGTCCGATCACGGCCTCCAGGGACTCGTGGCCCCACTGGAGCAGACGCACCATGGGGAGCAGGGGCCAGGGAATCTTCGGTCCGGAAGAAGAGGGAGCGGTTGGCATGGGATCTTCGTAGATTGCAGAATGGAGTAAAGCGAGCTGTGCAGGCAGTTGGACGCGGGACTACTCGTACCGGAGCGCCTCAATGGGATCGGCGTTGGCGGCCTGCCAGGCCGGCGCGATGCCGAACAGAATGCCGACCCCCACGCAGATGCCGAAGGCGAGCGCGACGGTTTGCATCGGGAGGGCCGCCGTAAATCCGAGCGCCCGAATCCCCATCGCCCCCAGCGCCGACACCCCAAGCCCGAGCGCGCCGCCAATGAGACACACGATGACGGCCTCCACCAGGAACTGAAATAGAATCGTGCGCTTCTTGGCCCCCACGGCCTTCCGGATGCCGATCTCCTTCGTTCGCTCCCGCACCGATACGAACATGATGTTCATGACGCCGATGCCGCCCACCACGAGCGCAAGGCCCGTCAAGAACAGCCCCACGCCGTAGATGGCGACGCGCGTGCCGGCAAAGCTGGCCCGAACCTGCTGCTGATCGTTGATTGCGAAGTTGTTTTGCTCCCCGGGCGGCACGTCGCGGGCCGCGCGCACGATGCCCGTCAGCTCCTCCTTCGCCTGTCCCATCGTCGCGGCGTCTCCCACCTTCGCCATTACCTCCACGCCTCCGCGACGACTCACGCCGAAGACCTTGTCGTAGGTGCTAAAGGGCATCAAAATTCGCTCGTCGGGCGAGCCCGGCCCCCCGAGCATGCTGTCGCCCTTCTTTTTCTGGACTCCAATCACGGTACAGGGGACATTCCCCATTTTGATCTCTTTTCCGAGCGGCGTGACGGCCGGAAAGAGCTCCTGGGCGATCGTGGCCCCGATCACGCACACGTGCCGCTGCCCTCGCTCCTCGGCCTGGGTGTAGAAGCGGCCCTGGGCGAGCGTTACGCTGCGAATGCGCCCGTACTGGGGCGGCGATCCAAGGATTTCGGCCTCCAGGCTCTGATCGCGGTACTGCACGGACCGGTCGGTCTCGTCCATCGGGGCCACCGTTTCGGCGTAGCGGGAGCGCTCCCGGATGGTCTGGGCCAGGGCCGGCTGGATGGCCGGGCGGTTCCGGATGCGCCACCACTCCCGATCGGTGTTGCCGCCCCATTCCATGCGGTCCACGTACAGCACGTCGGTCCCGAGCTGGGAGAGCGCCTTGTCGAACTCCTGGTTGAGCCCGTTGATGACGGTCGCCATGAGCGTCACCGCGGCGATGCCGATGATGACCCCCAGGGTGGTGAGCGTCGAGCGGAGCTTGTTGGCCCAGATGGCCTGGCCGGCAATCCGGATGCCCTCTACAACCTCAAAGACGAAACGCCGCATAAGTCGTCACAAGCAGTCGGGAGAAACGAAGGACCGAAACCGGGTCGACGCTCCGAACCGTTCCGGAGATGCGCTATCCTCTCGCGTCCAGCGTCCGTTCGGGACCGTCCCTCGTCGTATGAGGGACAAGCCAATCCGCGCACAGGTTGCAGTTCGTTTTTTTCCTGTGCAGCCTGCCTAACGCCGGGACGACCGGAAGGATGCCCGCCAATCGACGAATTGTCCGTTTCGACCGATGGATCGAAGCCTCTCCCCGACGAGCGGTGCGCTCCCCACGCGTCATCTGCATCTTCTGAAGTTTCTCGCGTGGCACTCCGAACTCGACGTGGACGACCGGGCCATTCCGCTCGATCGACACGTCTTCGAGCAAGTCGCCCACGAGTCCGTCCGTCTCTTCGCTGGAGAGGCGCACCGCCGCCATCGCGCCTTTCGACACCTCAACGACGTTCTTGGCACTCTCTTCGTCCCGCATCGTCAGGTAGACCTCGCCGTCGAGGGCCTCGTCGGTCAGGGTGAGCGAGACGGCCTGTTCGTGGATCCGGTTCTGCAATTGCTCGATCTTGCCCCCCGCAGATCCATCGAAGGCTGAGGGCGCGTCCGACACGCCGAGCACGCGGTCGGCCCAACTGCTCAGGAACTGCTGGAACCCGGCCTCGCTCACCCCCGGCGAGCGCGAGGACGACGACGCTGAGTCCTGAAACGCGGTTTGCAGGACGTCGCGCCCCACGAGCCAGGCCGTGCTGCCGTGCCCCACCTGCTTGACGAGCGACATGTACGGCTCATTGTCCCGGAGCCCCCCCGTCTCGGAATGATGGCGGTCCACCATGGCCTCGACGGTTTCGGCGTCCGTCGCCGCGGCAATCGTTCCGTTTCCCAGGAAGGCCAGCGACAATGTGTCCGGCGCCTCCGCCCCGTCGTCGTCTTGACCGTTGGCGTAGAGACGGTAGACCGGGATGTCGCGGTAGGTCGTGGCCTGCGCATGCTCGTCCGGCGCACGCTCAAGATACCGGTCCATCTGGTCGGGCGTAAGATCCGCAAACACAACCGCGCTGAACGACGAGCCGTCCCCAATGGCCCCGTACACGGCCTTCAGGTCGGTCTCCGGCTCCATGCCGGTGGCGTCGAGGAACGTCTGGAGGCGCGCATTCTCCACCTGTCGCAGGCTGTCGGCGAGATTCATGTCCCCGAGTTCGTCGACCTGCCCCATCACCGTCTCCAGATCGACCATGCCGGCGTAGCGGGGCGCCTCCGGCAGGAGAGACGTGGCCTGTCGGGTCTGCCCCGGGATGCGGTCGGTCATGCTCATGTAGGGCTCACATCCGGTCAGCCCTACGGCGAGGATGAGTAGGAACAGCCAGGCGGGAGGTCGGCGGACAGCCATGAGGGACGGACAGTTGTTCGAGGAACGACGAGACGACCCTGAGCGGGAGGCCTCGTCTGATTCACCGCCCCAACGTCTGTCCGTTGCTCGAGATGCCAGCGGTACGGCGAGCCGGCCGTCTGGTACGACGAGTTGCCGGGGGCCACCTGTGTGGACGCCGATCCCGCGTCGGTGTGTGACCGCACGTCCGCGGCACCGCGGCGCGATAAAAACGAAGAGGCAGAGAGATGCGAAGTGCGGTTGGGTCAGGTGCGTCCGGGGACGCCCCGGCGGACGGAGAAAAAATCCGGGCGAGGAGACAGAAAGTCGCGTTCAGAACGAGGTGAATTGCAGTGTCCGGCCCGAGGGGTCCCCTACAGAAGGCCACCTCGTACCAATTGCAAGATGTGAATGGGCACCCCTGCTTTCATCTATCCACG
>JBDGQM010000282.1:0-4445 GCA_042219065.1 Salinibacter sp. | reverse complement strand
AGGTGATCGTCGAAGGGCATTTTGTTTCGTATTGCGTATTTCGTATTGCGTATTTTGGATTGCGTATCTCGCAGTGCGTATTCGCGTTTTTCGCTGCCGTACGCGATACGCACTACGCAATACGCACTACGGACTCACCTCCAGCGACGCGTTGAGGGCACGGTCGATGCGGGCCTGGGTCTCAGACAGGTGGGCGCGCGTTTCGCGTTCGAGGCCGGGCGCATCGAGCGCCTCCGCAATTTGATCCGAGAGGGCATCGAGCTCGTAGCGGGCCATGGACCGCACGTCCTCGGGGGCGTCCATCTGGTCGGCCCCGGCGAGGGTAATCGTGATCCAGCTGGTCTTGCCCATCATGAGCTCGACGAGGACATCGACGTAGGTGCGCTGGAGGTTGCGCCGGAACGAGTTGATGGGCGTCGGCTGCGGGCCGGCGTCGAGCTCGCTCCAGATGGCCCCGGTCAGGTCCCCGAAGAGCGCGCCGGGCGTGTAGTTGTCGCCACCGGGCGTGCGCACCTGCGTGTCGATCATACGCTGCAGGCGGGCCGGATGCAGCAGCTCGCGGAGCAGGTTGGACTGCACCATGCCCACGGTCTCGTGCACGGGATAGTCGATTGGGAAGCTCGGGGAGGTGCCCCAGTGGTAGTGACGATTCGGGGCCAGCTTGTTGAGCCGCTCGGCGTCGAACGTGAAGGCGTCGGGGGCGAAGGCGCCGTCGATGAGAAGCTGCACGGCCTCGCGCTGCTCCTTCGCCGAGACGGGGCGGAGCGGCATGCGGGCGTCGGGCGTGCCCTTGTGGTCGCGGGCCACGTAGCTGCCGCCAACCGTTTTGGTGACGGGGAGGAGCGACCGGTAGCGCTCCATGAGGAGGGAGGTGGTGGCGCGGCGGAGGGGATAGTACCGCTCGCCCTCGCTCACGAGCCGATCGTCGAGCTTGGGCATCACCTTCTGCACGAGGTTCGTGCGGGTTCGGGCAAAGGCCGTCGGGTCGCTTCCCAGCTCCCACGCGTTCGTGAGCGGGTCGACCGCGTAGCCGCCCAGCCAGTTGTCCTCGTCGGTGCCGTAACGGTGCATCGGGTCGCTCGACTCGGCGGCAATCTTGTTAAGGCCCGCTTCCGCGTCCATCATCGTGTCGGCGAGGGGTGCGTCCCGCGTGAGCGCCCCGTTCGCCGACTGGTCGGCAATCGGCATGTAGCCGTACTTGATGGCCCATTCGTCGTAGGTGCCCACGTTCGGGTTCCAGTAGTGGCCCTGCTTCTCTTCGTTGAGGGCCACGTTCACCGGCGCGTAGTCCATGACCGAGAGGCTCACGCCGTGCTTGTCCGTGAAGTCTTCGTCGTGGAGCTGATCGGAGGGAATGCCGGAGGACGCCTTGAAGTTGTGGCGCAGCCCGAGCGTGTGCCCCACCTCGTGCATCACGAGGTCCTTGATCGCGGCGCCGAGGTAGTCGTCCGGCATTGGCGCGCCCGGCTCGATAACGCCGCGGGCCAGGAGCATCGTGCGCTGCAGGCCGAGCTGCTGGGCCTTGCCCCGCTCCGCCCAGCAGGCCTGCCGGGCGAGCTCCGGCCCCAGCATCTTGCGGAGCGCCCTCGGGGTGCGGGGCTGCACGGGAAGATGGGCCGCTGCTTCTCCATGGGGGGAGGTCTCGGGCGTGAGCTGGCTGTAGCTCTGCTGCCACCCGCTCACGAA
The DNA here is from genome assembly GCA_042219065.1 of Salinibacter sp. GTDB lineage: Bacteria > Bacteroidota > Rhodothermia > Rhodothermales > Salinibacteraceae > Salinibacter. The sequence goes on along the minus strand of JBDGQM010000282.1, from coordinate 2,759 downwards.
CGAGGAGGAGAGAAGGATGTCCGCGTTCAGAATCTCTCCGGTCCGGGGGTCCGTCTGCGAGGGACCGATGGCGTAGCCCATCTGGTGGGCGGCCGTCCACCGCACGGTGGAGTGGCGGATGTCCTCGGCGCTCCACGTGGAATCGTCCGGGGCCATCTTGGCGACGACCGCGTTCTTGTACCCGGCGGCGCGGTACGCCTCGTTCCAGGCCTCAATGCCTTGCTTCACGTACTCGCGGTATTCAGCGGGCACCGTGCGGTCCACGTAGTACACGATCGGGGTCGCCGGCTCCACCAGTTCGCCGCGCTTGTAGGCGGCGGTATCGCTGGGGGCCAGGCGCCAGCGCTGCACGTAGCGCACGTACGGGTCGGCCGCCTGATCGCGGGAGAAGTCCTTCACGGCGTCGGTGAAGTAGCCCACCCGGTCATCGGCGGGACGCCGCTGCATTTTCGATTCTGGCAGCTTGAAGAGAGAGTACCGTACCCCCACCGGCACGGCCCGGTAATCGGGAATGGCCTCGCCCCCGATCAGCGGGGCAGACGAGCCCTGGTAGGTGAGCGACACGTCGATCTCCATGTTTTCGGGGAAGCCCATTGCCTGCTTCACGTAGCTCTTGCCCTTCTGAAACGCAGCGGGCGCCCCCCCAAAGTAGAACTTCAGCTGATTCCCGATTTGGGGATAGTCCGAGACCAGAAAGTCGGAGAACTTGATGAGCAGGTGGCCGGTCGAATCGTTGCGGCTTACGATGTCGAACGTCTTGATCGTCGAATGGGCCGTGTTGTCGTCCAGGGAGGTGCGCATCGGCCCCTCATCGGCCCGGAAGCGCACGTTGCGGTGGACGAGGTGCACCTTCTGGTTCACGCGCCGGAACTGCATCAGGCGCGTGTCGCTGAGGGGCAGTCCGTCGTGGAGGTTGAAGACGCCCGCGCCCTGGCTGATGTGCAGGGTCAGCCCAAACGGCCGCTTCATGCGCTCCGGGGGGAGTTCGGCGTAGACCGTGCCGTCGTCCTTCTGGTGGAGGGGGAGAAAGCCGTCGATCTTCTGCGCGTCGTCGAGCGTCTTGTCCCAAGGCTTGAAGGGATCGTCCTCGTCGTCCTTTTTCGTGTCCGACGACGTGTCCGCGGTCGTCGTCTTCTCTGTGGACGGCGTGGCGGCGTCGGTGCCCTCGTCCGGATGAACGTTGACGGTCGTGCAGGCAGCGAGGAAAACGGTGCTGAGAGCCAGCAAAACAACGGTCCGCATTGGAGGGAGGAATGGGTGCGTGAAACGGTACAAAAACAGAGGACGCCCGCCCGTCTTCTCGTCATCTCCACCTCGCCCCTACGACTCATCTACATGCGAGGTTCGACTGCCAGCGCCCACGACTTCGTGGGCAGAGAGGCGGCGGGGAAGCTGCACGGCAATCTGGGTTCCTTCGCCCTTCTCGCTCTCCACCTCGATCGATCCGTCCATGAGCCGGACGAGATGATACACCACCGTGAGGCCCAGGCCCGCTCCCTCATGGGTCCGGTCTTGTCCCACCGACGCCTGCTCGAAGGGACGAAACAGCCTCTCGAGGCGCTCCTCCTTCATCCCAATCCCGGTGTCTTCGACCGTGATGGTCACGTGCTCGGGGTGGCCGGTGACCTCGACCCAGGCCCGATCGCCGGCCTCAGAGAAATCGATGGCGTTGCGGACGAGCTCGTCGACAATCCGGCCCGCCGCGTCGACGTCCATCTGGGTCTCGACTGGGGCGTCCCGCCGCAAAAATTCGAGCTGAACGTCGTTCCGGTCCGCCCTGGGCGCAGCGGCGTCTACGTGCTTCGCCACCACCTCGACGAGGTCGAACGGCTCGGGGTCGAGGTCGATGGCACCGGACTCGAGTTGCGACACCTGCAGCACCGAGTCGAGCGTATCGAGCAGGCGGCGCCCGCTCCGGCGAATGCTGGCGGCGAGGGTCTCCGGATCGTCCGGGTCCGCCTCGGCGATCATCTCTGCAAAGCCGAGGATTGAGGTCAGCGGCGTCCGCACTTCGTGGCTCATGTTGGCGAGAAGGGCCGACTTCAGGCGACTTGCGGCCTTGGCCTCCTCGCGGGCCGCCTTGAGCCGGCGCCGCATCGACAGCTGTGCCTGAAACACGACGTACAGGACGATGGCGAGGGTGCCCATGCAGCCGACGACGGCGACCGAACTGGTCTCCGGGGCCGATACGAAGCCATAGACGCCTACGGAGAGGAGAAGTGCGTACCCCAGAAACCAGATCAGGGGCGCCATGCGCTGGGCGCCGATGCCAACGCAGACCCCCACCACGCAGAAGACGAACAGGAGGGCAACTGCGTAGTCGCCGCTCGCCTGGTTCAGGGCCGTCAGCGCGCTGACCCACGTGATCAGCACATACAGGGTGCCCCACATCAGGGACGTGTAGTGCCGGCGCACCCATTTCGAGCCGTATGAGAGCCCGAACAGGCCCGCGAAGAGGCCCGCCATGCCGAGGCGGGCCCACCAGGGATCCACGTACGCGGTCGGAAGAAGTCGGTAGAGGACGCCGAACACAGGAATCAGGGCCCCGCCCACAATCGTCAGGAAGCGATAGATCTGCACGAGCCAGGCCTCCCGCTCAGAGAGTTCAGCATCGTCCGGCCGTAGAAATGAGAGAATGTCAAAGAGAGAAGAAGCCATAAGGGAGGTGACCAGCCAGACGTGACGTCATTTGGTGGAGGACGGCCGATCGAAAAAGACAGATAGCGCGACTGCGTAGTGGTTTGTCAACCCTGAATGTT
>JBDGQM010000281.1:0-5963 GCA_042219065.1 Salinibacter sp. | reverse complement strand
ATGCATTATTGCTCCCATCCGTTTATGTAGGGACGACCCGCCAGTCGTCTCTACATCGAGATGGAGGCACAATCGACCTTTCGGTTCCCATTTATTGACCGCGCCGACCCCTCTAGATCTGCACACCGATTCGGCGCAGACGGTATTGGAGGTGCCCCCCCCCAGCATCCAGTCGAGCGGTTCACCCCGAATCAACGCACTCGTCCCGGTCGGCCTCGGTTGCGCGATGCGCGAGATGTGCACGAAGAGTCTCCAGGTCCGGGGAGTGTGCCTCGATCCGCTTCGACGCTGTAGATTCGTTTGTGCTCCGTTCGGAATCACAGGAGGCCGCTCGCGAAGCGGTGGCTTCACCCACTGGGACAGCGTGTCCGTGCAGAAGCGAGGGGTGCATCCCACGACGCCCGCTTCGACCGTGTATCGGCGCGTGGCAGACTGCGGACCACAGCGGGGAGGTTCCTGTGGCGTCCCCGACGTGCGTGGAGTCGGGCTGGTTGTAGGCGGCGCCGTTGGTGCCCGAGAGCGGCGTCCCGGTATTTGCGCTCTGCACGGCTCCCGGCTGGTTGGCGTTCTGGGGAGGGGACAGGAACGCGACCCCGACCAGAACCACTGCGGCGAGGACGATGGCGCGCACAGGCCTCCGTGGGTTTGGGGCGGCGGTCCGGGACGTCGAGCGGGAGGAGGCCGTGCATACGGCTCCCAAGCTGCGATGGGCCGCGAGGAGCATCGGGAAAAAGCGGGGCCAGTTCGTCATGGGCCTGAGGAAGTGTTGAGGAAGACGGCGTGCGACGCAGTGACCGGTGTCTCGACCTCACTGCGGGGCCCCAAATGCTCGCCCTTGAAGACGGATCAGGGCGAGGAAGCGAGTTGCATATAGTCGTAGCGACCCGCATCCGCGGCCTCGGAGGAGCCGGCTGCGCCGGGAAGGTGAGGTCAAGCGTCGGCGTCGGCGGCCGGTCGGGTCGCCACCATCATCCAGAATCGGCTGTCGTGCCGGTCCAGGTACCGCAGCGTGTCCACCTCCCGGACGATCTTGAACCCCGCCTGCCTCAGCTCCTCGCGGGCGTACCGCATGGCCAGGTCGTGGTCGTCGACCTGCGCCTCGCGATCCCGCTCCACCATCTCGTCGTCGATGTATTCGCCCATCACGAGCCGCCCGCCGGGCTTGAGGGCCGCGTGTAGGTGATCCAGCATCTGTTCGTGCGCCGTAAACTCGTGGTACGCGTTCCGGACCAGCAGGGCGTCGAACGAGCGGCGCGGCAACATCGGGTTGTCGTAGACACTTGAGACCGTCGTAACATTCTCGATCTCCCGGTCCTTGATCTCCTCGTTCAGCTCCTCAAGGTCATCCTCATCGATGTCAACGGCGAAGGCGCGGCCCGAGTCGCCGACGGCCTTGGCCATTGGGAGGGTGTACTCGCCCTCCCCGCTCCCCACGTCGGCGACCCAGTCGCCCTCTTTGATCGCCATTGCCCCGAGCAGCGCCTCGGTGTCGTCGGGGGCGCCTAGCTGAGCGATGATCGGTGAAGCGAAGAGGCCGAGGGCGACCAGCAGGAGGGCGGCCAGGGCAAGAAGTCCGTTTTTGAGCATGGGCGTTTGCGCACGGTCGGGAGGAGGGACTGGACAGAATGCAGGCTCTTGGATGCGCCGACCCGGTGACCTTTCCCTCTGGGCGAACCGCAGGAAGCGACCTGCATCTGCGCGTAGCGAGTTGTGTAGCACCGCTTCGGCAGCCCTCACAAGACAGGGTCCGGGCTCGACGTCAGCGGACGGAAGGGTCCGGATCGGAACGTGAGGAAGCGGCCTCGAGGTCGTCGAGGGCAGCCCGGGCGGTCTCCAGCGCGTCCGCGGCGGCGGAGGGATCGGGACGCGCCCCCGCAAACTTGACGCGATCGGTCTGCTCCAGTACGTGCCGGAGTTGCTCGGTCGCCGTCGGCGGCACGTCGGCGTGACGATCGAGGAGCGTCATCAACTCCTGGGTCGTACGCTCCTCCGTTGTGAGGTCCCATCGGCGCGACAGGTAGGTGCGGAGAACATCGGCCAGGGTCACGTAGAACGACTCGACGGCGTCCGGCGTCGACAGGTCGGACGATTGCAGTTCGCCCAGCCGGCGGGTGGCCGTCTCGTGGGGCGAAGGAGGTACTTCCTCCACGACGGAAGCCTCCACCGGGGCGTTTTCCTCGCGGGACGAGAGGTCCGCATGGGCCTCGCGCCACAGGTACACGCCGCCGCCCAGCATCACCGCGACGAGCCCGATCAGCGTCCACCACCACGCGGAGAGGCCCGAAGCCTCTTCCCTCTGTGCCCCCGACGAAGACCCGTCGTGTCGGTCCGCAACCTGCACGGTTCGGGGCACCGTGAAGGTGGTCAATGTACCGACCGCGGCATCGACTCGGACCGGCACGGGCGGGATGCGAACCGAGTCGCGGGCCGAGGTTCTCACGGTGTACGAGACGCTGTCAATCGCGTATCCGCTCCCGACGGGCCGCGTGTATACGTCGCTTCGGTCCAGCACCTCCAGGTCGCCGAAGACCGAGTCGGCGGCGGCCGTCGGGAACGCGATGCCTCGGTGTGCGGGCGTGCTGCTCTCAATCATGAGCGCGAATGCGTCGTCGGCCGGGACGCTGTCGCCCGGTATCCAGAGCGTGACGTCCGGACTCGGCTGGGCCACGGTCGTCCCCATCAGGACCCACATTGCAACTGCCGCCGCGACCCCGGCGAGCGAATGGGAGCCGCCAGGGCGAAGCCAATCCATTGAAATGCACACGTCAGAAACGGATTTGGGCGAATCCGAGATCGAACTGGGCCGCTGCTCTCCGTACGCAAAACGGCTTCGTCTGTTACGGTCTACAATCGACCCGGTCCAGTGGCGTGCTCGGCACGAGGACGTGCCACCTGGCCCGCAGCGCACCCTCAATGTGTCGTTGTCGTGAGAGGCGCCTGTTCCTCTTGCCACTGCCCGTCCTCCTCCCGATGTTGTGCCGGACTTCCCTGTTTCCTTTCAGACCGAACAGACAACGACAATGTCGGAGCCGACTCCATCCTGGGTGGTGTGCAAATTCGGAGGCACGAGCGTATCGAGCCGGACCCGCTGGGACACGATTGCCGAGGCGGTGCGCACGCATCGTGCCGAAGGACGGCATCCGTTTCTCGTCTGTTCGGCCCTGCAGGGCATCTCGGACCAGCTCGAAGCGCTGTGTCACCAGCTGTCCGGCGCCGAGCATGGCGACCCGGCCTCTACGCTCGGGACCATTCGGGACCGGCATCGGGCGCTCGCGCAGGAGCTGGGCGTTGACGCGGACGAAGCGCTGACCGACGGGTTCGAGCGACTGACCCGGTGGGTGGACGAGATCCGGGAAACCGACGGTCCCTCGCCCGCACAGCAGGCCGCCGTGCTGGCCTCGGGCGAGTTGCTGTCGACCCGTCTCGGCGTCGCGTACCTGTCGGCGCAGGGGATGCCGGTGGAGTGGCTCGATGCGCGCGAGTTTTTGCGGGCGCAGGACGAGCCGCACGCTCCGCCCCGTCAGCAGTATCTTGCGGCCACCTGCACGTCGCACCCCGACTCGGTGCTCCAGGCCCACCTCGCCGACGCCCCCGACACGATCTACCTCACGCAGGGCTTCATCGCAAGCAACGCCCTCGACGAGACGGTGCTGCTGGGGCGCGGCGGCTCGGACACGTCGGCGGCCCACTTCGCGGCCAAGCTGGAGGCCGAACGCCTCGAAATCTGGACGGACGTGCCGGGCCTCTTTACGGCGAATCCGCGCGAGGTCTCCTCCGCGCGCCTGCTGCGCCGCCTCGGCTACGACGAGGCGCAGGAAATCGCTACGATGGGAGGGCGCGTACTGCATCCCCGCTGTCTCGACCCGGTGCGTCGCCACCGGGTGCCCCTCCACGTCCGCAGCACCGCCGCGCCCGCGCTGGACGGGACGGTCGTGGACGGCGACGGATCGGCGGCCGGGCCGCAGGTGAAGGCCGTCTCGGCCAAGACCGACATCATGGCCGTGAGCATGGACACGCTGGGCATGTGGCAGGAGGTCGGGTTCCTGGCCGACGTCTTCCAGATTTTTAAGCACCACGGCCTGTCGGTAGACCTGGTGGCCACCTCCGAGGCGAACGTGACCGTGACGCTCGATCCGGTGGCCAACGCGCTCGATCCCGATGTTCTGGACCGGCTGCTGCACGACCTGAACCGATACTGCGACGCGGAGCTGATCGGCCCCTGTGCCATCGTGAGCCTCGTGGGCCATCACATTCGCTCGCTGCTCAGTGACCTGGGCCCGGCGTTCGAGGTGTTCGACGAGCAGAAGGTCCACCTCGTGACCCAGGCGGCCAGCGACCTCAACATGAGCTTCGTGGTGGACGAGGACCAGGCGCCGCGGCTGGTGCGGGAGCTGCACGCCCAGTTCTTCGGCCGGCAGGCCCCGGACGCCGTCTTTGGGCCGCGCTGGGAGGAATTGACCGAGGCGGAGACGGACGGAGAGGCGTCGCCCGCCGCGTGGTGGCGCCCCCGCCGGGACGAATTGCTCCATCTGGCCGACGAGGAATCGCCCCGCTACGTCTACGACGAAACGACGGTTCGGCGGCGGAGCCGGGAGGTCCAGGCCCTCGAGCCGATCGACCGGGGCTTCTACGCGGTCAAGGCAAATCCGCACCCCGGCCTGCTCCGGGTGCTGGCGGCGCAGGGACTGGGGTTCGAGTGCGTCTCGCCGGGCGAACTGGAGCGCGTGTTCGAGGTGTGTCCCAACCTCGATCCGGGCCGGGTCCTGTTCCAGCCCAACTTTGCGGCGCCCCATGAGTACGCCGACGCCTTCGAGCGGGACGTCCACGTGACGGTCGACAACGTGCAGCCCCTGGCCGAGCATCCGGACGTGTTTGCCGGCGAGGAGATCTTCGTGCGGGTGGATCCGGGGCAGGGGCGGGGGCATCACCAAAAGGTGCGCACGGCGGGCGCGCAGTCGAAATTCGGGGTCGTGCCGGCGGACCTGGAGCGGCTGCGGGGGGCGGCCGAGCGGGCAGGCGCCACGGTCGTCGGGCTGCATGCGCACGTCGGGAGCGGCATCACGGACGAGCACACGTGGGAGAATCTCGTGGATCTCCTGGCCACCCTGGCGGGCGAGTTTCCGAACGTCCACACCCTCAACGTGGGCGGCGGGCTGGCCGTGTCGAGCCAGACGGGCTCCCGGCCGATCGACCTATCCTCCCTCGACGCGGCCCTGACGGCGGCCGCCGACCGACATCCGCAGTACAGTCTCTGGATGGAGCCGGGGCGCTACCTCGTGGCCGAGGCGGGGGCCCTCCTGGCCCGCGTCACGCAGACAAAGTCGAAAGACGGGGTGGGGTACGTGGGGCTCGACACCGGCATGAACAGCCTCCTGCGGCCCGCGCTCTACGGCGCCCACCACGAGATCGTCAACCTCACGCGCCTCGACGAACCGACGTCCCTCACCGCGGACGTGGTGGGGCCCATCTGCGAGACCGGCGACGTGTTGGGCCACGACCGCCGCCTCCCCCCCACCGAGCCGGGCGACACGCTGCTCGTGGCCACGGTGGGCGCCTACGGGGCAAGCATGAGCAATCACTACAACCTGCGTCCGCCCGCAACCGAGACGATGCTCGCCGCAGAGACAGCGTGACCCCTCTGACTCGATCCGGCGACGCCACGGGGTAGATCGTTGCAGGGGACGAGTTAGACGTTGCCCAAGAAGGGATCGAAATCGGAGGCCCCCCAGGAAGTGAGGAGGGCGGAATAGTCCGTCTCGACTACGAGACTGACCTTGCAGTCCCCGAAGAGGTGTAGCAGTGTCCATCCAGTGACGCAGCGAGAAGGCGATCGTGCCGGCCCACGCCGGTTGGGCACAGGGCAATCGCATGAACGCAACCCGTCGCTCCAAACCCCGACGGCGGTCGGTGCCCATACTTCCGGAAGGGAAGCCTGCCCATTCGGTCGGACAGGTCCCACACGA
>JBDGQM010000280.1:0-6042 GCA_042219065.1 Salinibacter sp. | reverse complement strand
TGCCCCGGCAGCGCTCCAGGAGCTCGGTGAACGAGCGGGGCGGCAGCAGCTCCACGTCCTCCGCGAACATGGTGAAGAGGCACCGCATGAGGAAGCCCGCCACGCGGTCCGGCTCGTGCTCCTCTTCGAGCGAGGCCGCCACCGTGGCCAGGTTCTCGGCCAGCTGGCGGGTGACGGCGGTGGAACGGCGCGTGGGGTCGAGCGAGAGGGGCTCGGTGAAGACGGCGCGCAGCCGGTCGCGGACCTCCGGGTCGCGCAGGTCCTCCAGGAAGAGGCGGTGCGACTTGGCGTCGGGGAAGGGGACGTAGTTTTTGCCCTGCCGCGCAAAGTCGGCGTAGAGGTCGACGCAGTATCCCACGTCGACGGCCACGAGGAACGGAGGCCAGCCCTCTGTGTCGGGCAGGCCGCGGGCGTAGCGGTAGGCCTGGTTCTTGGCCCGTTGCATGGCGCGCTCCCACGCGCGCCGGTCGCGGCGGGCGGTGCCGTAGCGGCGCTCCGGCTCGTGGACGCCGAGGCGTTCGCCCTCCGTCTCGGTCGGCGCGTCGCTGCCCTGCTTGGCCTCCAGCACGAAGCAGCCGCGCTTGTAGAGGTCGATGTAGCCGTGCTCACGGTCGGACTGGTCCGGATAGTCCACGCGGCGCTCGAAGACGTAGGCGTTCGTGCGCGTGTCCGGACCGGCGGGGGCGGGCCGGTCCATGTCGAGCAGATCGCAGAGCTCAGAGAGGAAGAGCGTGGCGTTGCCGTGCTCGGAGGCGCCCGATTCCGACCAGCGCGAAATGAAGTCGTCGACCGTCATGACGACGGGGAGATGATGCAAACGCTGAGAGAAGGGTCATCGGAGAATGATCTTGGGTGAACTTAACGCCTGTGGTCGAGAAGAACGAACCGGGCACGGGGACGACGGGGCGATCAGATGTTGAGTGCCCTGTCAAACGATGGAGACTCAGTTGCTTGTGATCGTAGGGCGGGAGCTAAGTAGGTCAAGGGAAAAGCATTAGCCACGCATCCGAAAAACCCTGGGCAGTCATCCCGCACCCCGATGCGGGATCTTTTCGCCCCAGGCGGTGCTCACGATCGAAAAGATCCTGAATCAAGTTCAGGATGACGTGCTCGCGAAGGGTTTTTCGGATGCGAGAAGAATAGCGTACTTTCTCGGGTCTACTTAGGAACGCACCGGCGAATGGGGGAATGGGAGAGCGGGGGCCCCAAAATTCTGCCTTCTGTGGAACGATACAAGCGGTCCTCCGCGAATATGCAATTGCCGTAACGGGGACGGGACTCGACTCTCGGATATGCCCCCTCCCCGAGACTCGGCCTGGCAAAAGAGTACCGTCTCGTTTCGGCCCTCGCCCCCTCGCCCATTTCCTGTTCACAACACGCGTGGGTAGCGAGTTTCCGAACGCGTCCCGGACGGCACAAGCGCCTCCATCGCTCGGTAGGAGGTTCTCCTCTGCCACTGCCGTATCTCCGGGCGCCCTACCGAGCCGTGCAGAAATCCCTGAAGATGAGGCCTCGGGGTGCGGGCGTTTGGGAGCATATGGGTGTAGAAAAACAACGCCCACACGCCCACCCTCCCACACTCAGCCTCATTCCGCCAGAGCATTCTCGGCCGAGGTGGGCGCACGCTGTATACGAAGTTCCTCACACATCGGTAATACACCGCCGTCTTCCCCGCCATGACTCTCGACGCCCTCTCCACCCCCGCCCTCCTCATCGAGCAGTCGCGCCTGCAGAAGAATCTCGCGGCCATGCAGGAATTGGCCGACGCGAACGAGGTGACGCTCCGTCCCCACGCCAAAACCCACAAGTCCGTGGCGGTGGCCCGGCGGCAGCACCAGCGCGGCGCCGAGGGGCTCACCGTCGCCACCGTGGCGGAGGCCGAGACGTTCGTGGACGCCGGATTCGAGGACGTACGCGTGGCCTACCCCGTCACCGGCCGCGACAAGCACGAGCGACTGCAGGCCCTCCGGGCCGCGGCGACGATCTCGTTCACCGTCGACACCCCGGCGGGCGCCGAGCAAGCCTCGGCCGTCTACGCCGAGGCGGACGATCCGGTCGACGTGCTGATGGAGGTGGACGTGGGGCACGGGCGCTGCGGCGTGCACTGGGCGGACGACGAGGGTGCAGTGACGCTCGCTCAGCACATCGCGTCGCTCCCCGGCCTCCGCCTCACGGGAATCCTCACCCACGCCGGGCAGGCCTACGACGGCCCGTCCGACGGCGAAACGGAAACCGACGCCCTCCGCCGCGTGGCGCGGCACGAGCGCGACCGCATGCTCTCCGTTGCGTCCACCCTGGTCGAGGCGGAGGACGTAGGAGTGACGCCGGGAACCTTCGAAATCAGCGTCGGCTCGACGCCGTCGATGGCCGCGTTCGAAAACGCCGAGCGCAACGGCCTTCGCGTCACCGAGATTCGGCCCGGCAACTACGTGATGCACGACGCGATGCAGGTGGCCCTCGGCGCGGCCTCGCTCGCCGACTGCGCGCTCACGGTGCTCGCGACCGTTATCAGCACACAGACCAAACCGGACGGCACGCACCATGCCTTCGTCGACGCGGGCAAGAAGGTCTTCACGACGGACACCGGCCACGGCACGGACGGGCACGGGATCGCCCTCGCCGACGCCGCGACGATGCAGCCGCACCCGGGCCTTCGGGTCGACCATTTGTCCGAGGAGCACGGATGGCTGACCCTCGGACCGGACGTCGACCTTGCGGTGGGCGACCGGCTCCGCATCGTTCCCAACCACGCCTGCGTGACCGTCAACAACCAGACGGCCCTGCACGTCGTGGATGGGACGCAGGTCGTGGGCACCTGGTCCGTGGATGCGCGCGGAGGGTGAACTGACGCCGTAGATCTCCGATCCCAGCAGATCAGCAGTGCCGAACTGGGGCGGCGTACCCCGAAGCGAGTTACAGCGCACAGAAACGAGAGCTAGAACGGACGCGTTGACGTCGTGTCTTACTCTTCAAACAGTCCCGTCCCATGTTTGAACCGCTGGAGGTCAAAGCTCTTTCTGACTACCGCATCTGGATCCGTTATGCCGACGGAGAAGCGGGAGAGGTAGATCTCTCTCATCTTGCCGGCGAGGGCGTGTTTACGCTCTGGGAGGACGACCAGAAGTGGCAAAACGTCCGGATCGGAGACGACGGGGCCATCCGTTGGAGTGAGGACGTTGAACTCTGTCCGGATGCAACCTATCTGAAGTTGACGGACACGTCCCCCGAGGAAGCATTTCCAACGCTGACGTCAACGGCTCATGCCTGAGCTTTGCCGGTTTTACGGCGTGCGGATCAAAATGTACTACGACGATCACGACCCCCCGCATTTCCACGCCGAATATAGTGGAGAGGAGGCATTGATCTCCATCGATACCCTGGACGTGATCGCAGGAGAGCTCCCCAGTCGAGCTCTCGGACTGGTCTACGAGTGGGCCGGGAAGCACCGTGCAGAGCTCCGGGAGGCATGGAAGCGAGCGGAGAACTTGGAGCCAACAGGCAAGATTGATCCACTTGAATAGGTGGCTGGAGAGACGATATCTCATCCCGGATGCTGCAAAAAGTCACAGCGGCTGACCTGGGCTGAGAACGGGGTTGGGGCGACCAGGTGGGACGAACACACATCACAACCCAGACTCACCATCTAGACTCAGATGACGGCCGCCGCTACCTCCCCAATCTCATCCACCTCGGCCCGCACCCTACTCCCCGGCTCGATGGGATGAGCGCCTGGCGTGCCCGTCGTAATCAGGTCGCCGGGCTCGAGCGTCATCACACGCGAGTGGTACGCGACGAGCTCCGCCGGCGAAAACGACATCGCGTCCACCGTGCTGGCGGCGCGGGTCTGCCCGTCAACAACCGTCCGGATCTCCAGGTCGCTGAGCGCGGAGACGGGCAGGGCCGTCTCGATCCATGGCCCCAGGACCAGAAAGGTGTCGAAGCTCTTCGACCGCGTCAGAAACCGGGGGTTCTTTTGGAAGACGTCCTCGGCCGTCACGTCGATCACGGGCACCCATCCGGCCACGACCCGGTCCACCGCGTCGACCGACACGTCCTTGCACGTCCGCCCAATCACGATCCCTAGTTCGGCCTCGCCCGTCACCCGCTCGGCCAGGTCTGTCGGCGGGCGCCGGATGGGACCGCCCGGCCCCGTGAGGGTGGTTGCCGGCTTCATGAAGCTCCCGGGCGCCTCGGGCCGCTCCTCGTCCAGGTCGTCGGCGTGCCCGCGGAAGTTCAGCCCGATGCACCAGATCTTGCCGGGCTGTGCCAGCGGGGCCGCGAAGGAGCAGCCGTCCGGCGTCACGGGCGTCGCCGTGGCCTCGCCGGGTGTGGGAAGCGTCCCCGCGGCGGCCCGGTGCAGGGCCTCGTCGATGTCGACCGAAAGGCCTGCACTGGAGACAGGCACGAAGCCCTCATCCGCCCCCAGCAGGAGCGTGTCCTGCGGGGATCGGGCGAGGCGCTTGGAGTCGTGGCTACTCATCATCGGCGTCGCGGTCGGTCCAGAAGTCAAACGATCGTCCGGGGGCGAAGACGTCTAGCCCAATCGCGGTCTCGTCCTCCACGTTCTCGACGCGATGGGGCTCGTTCGCCTCGATCCACACCGAGTCGTAGGGGCCCAGCTCTATGCGCTCGTCCTCGAACTGCACGACGAGCCGCCCGTCGAGACAGACGCACACCTGCTCGTTTTCGTGGTGGTGCATCGGCGAGCTGTGGCCCGGGGGCTTCTCGAACCATTCGAGGCTGAATCGGTCGCTGCCCGCCAGGGCGACGCGCATCCACCCCGCGTCGGGCTCGTAGCGCTCGGCCTCGTCGAATTTGACGTCCTTCATCGGGTTCTGCGTAGTCAACCGTGGGTCTCTACACCGAAAAGGAAGAAGCTTCGGGGACGGACCGTGAAACGTGATGCGTGAAACGTGACCGCGTACTTTTGCCCCCTACCCTCACGCCTCACTCCTCACTCCTCACGCTAGAGATTCGAGCTGCACGAGCCGCCGTCCACCGGAATTGCGGCGCCGTTGATATAGCCGGACATCGGGGAGGAGAGGAACGCGACGGTGTTGCCCAGCTCCATCGGCTCCCCGACCCGGCCCAGCGGATTGCTGCCCCAGTCGTCGAGGCCCTCCTCGTAGCTGTCATACTCGCCCCGGTCGACGGCCTGCTCGATGAGCTCCCGCAGCCGCGCCGTCTCGTGGGAGCCCGGCAGCACGGCGTTGGCGCGCACCTCGGGCGCCCACTCGTTGGACAGCGTCTTCTCCAGGCCGATGACGGACATGCGCACCGAGTTGGACAGCACGAGCGAGTCGAGCGCTTCCTTGACGCTGCGCGACGTGATGTTGACGATCGTGCCGCCCCCGTCGGCCCGTAGGGCGTCCTCGGCGGCCCGGATGAGGCGGACCGCGCTCATCACCAGCAGCTCGTAGGCTTCATGCCAGTCTGCGTCGGTGGTGTCTACGAAGGGGCCACTCGGGGGGCCGCCCGCGTTGGTCACCAGATGATCGAGGCCGCCGAAAGCCTCCACCGTCGTCTCGACGAGACCAGTCGCCGTCTCGGGCTCGGTGATGTCGCCCGGGTGCGCAATCACCTCGCCGTCGCCCACCGTCTCCAGGTCGCCCACCGCATCCGCGAGTCGCTCCTCGTCGCGGCCGTTCACGACGACGTGGGCGCCCTCCCGGGCGAGGGCTTTTGCCGAGGCCTTTCCGAGGCCGCTGCTGGAGGCAAGCACCAGCGCGGCGTGTCCATCGATGCCGAGATCCACAATCAAGCTGAGAGTAGTGACAGAGAATCGTGCGGGTCCAATGTAGGCGTTGATTCCACGCTCCGCAAGCCCGACGGACCGGGCAATCGTCTGTTAGGAGTTTCCGTGCTGGAACGGAGGCCCTTCCGCCTCTGATCAACAGAACAGCCCTGTACGAATGGGCGAGAGGGCGCGTGGGAGCACGAACATACTGCCCCCTTCCCCTCTCGCCCTTTCCCCCTCTCGCCCTTTCCCCCTCTCGCCCTTTCCCCCTCTCGCCCTTTCGCCGCTCTTCCCTCTCGGCCCTC
>JBDGQM010000028.1:0-5537 GCA_042219065.1 Salinibacter sp. | reverse complement strand
GGGATCGACGTGCAGGACTACGACTTTGCCCTCACGCTCTCCGACACCACGGATCGGATTGAGGGCGAGGCCACGGTGCGCCTCCGGGTCACCACCGACACCGTGTCCGCCGTGCGGCTCGACCTCATCGGCCCTCCGGAGGGCCCGGGCGATTCTGGGATGCGGGTCGGGGCGGTCTCGGCGGGGGGCGAGGCGGTGGCTTACGCCCAGTCCAACGACCTCCTTCGGATTCGGCCGGAAGGGGCGCTGACGGCGGGGCAGAAGCACACGTTCCGGATCCGATACGCGGGCACCCCCGCCGATGGACTCATCATCGGGACCAACCGGCACGGGGACCGCACCTTTTTCGGGGACAACTGGCCGAATCGGGCCCGCCACTGGCTGCCCGTCGTGGATCACCTGGCCGACAAGGCCACGGTCGATTTTCGCGTGCGGGTTCCGGCCGAGTACGAGGTCGTGAGCAACGGGGCGCTGGTCGCGGACTCCACGTCTGGGGGCATGCGCCTCTCCCACTGGCGCTCCGATGTGCCGCTGCCCCCGAAGGTGATGATCATTGGGGTGGCCGACTTTGCCGTCGATACGGTGGCCACGATCGACGGCGTGCCGGTACAGAGCTGGGTCTATCCGGAAGATCGCGGGCCGGGCTTCAAGGATCTCGGGCAGGCCCCGCCCATCCTCCGCTTCTTCGAAGAGAACCTGGGCCCGTATCCCTACGAGAAGCTCGCCAACGTGCAGTCGGCCACCCGCTACGGCGGCATGGAGAACGCGGCGGCCATCTTCTACAGCGAAAAGGCGGTGGCGGACGGCAAAGATGATACGCCGCTGCTCGCCCACGAGATTGCCCACCAGTGGTTTGGCAACACCGTGACGGAGGCGGACTGGCCGCACCTGTGGCTCAGCGAAGGCTTTGCGACGTACCTCACGGGCCTCTACCTGGAGCACGCGCAGGGATCGCAGCGGCTCGCGAAGTACATGCAGGGCGCCCGGGAGGCCGTCGTGCGATTTCACGAACAGAACCCGAGCACACCGCTCGTCGACACCACGTTCGCCGATCCCAACGAGCTTCTCACGACGAATCCGTACCGGAAGGGCGCCTGGGTGCTGCACATGCTGCGGCACGAGGTGGGCACGGACACGTTCTGGGACGGCCTCCGGGCCTACTACGACCGCTACCGGAACCAGAACGCCAGCACCGCCGACTTCCGGCGGGTGATGGAGGACGTCTCGGGGCATGATCTGGAGTGGTTCTTCGACCAGTGGACGCGGCGCTCCGGGCATCCGGTCATTGAGGCAACGTGGCGCCACGACGCCGCGGCCGAGGCGTGTGTCGTGACGATGCGCCAGACGCAGGACGCGCCGCCTTTTCGGGTGCCGGTGCAGATTGCGTCGTCGGACGGAGACGCGACCACGACGGTCACGCTCCGCGATCGCGAGCACACGGCCCGCATGGAGTGCGCGCAGGCGCCCTCCGGACTCACGCTCGACCCCAACACCCGCCTCCTGGCGGAGTGGTCGTTGACGCAGGGCAAGTAGCCCGAGTCGGTCGGGTCCGTGTCGTTTGGCCACCGAGGCGGAGGGGCTTGGGCACCTCCTCCCCGTCAATGACCGAGCCGTGCAGAAATTTCTAAAGATAACACCTCTGAGTATGGGCGTTTGGGAGTGTGTGGGTGTGGGAGAAAGAACGCCCGTACGCCCATACTCCCACACTCAGCCCCGTTCCGCCAGAGCATTCTCGGTCGAGGTGGGTGCATCCCGTTTACGAAGTTCCTCACGCATCGGGAAGACGTGTTCGACGCTCATGGGGGGGCCAGGGCAATCGTATGTTGAGAGTTTCCTTTCCGATGAGGAGGCTCGCCCGCCTCTGAACAACGAAACTGCCCTGTAGGAATGGGCGAGAGGGTGCGTGGGAGCACGAATGCGCTGCCCTGACTCTCCTGAATTGGGGCACCATCAGCACCGAGGCCAAGATGCGATTGCCGTGGTGAAGGGCCCGAAACACCGGCTCCCACACGGCGCCGTGGTTGAGCGGGCAGACGCGGCGGGGCTGAAAGCCTGAACCCGCTGTGGAGTAGAGTAACATTGCCGTGTGGCGGGTCGTTCTGCGAATGAAGACTGTCGTTCGCACTTGCCTCTCACCAACCGTTCTATTGCTATGACCTCTGTTCCGTCCTCTCTTCTACGAACTGTTCTGCTCATGGCACTCGTCCTGGGCCCGCTCCACTCCGCGCTCGCACAGGATCAGACGCGGGAGGCCCGACCCGTCGATGCCTTCACGGAGATAGAGTTCGAAACGCCGGGAACGCTGCACCTTCGGCAGGGAGAGGCGCACTCGGTCGAGGTGAAAGGGCCCTCGAAGGTGCTCGACCGGCTGGTGACGGAGGTCGACGGGGAGGCCCTCGACGTCCGTGCCGAGGACGACTCGGGGCTGTTCGGGATGTTCGATGACAGTGACCTCGACGGCGACGAGGTTGACATCTACGTCACTGCGCCTACAATTGAGAGGGTGGGCCTGGCCGGATCGGGGCAGATCGAAGGGGAGACGCGCATCGAGAGCGAGTCGCTTTCCCTCAGCGTGGCGGGGTCGGGCGACATGAACCTGGAGGTCGCCACGGAGCAGCTTGAGATCGGGATGGCCGGATCGGGAGATTGCATGCTGCGGGGGCGAGCCGACACGCTCACGACAAAGACCGCCGGCTCCGGGGACATCAAGGCGTCCGAGATGAAGACGCGCACGGCGGAGGTGGACGTCGTCGGGTCGGGCGACGCCGAGCTCCACGTTACCGAGCGGCTGGACGCCCGGATTCTCGGCTCCGGCGACGTGCAGTACCGCGGCCAGCCGGAGGTCGAGCTAAGCTCACTCGGCAGCGGGACCGTGAGCGCTATTGAATGAGGCGTTTTCACCTTTCCGAGCCCGAGGTTGAGGAACGCAGGCCCATGATCTTCTGAGCGTCGTGTGCATATGAGAGTCGCGTGCCGCCGCCTCAACGGCCGGTCCTTCGTTCGACGTTCTGCAAATCACCGACCCAACGATTCCCGTGGACATTGAATCCCACACTGTCACCATCCCCCGCGAAGAAGACGCCGCCGACGAGCCCGAGCCTGTGGAGGTATGGCCGCTCGTCGAGTCTGCGCTCGATAAGATTGATGCCGAGCCGTCCACCCGCGATGCGGCCCGCGCCGCCATGGAGCACGGCGACGGCTGTGTGGTGCTGGCGAACTTTCTCAATAGCGAGGCGAAGCGGGTCCACGAGATGGACTACCGCTTCAAGGGGCCGCTCGTAGTGCTCGCCGCCGACCTGGCCCGTGAAGATGACACCGCCACGTCCATCTACGATCCGGAAGAAGGCTGTATCTACTTCGAGACCGAGGTGAGCCAGTTCTCGTTTCACGTCTACAAGGACTGGACCGTCGACTGGCCCGAGGTGGCCGACAAGGTGCAGCACGGCTACGAATGGAGCGGCAAAGACAACCAGACCTGGGCGCTCGACTGGCTGATGGATTTCCTCGACGTGCCGACCGACGACTACATGGTGTGACCGGGACATACGGGGCGGGAGCAAATGGGGGAATGGGAGAACGAGCGATGGTGCTGGGCGGGGTAGGAAGGAGAGCGAGATTGACGCCTCGTTCTGGAAGAGCACATCAGTGCAACTCGCAGATGCGCGCCCGACCTGCGTCCGGCACGAAGAAGTGCCTGTCCGTCGCGCCGTTCTTTGAGACAGCCGACGGGATCAGGGCAGGCGGTCGATCTTCCATCCTCGGGACTCTGAAAACGACACGTCCTCCGTCTCTGTCTTCATCAGCGTGGACCGCGCTGCCGCTGTGTCCAACCCGCCCGCCCCGCCGACCGCGTCGTCCGCATTCGGCTCCGTCATCCTCGGGGCCGAGGCCGTGCTGGGGCTCCTCGCGTGGATCCTGGGATGGGGGAGCGGGATCGACTGGGCGGCGATGATTCACCCGACCATCGAGGGCATTGGGCTGGGGGTGTTCGGCGGACTCGGCCTCGTCACCGTGCATCTCGTTCTGGTACTGCCCGGCGGCCCTCAGAACCCGCTTTACCGGCGCATCTACGTGCCGCTCCGCCACATGCTGCGGCCCTGGGTCCGCTCCACCTCCGTCGTCGTCATCGTCGGGGTCGCCCTTGCGTCCGGGATCGCCGAAGAGCTTCTCTTTCGGGGCTGGCTGCAGACACAGACAAACGTGGTGGTGGCGAGCTTTTTCTTCGGGGCCGCCCACCTCTGGGGCCGCGGGGCGCTGCCGTACGGGGCCTACGCCACGCTCATGGGATTCGGGCTGGGCGGGCTCTTTGCCTACACCGGCTCCCACCTCTGGGCGCCCATTCTCGCCCACGTGCTCAATAACCTGCTGGGACTACTGGCCCTCCGGTATGGCTGGACCCCCATGTAAGACTGAGCCGCTCGGCCCATCGTCGAAGTCATCCAGCCTTGGAACGGGCGTCTTGCTTTTGTTGGATCCTGGTTGCACTTTGGTTCGACCCCTCTGATGCGCGGTAGCGATCTGGGTTCGGCATTAGGGGCGTAATTGGTTCTGTCAGTAGTCATTCCGTGAGATCATGGCGTCGATTCCTACAAAGACCCTCCCCAGTGGCGATGCGCTTCCCGTCGTCGGGTTTGGCACCTGGGACCAGGACGAGACCGACGTACACACCGCCCTGCCCGTGGCCCTCAACCACGGCTACACGCACGTCGACGCGGCCGAGGGCTATCAAAATGAGGCGGCCGTCGGCGAGGTGCTGGCCGAGTACGACCGAGAAGACCTGTTTCTGACCTCGAAGGTGCTGCCCTCGAATCTCCACTACGAAGGCGTGCTGGAGTCGCTGTCGGCCACCCTGGAGGCCCTCGGCGTCGAGGCGCTCGATCTGTACCTGATCCACTGGCCCAACCCGGCGATCTCGCTGCGCGAGACGTTTCAGGCGCTCGAACGGGCCCACGAGGAAGGACGGGTGCGGAACGTGGGCGTGAGCAACTTCGGCGTCTACGAGCTCCGCTTTGCGCAGCGGGTGGCAGACGTGCCCATCGCGGCCAATCAGTTCGAGTTTCATCCGTGGTACGTGCGTCAGGACCTGGTGGACTACTGCCACGAGCACGACATCGTGGTGCAGGCCGCGGCGCCGCTCGGTCGCGCCGCGGTGCTCGAGGATCCGGTCGTCACTGAGATCGCCGACGAGCACGACGTGATGCCGGCCCAGGTGGTGCTGAAGTGGGCCCTCGACAAGGACATCGTCGTTCTCCCGCAGTCCACGACGCCCGACCACATCCGGGCGAATCTCGATCTCTTCGACTGGCGCCTCGATGCAGAGGCGATCGACCGCCTCGACGAACTGGACCGGGGGGAGAACGTCTATCAGCTCGAGCTCGACGACGACATTTACGGCGTGCCGGCGTAGGGGAAGGGGAGCGTGGGCGAGGAGCCACGTGAGAGCACGAACACGCCGCTCTGGAGAAGGGCAAGATCAAGCCTCGGGCCACGATGCGAGTGCCGTGGGGGAAAGACCGACGAGTTTTTTCTTTTGGGGC
>JBDGQM010000279.1:0-15570 GCA_042219065.1 Salinibacter sp. | reverse complement strand
CAGACATACCTCCTGAAGGGCGATCTCCGTTCACGTATGTCACCTCCGCACCTTGCTCGTACCGCCCGTTACGGGTCTGTCCCGGAGCGCGGAGGTCAGGCAACCGGCAGCCCGCCATCTGGAGCGTCGCATTCTTCGCTTCAACATACGCGTTCTGGGAGACACCTCCCCGAATGTCGAACGTCTTCAGACCATTTGCCACAACCTCCGAGTGCCGCACCTTTAGCACTGGTGCGACCGTCGCCTCGCACCCGCAGGAAGACAGGGTGATTCCGTGACAAACGCCGAAGAAGTACCCACCTCCCGAGCCCTCTTGGTTAGCATTGTCGCACGCGCACCCGACAAGCGTCGAGTAGCTAAGCCCCCGTAGATAGTAGCCCCATCGGTCCACCTTCGAAGCGTAACAGCCTGTAAGCGTCAGGCTTGTTCCTCCGCCCGTTCCCGGATCGGGAATCTCAAATCCCGTCTCGACCCGCGAGGCCCAACAATTGTTGATCTGCGACACGATGATTCCCTTAAAGTGGAATCCCGCCCGGACGTCTTCAATTATTACCCCATCGATCTGTGCCCGAAGAAGGCGGGGGGCGTACAGCCCGTAGCTATTGCGTTCCGTCACCGAACCGGTTCGATTCGCATGGCCTTGGAGGCGTATCTCTCGGATCTCTATGTCATGGCTATACTTGACATCAGCATTAGGCCGGTCAACGGCCAGAATGCAATCCACGTTGTACTCATCCACAGCCTCTCGATTGGGAAGCGCCCGGCGCAGCGAAGGCCCCGATGCATGCGTGGTTTTCTGGATTACAGAGTTCATTCCTTCTCCCTGTACAGAGACATTCGGGGCCATCACGAGTGGGCGCGATACCTGATACTCGCCGGCCGGAACGCGCACGGTTCCTCCACTGTCCGCCGCCGTGTCGAGACAGGCTTGGATGGCAGACGCGTTGTCTTCCTGGTCGGGATGCGCCCCAAACGCCCGGATGTCGTACTCCTCGGAAGACTGCCACCGAATCCATCGCCCCTTCCCTCCACCGTCCTCTGGAAGAATCGCCATTCCAGAACGTTGGCAAGCGGCGTCCTCGTCGCCGTAGAAGAGCCCCCCTCCTCCGTCGCCAGGCCGATGGTACCCAGCCACAAAGACCACATCCCCCTCCCTGAGTGGCTCGGCACGAAGGGCCTCGATGGTCGGTACGGTCCGCAACGAATCTGTTTCCTCTGCCCACGAAAACAGCGTCGCCGCGGCGGTTCCGAGACAAGCGTCCTCAATGAAGGATCTGCGATCAGGCATCGGGCGAAACGATAGCTGAGAGAACGTTCAGAATGGAACACCCGCGCGGCCTCTTGTGCATTCGGCCCTTTATCTATGACGCAGTGGGACAGGTGTTATATTCGGACAACAGTTGATCAACATCATTCAGGAGCGGGGCAAGAGTTGCCTCCCACTGATGATGAGTTTCCACAAATTGGCGGCCCCGACGACCGATAGCCGCTCGATACTTGTCGTCCCGATATAGTCGCAGAATGTCAGTGGCCATCTCAGAGGCATCATCAGAAACGAGAACTTGTTTTCCCGGAACGGCCTCAATCCCTTCAAGACCCATCGGGCTGACTACAGCAGGTAGCTCCATGGCCATGTATTCGAGCACCTTGTTCTGCAACCCAGCCCCTACTCGCATCGGGCATACGCCTGCACACACCCCCTGCACAGCGCTCCCGATACTGTCCACCTGTCCCACAAAGTCCACCCCTTCCCTAGACTGGTACCGGGCGGCGACGGAGTCGGGAGAGGCACCGATGATGCGGAATCGAAAGCTCGCCACCTCTTCCCGGAGCCGTGGGAGCACATTGTTGACGAAGTAGTCACACGCGTCCTGGTTCTGAGCCGTCCGCATATTCCCCACGAACGCAACGGCGGGCGTGGTCCCAGTCTCTACGGGTCGAAATTCATCCGTGTCGACTCCATTCGGATATACAGTAATGTTGTGCTGCCCCGATGATTCACGCTGCAAATAATCGCGGTCAGTCGTGGAGACGAGAGAGACAAAATCGAACTGTCGGAGAGCCCAGCGCTCGAACCGACGCACTCGGTCAACCTCCAACCAGTAGACAAGAGATTTGAGACTCCATCTTGTCTCTTCGTTCCGTACCCGCTCGTAGTTCAGAGAAAGTGCATCGGTCATCTCTAGCATTCTCGGCGTACTGTCGCAGTCGAACACGTACGGAGCCATCCGGATGAGATGGGCCAGGACGAGGTCGTGACTAGGAGAAAAACGGGCAACCGCATCGCGGAACTCTGATGACCGGTAGTAGGCCACCTGAATCGGCGTCCACGTCGGAACAGCCATCAACGCCTGCAACCATGACTGCCATTTTGAGAGATGTACAGTTTCGACTTGCGCGTAAATGCCCGGTGCTGGCTCGGCCAGGGCGGAATCGGGCTTTTCGGTGATGGAAAGAAGGGTAATATCGTGCTCCTGTGATAGGACACGACACACATGGTGGATTCGAATCTTTTCTCCACTATGAGGAGGGTATGGATATCGAGGCGTGAGAACAAGGAGTTGCGCCATTGTTCTTCGAAAAACCGCATGTGCAGAAGTAGCCTTACGGGCTGGTGTGCCACTTCACCCCACTGTGACGTCAAGACACGGACCGGTTAGAAAAACTCGGCGTGGCGGACCCGAATCCTGTCAAGAACTTAAGGAGCCAGTACTACTGCTGTGACTGCTGCGTATGTCTTCCAACTGAGCGTACAGATTCTTGGCCTCCACAAAAGCATCGATTTCAGGAAGCCGGGCCCGAATGTCTTCTTTCACTCGATCTCGCTCCTCCCTTGGCAATGAGATTCGATCCGAATGGCCGTACTTTTCTGTCCACTTCTCGATTCGCCGCTTGGCTTTCCGCTCGATCTCTCTTGAGTCAAAAGACGGAAACTGAAATCCCCACACCTCGCTAAGACGATTAATTACCGCTCCGATGTCGGAAGTGGCCTCCTCGAAACTGACGAGCATGAATCGGTCGGCATGTTGAATGACGAATCGATAGAAATGAACATATCGAAGTGGAGCCTCCTCAATTCCTGGCCGGAAGCGCGAAACAAGCGAAGGAATGGCGTCCGCCGGATCCCGGTACATAATGAGAGTCGGCACGTGGTAGCGCAACGCTCGCTTAAGATTCGCTACGACATGCTTATGGTGTCCCATCGATAGGTTCTCGTCGAGCACCCGAAGTGTGCTATGGACAAACGTGTTTGCACTAGACTCAAATCCCTCAATGCATAGATCGGTGTCCGGTTCACAGTATTCACCACTATCCCTTCCTCGCAGCGTCTGAAGCCACGGGTAGAGGAGGGGGCGCTTAGTGAGAAAAATTCGGGCACGTGCCTCTAGATGTGTCATAAATGATCGATTGAGTCACGTTCTAAGTTTTGGAGTTTAAAATAGTTTTTATCTTAGCACTGTTCGTTAACTTACAACCCTTACGTGAGGATAGTCTCACGTATGTACTGCAGTCGGGGCCCCTGCGCACGAGCACTTACCGAAAACTATTTGTTCTGCACTTCTGCATAATACCGGATCGTCTTCTCGGCGATGTGCTGCCAGGAATACGAATCGTCCATCTCCACCTGTGCCGCATGCCCGAGACGGGCCCGAGCGTTAGGATTCTGCAAGAGATCCGACAGTTGCTCGGCCATATGATTATAGGCACCATACTCTACGAAGCGCCCGGTCTGATCATCCTGGAGAACCTCAGCGAGCCCGCCCACACGGGTCGCAACAATTGCTTTTCCAGCGTTCATACCGGCAAACAGTGCCCCACTCTGCGTAATATTCCGGTAGGGGTACACCACCACGTCGGCCGCCGCGATGAGCGCGTGCAACTCATCCTCAGGTAAAAACCGAAACCGAAACTCAACTGCATTGCCAATCTCGAGATCTTGGCGAAGCCCTCGGAGGTGCTGTGCATACGACGGTGCGGCGTAGCCGGCCACGACGAGGCGCGCCTGTGGAACGTGCTCTTGGACTCTCGCCCAGGCGCGAAGCAGAAACTCGACCCCTTTATAGGGCCGAAGCACCCCGAAGAGAAGTGCCACCGGCCACTCCGTGGACCACCCTAAATGCTTCCGAGCCTGCCGGTAGGGGGGAAATGCGTCACGGTCCATCAGTGGACCGTGTGGAATGATTCGAACGGCCTCTTTCTCGACATGAAATTCCTTAACGAGTCGGGATTTGGCCTGCTGCGTATGACATATGACGGCATCGGCAGCGTTGTACAGGCGTTCATACGATTGCGGAGCCTCCCGTTCATCGAGCGGGACAACGTCGTGTGCTGTGTACACAACCTTGAACCCACGCGACTGGAAAAGCCTGACGAAGGCGATCTCGACAGAGACGGTGTCAAGCAGAGGGAGCCACTGAAAATGAAGAAGATCTGGCTGTTCTTTCTCAGCGGCCACTAGGAGCGCAACCAGGTTGACAAGGTACTCGACCGCTTTCAGAACTTTGATGAGTGGCCCGGTCCACTCCGTCCTCGGAATTCGGGTCGCAAGATCGGTCCACCCCCGCCGGAGGGGTACCGCAAGGTCATCGAGCAGCTCAGCATGTGCATTCCCCGCCGCCCACAAATCGACCTGTGCACCTTCTTCCTGTAATGCCTCACACAAACGGCGGTCGTATGGAGGAGTGCGGCTGGTAAGATCCACAACAAACACATGCTGGGAAGGCTGTTCTTCCCCGTCACCGATGTCATTCTCTCGTATGGAAACCAACTCGGCGCAAGACTGCCTCATAAAACAGGTCCAATCATAACTATTTCGTCAGAACCTTGAAGTTTCTCTGGAGTGGAGGCAGCTAAACCAGGGGGGTCTGTCACCATTCACTGGTGTGCCACAACCTAACTGGAGTCAGGAGAATCATCGGAAGAAATACGCTCTTGAGGGGAGCGGCCGAAGATGATCTGTGCGATGAGTATCATCATCCAAAGCCGCGCGTAGAGCAAATACCCAGTTGCGAAATGGATAATAAACACAACAGCAACAAAGAGTATTGGGACGCTCCGCGTTTTTTGTCTGAAGATGGTACACAGGAAGCTCACGTACAGTCCCAATCCCACCAGTCCAGTCGAGAGAGTAATTGTACTAAACATGTTGTGCAGATCTCCGCGCGCGAATGACGCACGCTCTTCACCAAGAAACGCAAAGTTGTTTCTCAGCCACACCTCGGCGTTGCTGTACCCTTCTCCAATCAGTATATGCATCCAGTCTTGGGTAAACAGGTAGTCGAACATGATAAGCGTGGACTGGACGCGACTTCCCTCACTGCCCGTTAGGATTCCGAATTGCAAGACTGCAATCACTTCCTCCAAACGTCCGCGAAAAAGTTGCACCACGTCGACTACGACATCCCCGTATAGCACTCCGCCTCCGACAATCAGAGGAGTCCAGACCAGCAGTGTCATCTTCCAGAACCGTCCCGAGCGAAGGGGAGCTGTAAGCCACTTGCGAGCGTTCATTAGTAGCAAAGCTCCGAAGTACCCCCCCATGATAATGATCCCGGAGAGGGATAGTGTACAGACCAGTGTGATGAGAATGGCGGCAAGGAGACGTCGCCTATACGGAACCTCAAAACCTTTTCGTCCGGCGAGATCGAGAATTGCATAGGAAAGCACCAAGTAGTGTGCATATCGGGCCGGTTCCACAAACGTGGATTTGACCCGTCGGAATCCGAGATATTCTCCAGCACGCACGTCTGCCCACACTCCATACGGAAAGAGTGTCTCTAAAGGGGGAAGCCCCACAACATTGATTACTACCTCGTATCCCGCGAATACGAACGTAATGAGGAGCCCATATACAAGCCATTTCATTACACGATGCGGCCGAACATTCTCCGGAACAGGTCCGCAAAAGGGAAAAAGAAACGCAGAAAATCCCACCAGAGAGACCAGGTAGGATCCTGGTGGATGCCGGCCGAATGCTGTCAGAAGGCACCAACCTACAAGCATCGCGATGGCCACGGTGGACTGAACGACAAATTGCCCGTGTAACAGGATAAGACCATCGAGGACAAGGACCAGAACTACGAGCAGTGTAAAATCAAATCCTCCCAGGGGAATACCCAGGATGTATAGAGGTAGACTGAACGCAATTGCGCATATGAGGGGCTCGTACGCCTGAGCGTACAATTTATGAAGTGAAAATGACACCTCGTTCATTCTTACACTGCATCGCCGTGGTGAAACCGGCCTTCGTGTTGTCCGGCAAAAATATGACAACATTCTCTTCCTTGGCTTCTAAGCCCCAGAAGCATTGGACATCTCTTTTTCTTCTGGTCTTTTCTCCTTCCAGGTGCCCCAATCATCGCGGGAATAAAATTCGACCGGGATGTCTGACAGTCCGTCCCGCACCGCTTCAATCTGCTCCTGGGAGAGACGATTAACCCACTGGTAAATCGCGCGCCGGCTATCACGTTGCGTCTCCTTCGCGTTATCTGTCTCAACTTCGCTGGGATTCGTTGCCTGTGTGTGGCGGCGGACGGTCTGTCGCACATGGTCCGTGTAGGCGAGGTTCGCATGCCGGTACAGGTCTCCAACTCCAGAAACCGGCTTAACGGCAAGATCCTCCATGCGAACAACTTTCCAGTCCGTGTGCTGATCACGGTACGTAGCGATTACGTGCTGGAAAATTTTCCAGAGACAGATCGCCTGGTCAATCAGGTCCGTGTCGGTCCGTGCATGGTGGCAGATCTCGTCTTCAAAGGAAGACAAAACGGTTTCAATGAGTCGTGGCTGGCGGAGCAAATCCTCAAATGGAAATGTCCAACCGAGTCGGATGAGACTGCTTACAAAAGCGGCCGGATGCCGAATCAGGACAATCACATCTGCCTCAAACTGCTCCGCAATCCACTCGGCAGAGAATAACGCAATTGGATCTTTCATCAGCGCGCGCCGCTCCCGAAACCGAAGCCAGGCAAACCGGCTTCTGTCTCGCACCATTCGCCCGAAGTCTTTCAGGCTCCGCATCGCCTCCACTTCCGCTCTGATATCGTACTGGAAGGAAAGTGTGGCTCGTAGAGCATTCCGCCACGCCTCAGGGTCTGAATCCGGAACATGCGTGAAGTACCGGCTGGGCCGTACCGAGCAGATGCCGGGACGCTGTCCCGGATTAAAGGGCTCATGTATGTACCCCACATCGCGACTGGCCGCAATCATCTTGCCGACCCAGGTAGTGCCAGCGCGATGATGGCCCGTCACGAGAATAGGGGTCCTCATAGTACGGGGGAAGGGAAGATGCCTGTAGCTAAACGGAGGAGAAACCTCTTCTCCCACTCTTTTATGAACTGCTTCCAAGTATCGTCCCAAAGATCGTCTCGGCAAAGCGTGTCGGAGTTCGTTCCTCCACGTACCGTCGCATGCCCGCTGTCTTCGCATTCGAATGCCTATCTTGAATGTGTCCGGTGACTGCCTCGGCGACGGCGCTGGGATTAGCAGCCTCGACAGTAACTCCCAAACTGTACTCTTCAATGAGTGCCCCAACGAGCCCAGAGTTAGGCCCCACTACAGGTGTTTGATAGCGAGCAGCGTGTCCGATGACTCCGCTGGACCCCTCGCTCTGCAGATACGGCGCCAGCACCACATCCGCTTCTTTCAGCGCATTGTGCAGTTCTCGTTCGGACAGAAACCGGTTCTCCACTTGAACCTGCAGGTCCGGCCGTGCGCGACGCAGCGACGCGACTAATCCGGAGAACTCATCTTCAAGATCCGACCGCACCTGTCCAAACAGACACAAGGTTGCGTTCTTTGCCACCGTCGGGGGGAGTTGGCAGAAGGCCTCGATGACTTCACGGACGCCTTTTTCTTCTCGCAAGGCCCCAAACATCAAAAATACAGTGCGATCTTCTCCTTCCGGACGGAGCGTCTCCTCGTCCGGATCCGGGGACTCGCTGGAGGTATTTGTCTCCGTCTGAGATGCATGTCTCAGTTGCTTTCCCGATTTCTCTTCCATTGCACCGTTGCTCGATTCATGTGGCCCTTCTCTCTGAATCACCGGTTCCCCTTCCACAAGAGGTGGTACAGGATCGGGCAACATTCGGAACGGACGACGATCCGGCCAGAACTGGTTTAGGTACTCCACCGATGGACTGTCGTTGAAGAGAAAAACAGTCTCCATCTGCTGATTCCGCAGCATCCATCGGAGCTGGAGATGCTTTCGCAGTTTCTCGAGCCAGCAGAGCAACTGATCACTAACAGCTTGTCCGTCCGGTTCGATGCGGGGATACGGGAAAAAGAGAATCCCGCTGACCTCGACCGGATCTGCAATGCAAAACAGTCCGAGCGCGAGTTGAAAAATATTCAGGTCGAGAAGAACGCAGTGGTCCGCCTGCACATTATGGACGTAGCGCCTTGCCACTGCACATTCTACAAATGACCGCCACAGGAGAGGTGCGCTATCGATCCTCTCCTGCTCCTTATCGGACAACTCGTGGAGATGAAAGTGTGGTACCTCTTCAATCTTCTCCACTGCTGACGGCCTATACGTCGACAGCGTACTGGGGTAAACGAAGTGCAGGTGGCCTAGTCCAGGTCGTCCGATAGCGTACTGCACGAGGTGCTGCACGTACTCGCTATGGTGCCCTTCGGCTCGGGAGTCGAAAAACAAGATATTTCGAGCGTTTTGATTCATTTAGTGTCATCAACCGCCTGTGCTGAAGAGAGGACGTTGTACATTTTCTGAGCGTAGCTCTCCAAAGTAAACTTCTCGACAGCCTTTTCCCACCCATTCAGCCCGAGCTCACGCGCCCATTCAGGGTCGTCAGCGAGACGTTGCATGCAGTCTGCCAGAGCCCCGACGCCCTCGTCATACAAGAGTCCGTTCACACCGTGATTCACGAGTTCGGACGTTCCCCCACTGTTACGTCCAACGATAGGGCGGGCAGCAGCCATCCCCTCAGCCGTTACCCGC
The DNA here is from genome assembly GCA_042219065.1 of Salinibacter sp. GTDB lineage: Bacteria > Bacteroidota > Rhodothermia > Rhodothermales > Salinibacteraceae > Salinibacter. The sequence continues at coordinate 6,611 of JBDGQM010000279.1, read as the reverse complement.
CCCATGGCCTCATTCTCCGAGCACATTAGCACCGCGTCCGTCTTTCGATAGACGCTGAACGGCTCGTCCACAAATCCTAGAAAAGAGACAGTGTCAGCGACCCCCAACCTCCGCACAAGCGTTTTCAGCGAGCTCTCGTGTTCCTTTCGACCATCCCCTGCAATGAGTAGATGAACATTCATCCCCGTCTTACGGAGGCGACTTACGGCCCGGACCGCTTGCTCCTGCCCCTTTGATGGCTGAATTCGTCCCAGTATTGCGAAGGTAAAACAGGAGGATTTACCTGTCTCGCCTCGAGTAAGGCGGACTGATCTCCCAATCTGGCGGGCTCGGTCCTCCGAAATAACCCCATTGTACACAACGGGAGTTGGAGGCTCCAAGTCTTCAAGGACTCGTCGTCGTACAGCCTCCGATACTGCAACGAGCGCCCTGGAGCGCTCCAGTCCCCACCGAAACACAGCGTCTCCTAAGTCACGGCGCAACCCATAGTCGAGGTCCCCGAATTCTCGGATATGCCACGTGTGTGGCAGAGAGAGAAGTTCGGCGACCAGTGCCCCCACCGGGGTAACCGAACTATTTGTGTGAATGAGATCCGGGTGCCAGAAAGCAATGCGCGTGGCGATCACCGGGGCTACCACCAGGTTGAAGGTAAGCCGAGCAGGTGCCTTCCACTGGTGGCTAGGTTTCGTCATCCACCACTTGAACGGAGCAACTACATATGGAACATTTCGGTCGCGAAGAACCTCTGTCAAGTCACCGCGTGAGGGTAGCACGACTAGAGACTCAACGCCGTATTCCTCCAATCCCTCTATAAGACCCAGGAGTGAACGATTCGCCCCGTACAGTCCGTCGTAGTGCGTAACAAAGCAAATGCGCACAACATGGTTAACGTGTATAAGAAGTGTCTGATATCAAACAAGTTGATTATTCAACTAAACAGTGAATGATTCTCCTCGAGTGCCAATAGCAAAGTTCCCGTCTAGAAATCTCTCATCGAAAGAGATTCCGAGAGACGACTGCCATGACTCGATGATCTCCCTCTCGGCCTGACGGTCAATGTCATCCAGAAGGACGCTGTATCTGTCATCCAGGACCTCTCTAAGAATCGGAATTGCAGGATATCGGCTGTGGGAATTCTCTTGCCTGTGGGCTGGAGGGCCATCCACCAATATGAAATCAACACCCGATGTCGGTATTTCGGACTTAACCGATTCAGTATCATACCACATCTCTCCTCCCCATGACACTCCTACTTCTCGAAGCGGAGCGTGCACAACCGTCACCCGACCCGAAAGCCCACGTTCACTCAGTAGCCGCTCTACTACCTGAAGCCATTCAGAGTCATGCTCAATTGTATATAAGTGCCCCTCTCGGCCCTGACTACTGAGCAGACTAGCAATATATACCGTTGAAACTCCTCCACCGCACTCGACAATTTTCGAACGCCCGTTGACTACGATCTCATTCAAAACGGTTTCGACGGCAGTCGCACTGAGGGTTGAACTGCTCCATGGGAGGTAGCCGTCCACAAGGGGAGACAGCCTCTGCATGGCTAAGCCATCCCGTATCCCAGACAAAAAATACTCCCACAACATTCTTTTTATTTTATCTTTCATTACTTTTGTAATAAACTTTCCGAATTTAACTTTTCTCTTATGTACTTTTTATCTCTTTTCCGGTACCCTTCTTCCCATACCCCCTTTTCCCCTTTCCTCACAAAACGAAAATCGTCTTCGAAGTTTTCTTGGTTTGGACGCCCCTCTTCTTCTTCAATCTCTTTCATCCGTTCGAATTCAGAGCGGCGAACTGCTTCAGCCAAGACCGAATCGTCCACGGCGTCAGCCAGTCCCAAGTCCGCCAGGGCCGATGCGACCACCGCTGCAGCCCCATCCTTCAGGTCTTCGTACTGGATTACAACGTCTGCTTCCGGTAACCAACTGTTCACGTGTGTTGTCCAGGCTGGCATGCCAAACTGCTCCGAGCGAATGAACGCAGCGAGACTGTCTTCCCGACTGATACCACTTCCCTTCCGGGCGATCTTGTACTTGTAGTAGGAGATGAGGACATCGCCCGGATGGCGAATAATGTAAATGGATCGATTCTGCTCGAATTTCGAGGCACTATACTCGTGATGCGTCTTCACCAGTCTTGGAAGGCAATCAAACTCAATATCCCCATAGGTATTCTGGTCGTATTCAGATCCAAGTTCGTTCGTTAATGTATGGAAGGTGACCGTCTCCCCGCCCCTCTCGATTAAACTCACCATATTCGCCCAAATGAACCGGACCCAGGTGTTTCCGGATTTCGGGTACGAGGCCAAAAGAATATCTGTATCCCGAAGTCCAAGCCGAGGATACACTTTTCGAAGGGCCCGTCGCGTGAGTGTTGATATGTCTATAGTCATGACTTCATCTTTCAGGACTAATCGGAAGAAAAACGAACAACAGATTTCAGAAAGGACTCACGCTGTGCTAAACTGCGCGAGAAGTCCGTGCACCGCTCGGCGTTCCTCTTCCGACGCGGAAAGAAAGGCGTATGTCCCCAGGACGGCCATCACGATCCCCGCCAGAAGAGCGCGGAGTTCTCCTTGTGGTACGAGGAATAGGGCCGTCATGCCCAGAAGAGTCGCGGCTAGGTCCACGATGTTTCGACCCCTGATTGGCGTTACGCCGTACCAGACACCAATTTCTATGAGCTGGATCACGTTGCGCAATACCCCCGACCCCAGTGTTGCCAGCGCGGCTCCGATGACGCCATACTCGATAATCAGGACATAATTGAGACCGATATTTGTGACCACGAATATGATGGTGTTGATGAACTCAATCCGATGACCATCGGACATTTGCAGCAAAGCGCCCGTCGGGCCCACCCAGGTCCCCACGAAATAGAGTGTCGACAGAATGACAAGCACAAGGTACGTGGTATCAGTCGCGTACTCCGGACCGAAGATGTGGAGAATCCACAGTCCACCTCCGGCGAAAGCAAGAAGCGCAAACCCGTTGACCACTCCCATCCACCGACTGATAAACACGTAGGCGTCGCTCATGCGCTCCTTGGATCCTTCACGGTGCGCCTCAGACGCAATAGGCATAAAAATGGAAACAAGGGCTCCGTGCAACGCACTCATGATCATCGCGAGTGTCGATGTAGTGGTGTAAATTCCAACCTTTGTGGTATCGGTAAGCCATCCTAGCATGAGACGATCGGCCTGTTGGGCCAGAAAGTAGCTGAACCCGACGACCACAAGGGGGGCCGTGTATCCGAGGACACGCTTCAGATGCGGGGCCAGGCTCCTGAAAGTGGGCCGGAAGCGAACCTGCTGGACCTTGTATCCCGAAAGGACGACAGCCGGAACGAACGATGCAGCAACGCCCCAAGCGACGGCTATTGCCGATCGCACCCCTGCGGCGATCACCCCGCCTAGCAAGAGCACCTTCCCGACACTCCGAATTGTGTCGACCTGCACGACATCGGCGACCTGTTCCTGCGCTCGGAGAACGGCACGGAGCACCATAAAGCTGACCCCACCGATCGTCCCAATCGAGAACACACGGAGCGGACCAGCGAGTGCCGGAGTTGAGAAAACCCTGGACGCAAGAGCAGGGGCCGTCAGGTACAATGTTCCCGCCCCTAACACGGTACCGATCGCCCCAACAGTGAGCAGGGCGGCGTAAACCTGCCCTACCTTTTCTTCTCCGTCCCCGGAAAGAAATCGCTGGATCGTATTCGGCAGCCCGAAGGCAGAAAGGTTTCTCGCCACCCCGAAGATGGACAGTCCGAGTGCCAGCACCCCAAACTCAGACGGACCCAGATAGCGGCTCGCAATAACGATGAAGAGAAACCCCATCGCCTTTGCAATCACGTCGGCGCTAAATAAACCCGCGCCTCCTCGGAGCGTCCGTTCAATTACCGAGGGCATAGATCACCGGATTTCGGAAAGAGGAATAGTGTTCACTCAACATCGCAAGATAGATCTAATGCGCCACGGCGAACCGGCTCGTCGTCTCCGCCTCGCGGTGGTCTCGCATCTGCTGCTCAACCCACTCGGCGGTCACCTCCATCCCGTCTCGAAGCGCCGTCGGCGGCTCCCACTCGAGCTTGTCGAGAATCTTGGTGTTGTCCGAGTTGCGTCCGTCCACGCCCTGCGGCTTGGTCAGGTCGTACTCCCGGTTGAGGTCCACCCCAACCGCCGCCTCGATCACGTCGACCAGCTCGTTGATCGTCACCAGCTCGTCGGAGCCGAGGTTGAGGGGCTCGGTAATATCGGAGTGCATAATCTTCTGCGTCCCCTTCACACAGTCGTCGATGTACATGAACGAGCGGGTCTGCGTCCCGTCGCCCCAGATCACAATGTCGCCGCTGCCGCTAAGCTTCGCCTCGATCGCCTTGCGCGTCAGCGCCGCCGGGGCCTTCTCCCGCCCGCCGTCGTAGGTGCCAAACGGACCGTAGACGTTGTGGTACCGAGCGACGCGGGTGGTGACATCAAAGTCTTCCCGGAAGTGGCGGCACATCCGCTCGCTGAAGAGCTTCTCCCACCCATAGCCGTCCTCGGCGAGCGCAGGATACGCGTCTTCCTCGGACAAAGGCTCCACGTCGGGGGTGTCCTGCATCTCCGCGTTGTAGACGCAGGCGCTGGAGGAATAGAAATACCGGTCGATGTCGTTGTCCCGGGCGGCCATGAGCAGGTGCGTGTTGATCCGCACGCTGAGCATGCAGAGGGCCTTGTTGTTCTCGATAAAGCCCATCCCGCCCATGTCCGCGGCGAGATTGTAGATGTGATCGGCGTTTTCGAGGGCGCGGTAGCAGTTCTCTTTCTCTCGGAGGTCTAAAGACCGGTTGTCCGCCTGCGGGAACTTCTGGAACCACTGGTTTGGGGGTTTGATGTCGACGGCGCGTACCTCCTCGAAGCCCTGCCGCAACAGGTCAGCCACAAGATGCCCGCCGATGAAGCCTCCCGCACCGCAGACGACGACTGTGTTGTCCGTATCTACCTCGCCCTGGAAAATCGGGGCCGCGCTGATACGCGCATCTGGGTCATCATCGATTAGGTCCGTTCGAGGTTTGGGAACTTCAGTTGTCGTCCCGTTGGCTGAAGGGTCAGTATCTGACATCGCGAAAGTACCGGTGGTCGAATAATTAAAGAAACGGCGTTCATCAAGAGAAAAACCCCTTATGTACCGGATATGCCGACATGCTGTTTTACGTTCTTCAAGAACCCATCCGGCGAGAATGCTCGTCGGACTTCCTCCAGCTTTTTTCGTTCTTCGGGCGCATCCTCCTGTGCCTTGAAGAAGGTACGCAAGAATGAAGCCCCAATGCCGGCAAAACCTCCCAGAAGAAGACTAAAAAGCACAATCATCGTCCGCCTCGGAGCACTTCGATCCATGGGAGAAACCGGCCGTTCTACCACCGTCACCACCGGCTGCCGGCGCTGTAGGTCGAGCCGCGTCTGGGTGAGCTGACTCTGCAACTCACTGTAAAGCTGCTCTTTGAAGCTGACCTGCCGCTGCAGCCGATCTCGCTGAAACTGCAGCGTGGCCGTCGTCGGGTTCTGGTTCCGCTCCAGGAACTGTGCCAGACGGTCCTCCGCCGCCTCCAATTCTTTTTCCGCCTCCTGAAAGCGCCCTTCCACGAACTGTAGCCGCTCCCGCACCTTCTCCGTCCGGATTTCTCGGACCCGCGTCGTGAAGTGATCGAGGAAGCTCTCCGCAAGCGACGCCGCCAGCCGCGGCCCTCCAGCTGTGACCGAAATGGTCATAAGGCCCGTCTCCTCGTCCACCGACGCCGAAATCATATCACCAATCGCCTTCAGAGCCTCATCTTCCTCCTCGCTCGGAATGAGCGGCTCCCCAGCGTCCGTCGTCCCCGCCGGTGCAGGCGATCCAGATATTGCGCTTCCAAACATCCCCTTCAGCGTCCACGGCAGCCAGATCGTGTAGTTCATCACTTGGCCAAGCGCTCCCGGCGGCCGATTTACATAGTTCACGAACGTCATCGGACCTTCGGCGTCCGGAAATCGAAACGTGTCCCGCACCACCGCCAGCCGTACCTCCCGACTTTGTAGTACGTCCGGAAAGGCCGCCGGCGTTAGCCCACCGGCCGCTCCGCCCAGGTTAATCCCAAGCCCAGAGAGCGCCCCCGGGGAAATGCCCCCTGGCAGGCTTCCCCCCTCCTCCGACTGCGCCTCCCGTACGACCCGCGTCTTCGAGGTAAACTCCTCCGGTGCCATCAGCGCGTACGTCACGCCCAGCAGCGTAAAGACGAGCACCGTCCGCACAATGAGCGTCTTGTTGCGGGCCAGGACGAGCAGGATGTCCAGCAGGGACACCTCGTCCTCCTGCGGCAACCGTTTATAGCCCGGGCCGTCCGCGTCCGGCGCGCCGTTTCCAGGAGGGCCTGACGGCGGCTCCGATGACGAGTTTGACGGGTCGCTGCTCATTGTGTGAAGCTTCTCCCGAGAAAATCAGATTGATCGGACTCTGATACTCACCGTTTTTCCTCCAACTCTTTTTGACCCTCAACCCCGCTCCTCCCATCGGGTCACCTAGAGCCATTGACGCGCTCCGCGGCCGGCTGCGGTGCCTGCCGGGGCTGTCGGGTTTTCACGT
>JBDGQM010000278.1:0-23765 GCA_042219065.1 Salinibacter sp. | reverse complement strand
CGTACGGCATCCGCACGGCGTGGCTCTTGATGGTGATGCCCCGCTCCCGCTCCAGATCCATGTCGTCGAGCGTCTGCTCCTTCATCTCGCGCTCGGTGATGGTCCCCGTCCGTTCCAGGAGCCGGTCGGCCAGGGTACTCTTCCCGTGGTCGATGTGCGCGATGATACAGAAATTGCGGATGGTGGAAAGGTCAGGCATGAGGCACGGAGGCCATCGGATGGGCGTCCAGCGAAGGACCGGAAGCGAAACGAGTCGCCGCGAGTGGGGACGTACAACGAACCATCCCACGTCACGTTGCACGGCGGCGTGCCCGGCGCCTACCGGGTCGATTCCTGCACCGTCCAAAACGACCCGGCCCCCGACGGCGAGCCGTTCTCGGGGACCGTCCCGTCGGATGGGGTCCGGCCGGATGGGTCCGGCCCGTCCGCTTCCACGAGGGCCGACGGCACCGGTGGGGGCGCCCCCAGGTCCCGTCCCAGGTCCGTAAACACCACAGCAGGGCGCTTCTGCCGCCGGATCCGGTTCGGCGCAGCCGCCCGCTCCCGCCTGCGGCGGGCGTAGCGGCGGTCGTGGAAGGTCTGGTGAAACAGCATGACCCCGACGACCCCCAGGACGATCGACATGTCGGCCACGTTCCAGATCGGAAACAGCTCCAGGTACGAGCCGCCGACGAACGGAACGCTCCGGGGAATGAATCCCTGCCAGAGGCTCACGTGAATGAAGTCGACGACGTGGCCGGTGAAGTAGGGGCCGTAGTCGAGCAGTACGCCGTAGAAGATGCGGTCGACGATATTGCCGAGCGCGCCCCCGAGGATGAAGGCAAGGCTCCAGCGATAGGGCGCGTAGTCGTTGCGCACCTGGTAGACGTAGGCGCCCACGAGCAGGGTGGCCAGCAGGGCCAGAACGGTGACCGTGCCGGGCGGGCCGATGGTGATGCCGAAGGCCATGCCCGGATTTTCCGTAAAGGTCAGCCGCAGCCAGTCGCCCAGAAGCGGGATCGACTGCTCCCGATACATAAACTGCAGCACCGCCGCCTTGGTCACCTGATCAAGGAACAGGACGGTCCCAATAATCCAAAGGATGCGCATGAGGTGGGTGTGGGGGTGTGGGAGTGCAGGGGTGTGGGGGGAGGCGAAACGCCCACACGCCCATACGCCCATACTCAAGACGATTTCTCCTGTCGCTTCGCCTCAATCGAAATCTCGGTGTGGGGGACGGCCTCGAGTCGCTCCTTGGCGATGGGCTCGCCCGTGACGCGGCAGACGCCGTAGGTCTTGTTGTCGATGCGCTCGAGCGCCCGATCAAGGTAGCCGATGTACTTCTGCTGGCGGGCAATCATGAGGTGAAGCTTCTCCCGCTCCATCGCGTCGGTCCCCGCGTCGGCCATGTGAATGCCGTACGCGGTGTTGTCGTCGGCCTGGTCCTTGGCCGCATCGACCTGCTCCCGCATCTGTTCGATCTCGGCCTTTGCCTCCCGGCGGCGCTCACGAATCAACTCGCGGAAGTGCTCCAGCTCGTCGTCGGTAAACGGGGTCTTGCGCTCTTCCTCGCCGTCGTCCCCCGTTCCCGACTGGGCATGGAGGGGCGCCTCCGACGTGTCGGTCTCGGGCTCTGGTTCGTCGTTCGCCATGGGTGCAGCGTGGGTGCTCCAGTGAACATGCGTGAACGCGTCGTCGAGGGCCGCCCCGTCCCGAACGGATGCTCAGGCATCGCGCGCCCCCTCCGCGTCCGTCCGTCGGACGCCGATCGCGATCTGCTCGTCGCCGATCTCGAACGTCTCGACGGCCTCCCCCGACCACTCGTGCGGATCGGACGGCTGCAACTCCAGTGCCAGGGTCTCGTTCCGGATCCAGTCGCCGTATTCGGCCACCGCGTCGGCGATCTGGCCGGACCCGCGGTACACAACCTCGATGCGGTCCGTCACCTCGAAGCCGGCGTCCTTGCGCAGGTTCTGGATGCGCTTCACCGTCTCCCGGGCGAGTCCTTCGGCCCGCAGGTCGTCGGTCACCTCGGTGTCGAGGGCCACCGTGACGTCCCCCTCCTGCTCCACGACCCATCCCTCGATGCCCTCGCTCTGGATGATGAGGTCGTCGGGGCCGAGTTCCACCTCGTCCCCGTTCACCGACAGCGTGAGCTCGCCCGTCTCCACGTACTCGTTGATCGTCTCGTCGTCGAGCTGGCGGACCTTCTGGTTCACGGCCTTCACGAGGTCGCCGAGGCGTGGCCCGAGCCGGCTGAAGTCGGGCTTCGCCGAGCGACTGACGACCTCGCTGGTGTGCTCCACGTACTCGATCTCCTTGACGTTCACCTCGTCGAGAATGATGTCTTTCACCTGCTCCACCGCGTCCTGGGGCACACCGGTGCCGGTGACCACGAGCAGACGCGGCAGCGGCTGACGCACGTTGATCTCGGCCTGGTTGCGCAGCGAGAGCGTGGTCGACGCGATGGTGCGGGCCAGCCCCATCCGGTGCTCCAGGGCCTCGTCGCGCTCGTCCTCGCGGACCTCGGGGAAGGACGCGAGGTGCACGGAGTCGGTCTCACTGCCGGTCACGTCGGTAAGCACGCGGTACAGCCACTCGCCGAAGAAGGGGGCGATGGGGCTCATGAGCTTCGCCGTGGCGTGGAGGCACTCGTAGACGGTCTGGTAGGCGGCCTCCTTCTTGTCGGCCGCGACCGTGCCGCCCCCGCCCACCTGTCCGTCCCCGCCCCGCTTCGACGCCCAGAACCGGGGCCGCGAGCGGCGCAGGTGCCAGTTCGAGAGCTCCTCCACAAAGTCCTCCACCGCCCGCGCCGCCGTGGTCGGGTCGTACTCCTCCAACGCCGCCTCCACCGTCTGCGTGGTCGTGTGGAGGCGACTGATGATCCACCGGTCGAGCTCGGGCCGCTCCTCGACCGGCATGCGATCGCTTCGATACCGAAAGCCGTCGATGTTGGCGTAGGTGGCAAAGAAGCTGTAGACGTTTTCGAGGGTGCCGAAGAAGGTGCGGCGGAGGTCGCGGAGGCCCCGCTCGCTGAAGCGGAGGTTTTCCCACGGCGGCGCGTTGCTCATCATAAACCAGCGCACCACGTCGGCCCCGTAGTCGTCGATCACCTCGAACGGCTCGACGGTGTTGCCTTCCGACTTCGACATCTTGTTGCCGTCCTCGTCGAGCACGAGGCCGTTCACCACGACGTTCTCGTAGGCCACATCGTCGAAGACGAGGGTGGCGATGGCGTGCAGCGAGTAGAACCAGCCGCGCGTCTGGTCGACCCCTTCGGCGATGAAGTCCGCCGGAAAGTTGGCCTCGAAGGCTTCCTCGTTCTCGAAGGGGTAGTGCCACTGGGCGTAGGGCATCGCGCCGGAGTCGAACCACACGTCGATGAGGTCGGGCACGCGGCGCATGGTGCCGCCGTCGGGGCCCTCCCAGGTGAGCTCGTCGACGAACGGGCGGTGGAGGTCGATCTCGTCGTCGTCCGCCGGCAGCTGGTCGCCGCACTTCTCGCGCAGCTCCTCGACGGAGCCGATGACTTCATAGTAGTCCGAATCTTCCTTGTCGCTCTCCCACACCGGGAGCGGCGTGCCCCAGTAGCGGCGGCGGCTGAGCGCCCAGTCCACGTTGTTCTCCAGCCACTCGCCGAAGCGCCCCTCGCCGATGGCGTCGGGCTGCCAGTTGATGGTGTCGTTGAGCTCCACCATCCGGTCCTTCAGCGCGGTGGTCTCGATGAACCAGCTGTCGACCGGGTAGCTCATCAGGGGCGTGCCCTTGCGCCAGTCGTGCGGGTAGTTGTGGAGGTAAGTCTCATGCTTGTAGAGGCGGCCGCGGCGCTTCAGGTCGTCGGTAATCGTCGTGTCCGCGTCCTTGAACCACATGCCCTCCACGAGCGGCGCCTCCTCGGTGAACGCGCCGTCCTTGTCGATGGGGTTGAAGAGGGGCAGGCCCTCCTCCTGCGCCACGGCGTAGTCCTCCTCCCCAAAGGCCGGGGCCATGTGGACGATGCCGGTCCCCTCCTCGGTCGACACCACGTCGGCCCCGAGCACAGCCCAGGCGTCCTCCCCCGGCGCGGCACGGTCGGTGAAGTAGTCGTAGAGCGGCTCGTAGCGCTGCCCGATCAGCTCCTCGCCCGCAAACGTCTCTTCGACCGTATACTCCTCGTCGATGACATCATCGAGCAGCGCTTCGGCCAGGATGAGACGCTCCGCTCCCTGGTGCGGGTCGCGGTGGCGGATTTTCACGTAGGCGAGGTCCGGCCCCACGGCGAGCGCCGTGTTGGAGATAAGCGTCCACGGCGTCGTGGTCCAGGCGAGGAAGTAGGTGTTCTCCTCGTCCGCAACGGGGAAGCGGATGTACACGCTCGGGTCCTGCGTCTCTTCGTAGCCGAGGCTCACCTCGTGGGAGGACAGGACGGTGTGAGAGCCGGGGCTGTACCACTGAATCTTGTGGCCCTTGTAGAGCAGGTCCTCTTCCTCGATCTGCTTGAGGAGCCACCAGACCGTTTCGATGTAGTCGGTCTCGAACGTCACGTAGGGGTCGTCGAGGTCCACCCAGTAGCCCATCCGCTGCGTGAGCGTGTCCCAGAGGTCCTTGTACTCCAGGACGCTTTCGCGGCAGGCGGCATTGTACTTCTCGATGCCGTACTCCTCGACCTCCGCCCGGCTGTCGAGGTCCAGCTCCTCCTCCACCTCAATCTCGACGGGCAGGCCATGGGTGTCCCAGCCAGCCTTGCGGGCCACCTGGTAGCCCTGCATCGTCTTGTAGCGGCAGAAGATGTCCTTGATGGCCCGCGCGAGGACGTGGTGAATGCCGGGGGTGCCGTTCGCCGTGGGCGGGCCCTCGTAAAAGGTGTACGTCGGCTGGCCCTCGCGCTCCTCGATGCTGCGCTCGAAGATGTCGTGGTCGTCCCACCAGTCCAGGACGTTCTCTTCGAGATTGGGGAGGGTCAGCTGGTCGGGCGTATCGAACTGCGCCATGAGAGCGTCGGGGGAATGCGGAGAAGTGATATGTCAACAGCAAGGCTCAACGACGGGGCGCGGGCGGATGTTCGTTGGATTTCGGTGTGGACGGAAAAGCCGCTGGAGGGACCGTGGAGGGACGCGGAAGACAAAAATGCAATTTTTGATTAAGCAGACGGTCTCTGTTAGGCTGTTCACACTGAACCTGCAAATTCGTGGTCCCATTGGCCTGAACTGTGCAATGCGAACGAGCCCGCCCTCGGATCTATGTGATAAACGCCTTCTCACCTATTTCTTTGCCCTCGAAAGTGCTGAATAGACGATCCCGGGACACGGCGGACCACAGTCAGTGGCCCCTTCGGCGCAGCCGAGGCGGGGACTCCTTGAAAAGCTCTTGGGGATCCCCCACGGCCCGCCGATCCGAACAGCAACGACGCAGTGACAGCCCGCCCGAGGGAATCCGATCTGACCAAGAAGGGGCTGTACCGCGCTCAGCGCTTGCACAGCCGCAAGCAGACGTCGCTAGTGATCGGATGGGAAGAAGGCCCGTGTTGGTCAAGCCCGAGAACTCAACACCGGCAGAGGTAGACAGATGGAATCGTTGACCCACAGGAGGCTCGCCGCGGGCGGCCCACGGCAGTTGCGACCGGTCTGCTCCGGAACCATCTCCTAAACGTTGCTTCCCGAGCGCCCTCAGAGTGTCTGTTTTGCCTCCCCCTACGTCCGTGATTGAGCGCTTCTGGCCCCCCATCGCTGAAGTCCTCGGGGACGAATGGAGCCGATCCGCCCTGGCTGCGGCCTGCGCCGGAGGCACGTTTGCCCTCGTCGCCTTGCTCCACGCCGGCGGACTCCTCGGCTCCCTGGAGCGAACGACGCTCGACGCCCGATTTCAGTACGCCAACCGGCCCGCCGACGCCGACACCTCCATCGTCCTCGCCGCCATCGACGAACGGAGCATCTCGTTCTTCCGGCGCCGCATGAAGGTGGGCTGGCCCTGGCCGCGCGAGTACTACGCACGGCTCCTGCATTACCTCGACGAGGGAGGAGCGCGGGCCGTGGTGTTTGACGTTCTCTTTTCCGAGGAGGACTTCGACCGGCGGACGGTGAGCGGCGAACAGTCAGACCAGCGTTTCGCACGAGCCCTTGCGGAGGCCGGGAATGTGGCGCTTGCGACTCAGCTGCGAAAAGACGCCGACAGCGTAAAAAACTCTCTCTCGTCGTCCCATCTGCTGGCCCGGCCCCCTTCGCCCAACATGCACCTGCCGACGTATGCGGGAGCGCTGGCCCCCCTCCCTGCGTTTCAGAAGGGCGCCGCAGCCATCGGCGGGGTGAACGTCGCGGCGGACGCCGACGGCGTTGTTCGCCGGTTCCCCCTCGCCTTCCGAACGGCGGACAGCCTCCTCCTCCCAAGCATCGGCGTCGCGGCCCTACAGGCAGGCCGGCCGCAGGAATCTCGGGGCGACGGCTCCGTCTTCGACCGCCTTCCGGCCGCCCCCTCCGGCACCGTCCCGCTGTACTGGTACGGACCGGGCGGCGTCGACGGGGTCTTCGAAGACCAGTACATCTCCATCCACGCCCTGATCGTCTCGGCGGCCCGGATGCAGCTTGGAAAAACGCCCCCCATTCCACCCGATCGATTTCAGGGCAAGACCGTGGTGGTGGGCGGAACGGCGGCGACCCTTCACGACCTCCACGCAACCCCGGTGTCCGGCAGGGCCGACTATCCGGGCATGGAAATCATCGCGACCTTTTTGAGCAATGCGTACAACGATCACTTTCTCCGCCCCCTCCCCGCCGTCTGGACGTACGTGCTCGTGCTGCTGATGGCGGTGGTAGGCACGACTGTGGTGGCCCTCCGCCCCAGCCGGGTCCGCGGAGCCGCCGCGGCTACGATCGGCGTGGGCGCCGCGTATCTGAGCCTCGCCGTTGCCATGTTCTACCTCGCCCGCTGGTGGATGCCAGTCGTGGCCCCCACCCTCGCTCTCGTCACAGGCTTTTTTGCCATGGCCGTCGCCAGCTACGCCGTGGAGGGCCGGAAGCGACGCAAGCTGCGAACGGTCTTCCAGCGGTATGTGAGTCCCCAGGTCGTTGATGAGGTGGTGCAGAATCCTGACCAGATCGATCTTGGTGGGGAGGAGGTCGAAGGCACGATCTTTTTCTCCGACATCGATAATTTCACCACGGCCGCCGAAGAGTTGAGTCCCTCGGTGGTCGTGCAGCGGCTCAACGAGCACTTTGGATGGGCCGCAGAGGTCCTTCTCAATCGTCGGGCCATGGTCGACAAATTTATTGGAGACGCCATCATGGCCGTGTTTGGGGCGCCCGCCGCCCACCCCGAGCACGCCAAAGACGCGTGCCTGGCCGCCCTCGAAATGGACCGGATCCTCCGGAACCGTCCCACGCGCTCCCCCGACGCGGAACCGTTCCAGTGCCGCATCGGCATCCACACCGGCCGAATCGTGGTGGGCAACGTGGGCACCCCGGAGCGGGTCGATTACACGGCCATCGGGGACGCGGTCAATGTCGCGGCGCGTCTGGAAGGGGCCAATAAGCTGTACGGCACCCGCATCCTCGTGAGCCACGCCACCTACCGACCGGCCCGGGACACCGTGGAGGCCCGCGAGATCGACCAGCTGCGCCTCACCGGCAAGACCGAGCCGATCCGCATCTACGAGCTTCTCGGACGGACCGGCGAGCTCTCGGCGGAGCAATCTCGGCTGCAAGAGCAGTTCGCAGAAGGGCTCCGGGCCTATCGCGCCCAGGAGTGGATGCAGGCCCAAGAGGTGTTTGTGAACATTCTCCAGACCCACCCCGACGACGGCCCTTCCGCGGTGTACCGCCGGCGCGCCGAGGAACGAAGCGGAACGTCTCTGCCCGCAAGCTGGAATGGGGTCCACGAGATGGAAAGCGGAACATAACCGGATCTGCTCGTGCTTTGATGTCACGCCTCGACTGGAAAACCTCTGCCCTCATCGGCGGAGCGTAGCGATGGTACACGCCTGCCTCGATCGCTCGCCTACAGTTGCCATGCCTCAGCTCCAGATCATTTTCCGCCGTGTGCGACTCGTACTCGGACTAAGCCTCTTGTTTTTGGCAGGCACCGCGGCGAGAGGGCCGGGCGTCGCGAGTGCGCAGGGGGACGAGCCTGACGTCGACGAGCAGACGGTCGTCACCTCGCGGCGTAGCAATTCCCTTCGGGAGGGACCCGGCTCTTTTCACAAAGTGTTGGCCGTCATCAAAAAGGACGTGCCGCTCACGGTCCTCGACCGGAACGACGGCTGGATTCGCGTCGAGCTCCCCGACGAACGAACAGGCTGGATCGCGGAAGTCAGCGTTCGCCCAGGACCGGACAAAGCCGTCTCTCCGGGCGATATTCCCAAGAAATGGGTCAAAACGGAGGCGACGGAAACCGAAGTGGCCGCCGCCATCCGGGGCTTCCGGATGCACGCGAGCACCCTCGACGACAAGGACGTGGACCGGTTGATCACGGCCCTCCGGAAGCGTCCGTCGATCTCCCCCGAAAACCTCGAGCACTTCCGAACCCCCCTGCAGAAACCGGCGGGTCGTGCCGACCTTGAGCTGGACGATCTGAACATGGACTTGTCGACGTACGACCCGACCGTCAAAGAGCAACGGATGGGATTCGCCGTGGCGGCCCGCCTCGCCGCCCGAGGACTCGTCGAGGCGCCCCAGGTCCGTCGCTACCTCACCCTCATTGCAGAGCACCTTACGGAAGGCACCCGGTATTACAATCTGAGTTTTGACGTGCTCGTGCTCAACGGGGAGGGCCCGGACGCCTTTGCCTGCCCGGGGGGAACCATCTTCTTGACCCGAGGGGTCTTTATGCACTTCGACAACGAAGCGCAGCTCGCCGGCCTCCTGGCCCACGAGATTGGGCACGTGATTCGACAGCACGGCAGCGCAGAACTGGAGAAGCGATCGGTCAGGCGCAGGGCGGACAAGGCGTTCGCGGAACTCGAGGAAGCGACCGGGGAAGGGAAGGGCAAATACGAGACGGTGGAGGAACGCCTCGACTCCCTGACGCAGAAAAGCTACGAACGGGTCGTGAACGACCGCCTGCTCGCGTACGAGAAGGAGGCAGACCGTATTGCCGCGGCGCTCCTGGCTGAGTCCGGGTATGCCCCGTCGGGCATCGTGAACGCGGCCCAGCACATCGCTGCGCTCCGCTCGCAATCCCCCGACCTCTTCGACCACGACTACTTGGAGAAGAAAAACATCAGGGAGCGTCTGCGGCGCGTGCGCTCATTCGTGCAGACTCGTGCTTCCCAGGAAGGCGGCAGGCGTCTTCCTCAGAGATTCCAGGCCTATGCGAAGGAGGTCCGGTAATGGACGCCGGACCGCGCCCCTTCCTCTACTGCTTTCCGACGGCAATTGCCCCTTCACCGTGGGGGGGCTTCCTCGTCGAACCGCCTCCCAGTGCAGTTTCAAGCAATCCCTTTGAGGTAGAGTCATTTCGAGCGGAGCGTAGCGGAGTCGAGAAATCTCCCCGAATCCGCCGAAGTCGACAGTCGTGGGGCAATCTCTCCGGGACAATCTTCTTCCGTCAGATCCGGAGAACTTTTTCCCAGAAGAGACCGGTTGAGGCTGCACCAGGGGCTCACGCTTCCGCAATGTCGTCTGCAGAGCAGAGAGAGCCGAGCGCCAAGCGCCTGCCCGATAGTCCGTGTCGGTCGAGACGTCGATTGTACTCCTCGAAGGGGAACTGGAGGCGTCCCCCACTGTGGATCGGGACCGTGATCCGTGGGGCGACTCGGACGTGAACGGGACCGGTCCCGCAAGAATCGAGCGCCGGTTCTCTTCCCTCCTCAGCGGGGAACGACGACCGCTCTTCATGCCCTCGAGTCCCGAACGGAAGAGAATGTGAAACACGAAGAAAGAGAGAGGATGTAATTTTAGCACTTTCCGAAGTATGCACTTTGTTTTCGGAAAAGTCGGAGCTACTGCACACATCCAGCTCGCAGTTTCTCTCACCATTCCAACCCATGCACTCCATGCTTTCTATATCGAACGATCGCTTCTCGACGTTTCTGACCCGTCTCCTTTCAGTTTTCGGAATTGGCCTCTTGGGCGTCGGGCTGATGGCCTGCGGCGGCTCCAAGGATGTGTCGAAAATGGAGAACGTACCGCAGTGGTACCTCACTCCGCCCGAGGATCCGAACCACGTCTTTGCCGCCCAGTCGGCCACGTCCCAGAAGATGCAGGTGGCCCTCGACAAGGCTACGACCGGTGCCCGCGGACAGCTGGCGAGCAACCTTGAGACAAAGGTGGAGTCGATGACCAAATCCTTTACCGAGGAAGTCAATGACAAGATGCGTCAGCAGTTTGTGGAGACCCAAAAGACGATTACCAGCCGGGTCCTCCGGGGCACCAGCGCCGCGAAGAAGAAGATCATCCGGAAGGAAAACGGCACCTATCGGGCCTTCGTTCTCATGGACATGCCCATCGGAAAGGCGGCTCAGGAATTGATGTCGAAGGTCAAACAAAACAAGGAGATGTACACCCGCTTCCGGTCCAGCCAGGCGTTCAAGGAAATGAAGAAGGCCGTTGAGGAATACGAGAAGGAGCAGAAGCAGGGCATGAGAAGCCAGTCTCAGGGCAGTCAAGGGGGCGGAGGTCAAAATCAGTAAGCATCTCCGGGATCAGTAAGCATGTCCAGGTGGAAGTTTCTTCTTCTCATTCCCGCGGCGGCGCTTTTGGCCGTCTTGGGGGGCAGCCGGAGCGCCGCCGCGCAGGAGGCCGGCTATCCCGCGTGGTTTCGTGCCATGCCGCAGTCGGAACAGGCCCTCTGGGCGGTCGGGTACGCCCGGGGCTACCGCACCCTGGACGCCGGCATGGACAGCGCCCGGGCCGACGCCTACGAACGGCTTCGCCGAGACCGTCGGGTGACCATCCGGGGGGAAAAGCTTTATGAGAACGCACCCGGCTTTCGAATGTCGTTCGAGGGGGCCCGCTTTGCCCGGACGGGCCTGCCCGACACGCTCCGGTCGGTCACCTACGTCGATTCTCTGAAGGCCGGGGGCATGACGCTCGTCCTTGCGGCCTGGACCCCGACCGACACGTCGCCGAGCAAGCCGCCTCCGGGCGGGCGGGCCCCGTTCTCGGAAACCCCTCCCTCCTGGGTCCGAAACGGGGCCACAAGCGATGGGGACCGGGCGCGGGCCGTCGGGCGGGCCTCGCGGTATTACTACCTGGAGCACAGCTGGCGCCGTGCCGAGACCAAGGCCCGGCGTCGGCTCGCCTTCCAGGCAGCGTCCAAGATCGAGCGCCTGGAGAAGAGCACTGAGGACTGGCAGCACGAGGTGACGAGCATGCAGACCAAGGTTCGTCTCCGACGCGTCCAGACCCTTGCCCGCTGGGGGAACGAAGAAACCTGCTACGTCCTCGTCGAGGGCACCGTCGACGAGGTGCTGACCGACGAGAAATAACCTCCTGTCCAACGCTCTGCCGACAATTCGTTGCTCTTCGATATGCTCGTCTCACGGCTTCGCCGAATCGGACTCGGCGTCCTCTTCCGAACAGGTCTCCTGCTCGCCGCGATCGGGATGGGCGCGCTTCTCGGCCCACCCCGCGCCCCCGCCCAGGAAAAAGACTACGAGGAGTGGCTGCGGCAACAGCGGAAGGAATACAAACAGTACCTGAGCAGGCAGGACAAGGCCTTCCTGAAGTTTTTGAAGAAGGAGTGGAAAAACGTCCGGGTCGACACGACGGCGGTGACGCCGATCGACGACAAGCCCCGGCAGATTCCCCGCGTCGAAAATCCTCAACCCGACCCGTCTCCGGAGGAGCCGCTCCCCGAGGAGGAGACAGACCCGGCGGAGCCCCCTCCTCCGAACGAGCCCCCTGCTCCCAGCGAAGACTCGGCGGCGAATCCTCCCCCCGATCCGGCGCCCCAACAGCCGTCGCCCGAGCCGGACTCCCTCCTCGAAGAAAATGAGGAGCAGGGGGCCGGCAACATGGAGGAGGCGATGAACCAGTTGGAGAAGGCCCAGGACGAGCAAAAACCGGCTTCTGAGAAGCAGCCCCCCGAAAAGCAAGCTCCCGAAAAACAACCCCCGGAGAAACAAACTCCTGATAAGCAAACCCCGGAGCAACAACCCCCTGGAAACCCAGCCCCCGAAAATCCAACCCCCGAAAACCCAACTCCCGCGGAAGAAGCCGAGACGGCCGCGTTGAATCGGGAGGCCTCCCTATCGTTCTTCGGGGCCTCCACCACGGTGCCGTACGGGTCCGCCTCGACGCCGCGCCTGGAGGGCGCCCCCGGCAAGTCGTCCATCCGGGACTTCTGGAAGACGATGGCGAAAGGCCCCTACCGTCCGACGCTCAAGGTCCTCCAAAAGCAGCGCAAAGAGATTGGCCTGAGCGACTGGGGGTACTACCGCTACCTCCGAGACCTCAGCGCGAAACTCTATGGCAACAACGCCTCTAACGAGCAGACCCTCTGGACGTGGTTCATGATGATGAAGTCCGGCTACGCGGCCCGCGTGGGGTATCGCCAGGGCAAGGTGTTGCTCATGTTGCCCGTCGCGGATAAAATCTATGGCCGTCCCCAAATGTACATCGACGGGCAGCGCTACTACCTGATGGTAGAGAAGATGAGCGGCGCCCTGCGCACGTACAAAGGCCAGCACTCGACGGCCGATCAGGTCCTCCAGCTCGACGAGGGCTCGCTCCCGACCCTGAGCACCCCTCCCAAACGGCGCACGGTGGCGTTTACCTTCCAAGACAAGCGACACAAGCTGGAGATTGCCTACAACCCGTCCACCGTCGACTATCTCCGGAACTACCCGAACGTGGAACTGTCGGTGCTCCTCGGCGCGGGGGTGTCGTCGGAGGCCCAGTCTGCCTTCAAGGAGACCCTGCAGCCCCTCGTCGCGGACCGGTCGCCGCGCGAGGCGCTCAACCTGCTGCTAAAATTCGCCCAGTTCGCCACCGACTACAAACGCGACCAGGACCACTTCGGCGAGGAGCGCTATCTCTTCCCCGAAGAGAGCCTCGCCACCGACTACTCGGACTGCGAGGACCGGGCGATCCTGCTGGCCTACCTCACGAGAACGCTGCTCGATCGAGACGTGGTGGGCCTGCAGTGGCCCAACCACGTGGCCCTGGCGGTGCGGGCGGGCGACGGCCTCACCGTCACCGAGGACGACCACACCGTTACGGTCGACGGAGAGACGTACATCTACGCGGACCCGACGTACATCGGGAGCGACTTGGGCATGAAGATGCCGCTCGTGGAGGGGCAGGCACCGGAGATTATTACGCTCGGCGAATAGAAAGCCGTTCGGCCCCGCCAGATGTCCAACCGAACGCTGGCCCCGAAGGGGACGAGACTATCGACGAGCCATGCGCTGGTGTAGTACGGAACGAACGGACCCGTCCCTAAACGACCACTCCCGATCATGCTGTCTCGCTCTCAACATCTCGTGGCCGGATGGGGGATTTTTCTTCCCCTCGGATGGGGCCCCGATCCTGCCGGGGCCCAGCCCGACTCGTCGCGGGCCGACCTGGAGGCCAAGACCGTGGAGGTCAGCGCCGAGGTGTACGCGGGCAACAAAACGCCGGAGGAGGCCCGCCGACAGGCCATCGACCGGGCGCAGGCCGAGGCGGTGCGCAGGGTCATCGGCACGCAGGTACAGGCCCAGCGCCAACGCTCCCAAATCGAGACCGGCGACGAGGTCGTGAGCCGCTTCTCGCAGGTGGTGCGGACCGGCGCCAGCGGGCGGGTCGTCGACATCGAGGTGCTGACCGAGGATCGCCCAAGGCGGGATGGAGAGTTCTTCCATCGAGTCCGGATTCGGGCGACCGTCGAACCGGCCACCGGCCACCGGCCACCCGGATCCGGGATTCAATGTGGACCTGCGCCTGAACGACGCGGGACGGGTCTTTGTGGACCGAGGCTCGAAGACGGACAGCGACGAAATTATCGCTGAGATCGAAGTCAGCAAGGACGCGCACGTGACGCTGTTTGAAGTCACGACCGACACGCTAAAGGTCCTCTGGCCCAACTCCCTGACGAAGAGGTACTCGATGGAGCCCTTTGTGCCGGCGGACACGATTGTTGAGTTTCCGCCTCCCCGCCTGCGGAATTTCGGATTCCGGTTTCGGGCCCAGGTGCCGGCGGGCCGGGAACGGGTGACCCGACGGCTCGTGGTGGTGGCCACCAAGGAGGACGTGCCCTTCCGGGAGGTGCTCGCATACGAGGTGGAGGAGGATCGCACACTCAAGGTTCGCAAGACGAGCATCCAGGCCCTCAACCGCTGGCTCGTCAAGATCCCCCTGGGCCAGCGGGCCATCCAGTCGGTGACCTACGACGTGACGCGGGGGGCGGGGTGGTAAGCCCGTGTCGGGAACGGTAAATCCGCGTGGAGGTCCCGAAACCCATTTTTGCAATTGTGCGCCCTGAAGGAAATCTTTAATTTGCTTCGCCTTTACTCGGCGGATGGGAGGGTGTACCCGACAGGGGCGACGAGGAGGAAGACGAAGGCGGTCCGCGTCTCGTGTCCAACCGACTCGAACTGATGCGCCGGTGTTCAGTGTTCTGTGTTCTCCTGGGGGGCATTGGGCTTTTTCTGCTGGCCCTGCAACCGGGCCGCGTCTCCGCGCAGGAGGTTGACGTCCGAAATACCAACTTCCGCCAGGAGGGCACCAAGATTGTCGTGACCTACGACCTCCTTGGGGAGGAGGGAGAGGAGTACGCCGTCAATCTTCTTCTGTCGACGAGCGGGGGCCGGGCGTTCGACTACGAGCCGACGGCCGTGTCGGGGAACGTGGGGGACGGGGTTCGGCCGGGCCTGGGCAAGCGTATCACCTGGAATGTGCTGGAGGATTTTCCCGATGGACTCCAAAGCCAGAATGTCCAGCTGAAAGTCGTCGTCAAGAACGAGGGTGGGAACGGCTGGCTCTACACAATCGGGGGCGCCGTGCTGGTGGGCGGCGGGGGCACCCTTGCGGCCTTTCTGACGGGGCTGATTGGCGGGGACTCGGGGTCGGGATCGGGGGGCTCTGATCCCACGCCCATTCCGCCGCCGGACGGGCCGCCGCAGTAGTAGAAGTCGTAATCAAGCGCCAGGACCGACCTACCTTATGAGTAGGCTCGCCGGTACTTTTCGATTCCATGGGGCTCGCGTCTTCGTGGCCGCGATGGTGCTCGTCGCGGCCTGGGGGAGTGGACCGTCCGTGCAGGCTCAGTTTTCCGAGGAGGCCCAGGCGACGGCGTCAGGCCAGCAGCCCCCCGCTATCACCTCGCTTCAGCCGAAAAGCGGCGCGGCGGGGACGACGGTGCGCATCTACGGGGCCGGGTTCGATCCAAATTCCTCGAACAATACCGTGACGTTTGGCAGCGCGACGGCGACCGTCGACAGTGCGAAGAGCACGGCTATCTACGCGCGGGTGCCAAATGGGATCAGTGGGCCAGTCGAGGTGTCGGTCACGACAGGGGACACGACTGTTACGGCGACGGAGCGGTTTGTGGTGGTGACTGGGGGAGGTAGCCCTTTTGTTGACATTGACGCTGACCTGACCGGTGTACGATACGGCTCGTCGGACTGGGGAGATTACGATGGAGATGGGGACCTGGACCTGGTTGTAACCGGCAGCAACGGTTCCAATCCCACGACGACGATCTACGAGAACGAGAAGGGCTCTTTTTCACCGGTGAGTGCCAATCTGACCGGCGTGACGGAAGGAAGCTCTTCTCAGTGGGGAGACTTTGACGACGATGGTGATTTGGATTTAGTCGTAACCGGCGATGATGCCAACGACGACCCGACGGCAACAATTTACGAGAACGAAGATGGAGCCTTCTCACCAGCAGGGGTCAACCTGACGGGCGTGCGACGCAGTTCTTCGGATTGGGGGGACTTCGACGGGGATGGAGACCTGGATCTGGCCGTGACCGGCTTTGATGGTTCCAGCCGGACTGCGACACTCTACGAGAATGAGGTGAACTCCTTTTCACCGGTGGGCGCCAGCCTGACTGGCGTGCTCGCCGGATCTTCGGACTGGGGAGACTTTGACGGGGACGGGGACCTAGATTTGGTGGTGACTGGCGGTGATGGTTCCAATCGAACGGCGAAGATTTACGAGAATGAGGATGGTTCCTTTTCACCGGTAGGGGCCGGGCTAATTGGCGTGGCGAGCGGTTCTTCGGGCTGGGGAGACTTCGACCAAGACGGAGACCTGGACTTGATCGTGACTGGTCGGGAAGACGGGGGGAACCGAACGGCGATAGTTTATGAGAATGAGGGTGGGTCCTTCTCCCCGTTGGGAACTGGGCTAACTGGTGTGCGGCTCAGTTCGTCGGACTGGGGAGACTTCGATGCAGACGGAGACCTGGATCTGGTCGTCACTGGCCATGACGGCTCAAGCTGGACTGCGGTGTTATATGAGAACGAGGGGAGCTCTTTTTCGCCGGCGGATGTCGGCCTAACCGGTGTGTCGAGCGGCTCATCGGGCTGGGGAGACTTCGACGCCGATGGGAATCTGGACCTAATCGTTACCGGCTACGATGGTGGTACTCCAACAGCGATGATTTATGAGAACGGGGCAGACATTACTGCTCCTGCTCCACCGGCCAATTTGACGGCAGACTCATTTCCTGATAGTACTCGCCTTCGGTGGAGTCCCTCTGAGGCCACCGACGTGGCCAGGTACCGCATTTACCGAGACACCGCGCCGATCGACTCGTCGGCGGACCCGGGCAGCTACGCTCCTTTCGACAGCACCGCCGCTGGGGACACGACATTCGTCGATACGGAAGTAACCCCGGGCCAGACGTACTACTACCGCGTGACGGCCGTCGACAGCTCCGGCAACGAGAGCGGCTTCTCGGAGCAAGCGACGGCACGGCCGCCGCTCGCGATCACAGGCCTGCAGCCGGAGAGCGGCGCGGCGGGAACGCAAATTCGCATCTATGGCGCCGGATTCAGCTCCACTGCCTCAGAGAACGAGGTCACACTCGGTGACAAAAGCGCTCCCGTCGACAGCGCAAAAGGAAACGTAATTTATGCGCGAGTGCCCTCTGGAGTGATAGGACCACAGGAAGTATCAGTGGCTGTCGGAGACACGACCGTGACATCGGCCCGCCGATTCATGGGTGTCACCGGGGGAAGCACGTCGTTTGCAGCGATTGGGGCGGACCTAGCTCAGATTGGATATGACGCTTCTGACTGGGGTGACTTCGACGGGGGCGGCGACCTCGACTTAGCGGTAGCTGGCGGCGGAGGCGCAGCAATTTATCGCAACGAAGGCGCAGACACAGGAACCTTTTCGCAGATTGATGCAGGGCTGACTGGAGTGAACTTCTCCTCCGTCGACTGGGGCGATTTTGAGGGGGACGGAGACCTCGACTTGGTCGTGACCGGCACGGAGGACGCCGTCAATCCGACCGCGAAGATTTATGAGAACAAAGGGACCGAAACCTTCGCAGCCCTCGGGGCAGACCTGACGGGCGTGACGTATGGCTCGGCCGAGTGGGGCGATTATGACAAAGATGGAGACTTAGACTTAGTAGTTACCGGGAAAAACTCTGATGCGAACCCGACAGCCAAGATCTACCGCAATGAAGGAGCGGGAACGTTCGTACCCATCGGTGCTGGACTGACCGGGGTAGAAGACGGCTCCTCTGCCGACTGGGGCGACTTTAACGGAGATGGAACCTTGGATCTGGTGGTAACAGGCTGGAACGGAAGTAGCAGGTCAGCAACGATCTACGAGAATAAGGGCGGAGGCACGTTCGCACCGATCGGGGCGGGACTCGACGGAGTCACCGATGGATCATCGGCCCACTGGGGCGACTTTGACGGAGACGCGGACCTGGACCTGGTAGTGACCGGCGGCGGGGGAACCAGGATTTATCGCAACGAGGGGGGAAAGTCGTTCACGCCGATCGATGCGGGGCTCACCGGCGTGATTGGTTCTTCTTCCGACTGGGGCGACTTCGATGGGGATTCGGATTTGGATTTGATAGTAACCGGTCGGGATCAGAACCAGGACGGCAATCTGACAGCCACGATCTATGAGAATACAGGCTCCGGTGAGTTTAAGCCTCTCAGGGCCGGTCTTGCAGGCGTAAAAAACGGCTCCTCGTCGTGGGGAGACTACGACGGAGATGGAGACCTGGATCTGATCGTGACCGATGGAAATAGCAGTAACGGCTCAGCAACGGCGATTTATGAGAACGGTGGAGACTCGGCCCCGCCTCCACCGACTGGGATGACGGCCTCGGCGGGCAACCAGGAGGTACACCTTACCTGGTACAAAAACGCCGAGAGCGACCTCGCGGGCTATCAGCTCTACCGGTCGACCTCTTCGTTTACGGACACGACCAGCGCGACCCGGGTGGGACCCGATCTCCTCTCCGACACCACCTATACGGACACCGGACTCAACAACGGCACGACCTACTACTATCGAGTCGTAGCCGTAGATTCGTCAGGAAACCGGAGTGGTGCATCCAACGAGGCAAGCGCGACGCCTGAATCCCCACCGGCCATCACGAGCCTTCGGCCGCAGAGCGGATCGCCGGGCACGACGGTGCGGATCCGCGGGGCCGGGTTCAGCCTCACCGCCAGCGAAAACACGGTTACGTTCGGCACCGTGGGGGCGACGGTCGATAGCGCTCGGGGTACGGTGATCTATGCGCGAGTGCCAAGCGGCCCGAGCGGACTGGTCGAAGTGTCGGTCACGACAGGGGACACGACTGTCACGGCAACGCACCAGTTCACGGCAGTGACTGGTGGGGGCGGACCTTTGGACAAGATCGAAGCAGGACTGACCGGAGTGGCAGGCGATGCCTCTACAGACTGGGGAGACTTCGACTCCGACGGAGATCTGGACTTGGTCGTTACAGGCCATCCCTCCACAGCGACAATCTACGAAAATACGGATGGGTCTTTTGCCCCAGTCGAAGCGGACTTGACCGGCGTGCGGGGGAGTTCTGTAGAGTGGGGAGACTTCGATTCCGATGGAGATCTCGACCTGCTCATAACTGGTGAAGCCAACGGCAGCAACCCGACAGCGAAAATTTATGAGAACGAGGATGGGGCATCGTTCGATCCCATCGGAGCTGGATTGACGGGTGTGGCACGCGGCTCCTCTTCGGACTGGGGAGACTTCGATGGTGACGGTGATTTGGATCTGGTGATTACTGGGGATAAAAACGGCACTGAAAGTGGTGGTCAAACGGCAATGATCTACGAGAACGAGGGCGGGGGCGAGTTTACCTCCATCGAAGCCGAGCTGACGGGCGTAGCGGGTGGCTCCTCTTCGGGGTGGGGGGACTTCGATGGGGATGGTGATCTGGATCTGGTGATTACTGGGGACAAGAATGGAAATGACAGTGGCGGTCAGACGGCAACGGTCTACGAGAATGAAGGCGCAGAGACCTTCAGGAAGGCTGACGCCGGGCTGACTGGCGTTTGGATTGGTTCTTCCGACTGGGGAGACTTTGACTCTGATGGGGACTTGGATCTGGTTATCACCGGATCCAGTGGGCCTGACCGTTCGGCCCCGACGGCGACGATCTACGAAAATAGAGGTGGAGGGGAGTTCACGGAGGTTGAAGTTGGCCTGGCTGGTGTGAAAGGGAGTTCTTCCGACTGGGGCGACTTCGATGGAGATGGAGATCTGGATCTAGTGATTACTGGGGATAAAACCGGCACTGAAAGTGGTGGTCAAACGACGATGATTTACGAGAATGAAGGAGGAGAGTCGTTTGAGTCCGCACAGGCTGGACTGATCGGCGTGCAGTCCGGCTCCTCCAGTTGGGGCGACTACGATGGGGATGGAGACTTAGACCTTGTGGTTACAGGTTTCGACAGTGGAGGGACTGACACTGCGACGATCTATGAGAACAAGGGCGACGCAATCGTCCCTACCCCGCCGACGGGGCTGACGACCTCGGCGGGCTATCAGCAAGTACACCTCACCTGGAACGAAAGCGCGGAGAGCGACCTCGCAGGCTACCATCTCTACCGGTCGACCTCTTCGTTTACGGACACGACCGACGCAACCCGGGTGGACACCGACCTCCTCTCCGATACCACCTACACCGACACTGGCCTCACAAACGGGACGACCTACTATTACCGCGTCGTGGCCGTGGACGCCTCGTACAACCAGAGTGGAATTTCCAATGAAGCGAGCGCAACGCCCACGACCACTCCCTCTTCTCCCCCAAGCCTGTCCGCCGCCGCCTCGACGGACCGCATCCAGATCCAGTGGCGTCCTTCCCCCTCAGAGAATGTGGCCGGCTACGAAGTCTTCCGCGCCGAGAGCTCCTTCACGGCCCCCTCGCAGGCTACCCTCCTGACCGAAAGCCTCGTCCCTGACACGACCTTCGTCGATGAGTCTTCCGACTTCGACCCGGGCACGCGCTACCACTATCGGGTCCGATCGGTGACCGCCGTCGGAACTGTCGGTTCCCTGTCCGAGGAGGTATCGGTCCAGCTTCCCCCAGCCGAGGTGCAGGCCGAAACGAACGTGTCCTTCGGCAATCCCGGGGACGCGGACGGCTACCGCCTTGTGGCCCTACCCGGAGCGATCAGCACCGATCTCGGCGAAGTCGTCCCTGGAGAGCCAGGAAAGAAAAAAGACTACCGCGCCTTCCGGGAAGAAGGCGCCGGCGGCGGCCAAGCGTCCACCCTCCAGGAATGCGGGGCTGACTGCACGTTTGGGCCCGGCACCGGCTTTTGGCTTCTCCACCGCGAGGACTGGTCCCATCAGGAACGCTATAGCACCGTTCAACTCAGCCAGAAGGGGACCTACGAGATTCCACTCACGCCCGGGTGGAACCTGATCTCCAATCCGTTCGCGAACGACCTGTCCTGGAGCGCGGTGACGGCGGCCAACGAGGATTCCCTCGGGTCGGGAGCGTCCCTCGGCCCCATCTATCGACTCAGCGGGGGCACGTGGCGGACGCCCGAAACGTTTGCCTCGGCCCAGAACGGAGAGGCGTTCTACTTCAACAACGATCCGGGGTTGGAGACGCTCGTGCTCCCCCATCCCACGGCACGCAGTAGTACGGCCCAATCAAGCAGTTCCACGACTGAGTCCTCCGCAGAGGGGCGCCTCCCAGACCGCTCACTCGTCCTCCAGGCGTTCGTAGGCGGGGAGCCGGAGAGCCGCGTTCAACTCGGGCGCCTCCCCGGGGCGAAAGAGGGTCTCGGGCCTTACGACGCGGAGGCGCCGCCCTCTCCGTTCGGCGGTCCTACTCTACGCTCGGTTGCAGAGAGCAACGCCGCGGAGAGCACCGTCGCGAAGAGCAACTCGGCGTCCTACCTGCTTCGGGACTACCGCCCGCCTTCGGGGAAAGGAACGCAGTTCCCCCTCACGCTTCGTCGGCTTGGGGATAGGCCGGTGTCGATCCGCACCGAGGGGACCGGCCGCCTGAAGGCTCAAAGGACCGCCCTGGTCGACAAGGCCACGGGCCGGACCTTTCGCCTGCGGCGGGAGGGGCCCATCGTGCTTCGCGGAAAGGGCCGGGCCCGGAAGGTGGTGGTCCTGATCGGGACGGCCTCCTACGTGCGGACGCAAAAGCGAAAACTTGCCCCCGAAGAGGCGAAGCTCTACCCGGTCTATCCCAACCCGGTGTCCCCAGGGGCCGCCGCGACCATCGAGTACGCCGTCCCGAAGGCCCGACAGGTCCGCATCCGGATCTACGACCTGCTCGGCCGGCACGTAGAGACGCTGGTGCGTGGCCGGAAGCGCGCCGGGTTCCACCGGGTCCGGTGGCCGGGCGCGGCGGGCCTGGCAAGCGGCATGTACTTCGTTCGCTTGCGACTTGGCTCCCGGACGCAGGTTCGGAAGATGACTGTCATCCGGTGAGACACTTCCTCTTCACCCTCCTCGAAAGATTTCTGGCAGCCCCCCTACAGTGTCGTGACCTGGTCTCCCTCCCTTCCCGCACCACGACTGCAAATCGGACTTATAGCTCTCGGAGCCGTTTTCGTCCTCGGTGGAGCGCCGCCCGCTCACGCCCAGAAGGCGGAAGGGACGACGGAGGTGAAACCGGTGTCGATCACGCCTCCGGACCAGCGTCCCGACCTGTCAGTCCGGGCCGCAGTCGAGGATTCTTCCGGGGACGGGGTGCTGGAGGCGGGAGAGAAGGCCACCCTTCGGGTGAAGGTCACCAACGAAGGGGAGGGGCCGGCCCGCTCGGTGGAGGTGTGGGCGGCGCCGAATAGGCAAGTCTCCGGCGTTCGCTTCGGCGGAGACCCGGCTCGCTCGGACACCGGGGCAGTTCGTCTCGGGAGCGTGGACGTCCTGGCTCCCTCGGCCTCAAAGGCCATCACGGGACGGCTCCTCGCAACGAAACGGGTGTCCGGACAGGCAGCAACGTATTTCATTCGTCTGCGCGAGAAAAGAGGATTTGCGCCCGAGGCCCCCACGACGGTCGCCGTCAAGACGAAGGCCTACCGGCCGCCGGCCCTCAAGATGAAAGGAATCGAGATTGCCGGCGGGACGGGCCGACGCAAAATTCTTCCCGGACGGATCTCGGCCGTCCGCCTCCAAGTCCGAAACGCCGGGCCGAATCCTGCCCGGGACCTAACGGCGAGCGTGCAGGTCGGTCCTGGGGGAACCCTGCAGGAGGTGCCGAAAAGGGAGCTCGGAACCCTCGCCCCGGGGGCCTCCAAGGCAATCCCTGTGTCTCTAAGCGCCTCCAAGGCGGGAGGGACCGTGCCGGTGCGGGTCAGTCTCAAAAGCACAGAGGGGCCCTACGCCACGACGCTGAAAACGACCGTTCCCGTAGCGACGCCTGTCGACCGGTTGGTTCCGAAAACCGACATGAGCCGCCCCAATGCCATCGCCGTGGTGATCGGGATCGAAGACTACCAGAACCCGGCCGTTCCCGACGTCAAGTACGCCCTGGAGGACGCCCGGGTCATGAAAAAGTACCTGACCCGGGCGATGGGCTTCCGGGAGGAGAACATCATCTTCGAGAAAAACGCCACCGGCTCGGCCTTAGAGCGCCTCTTCGGAACGGCCGGCACCCCGAAGGGCCAGCTGTACAACTACGTCCGCCCGGACAGCAGCTCGGCGGTGTTTGTCTACTACAGCGGCCACGGGGCCCCGGCGCCCGGGGAGAACCAGGCGTATCTGGTGGCCTCCAATACGAACCCGAACTATCTGTCCCTCAGCGGCTACCCGGTCGGGCAGCTTTACGAGAACCTCTCGCAGGTGCCCGCCAAGTCGGTGACGGTGGTCCTGGAGGCCTGCTTCAGCGGGGTCTCGCAGGGCGGCGCCGTCGTTCAGCGCGCGAGCCCCGTGGAGCTGAGCGTCGAGAATCCGGTGTTGGCAATGAAGAATGGGCTTGCCTTCACGGCCGGGGCGGCCGACCAGATGGCCTCCTGGTATTCCTCGAAAGAGCACGGGCTGTTCACCTACTTCTTTTTGAAGGGCCTGCGCGGGGCGGCGGACCGGAACGGGGATCGGGTGGTCACCGGGGGAGAGTTGGGGCAGTACGTGAAAAGCAAGGTGCCCTACCGCGCGAGGCGGATGTATAACCGGGAGCAGACGCCGCAGGTGGTGGGACCGGCGAAGGATCGCGTGCTGGTGCGGTACGGCCCGAGTGAGACACAGAACTGATGCCCTTCTCCTCTCCCGCTGCACCATCGCGCTCACTCTTGCTTCCGCATAGTTCCCCGAGTCATGCCCTCCCTTCCCTCTCGCCCGCGTCGAACGTGCCCCGCAGCAGAGGCTTGCGGCGACCGCCCGCGGCGCTTCCCGGGGATCCCCCTCGCCGCGGTCCTGCTCCTCGTCGCAGCCCTGGGACGCCCCGAAGGCGCCCGGGCACAGGCGGACACGACCCGCGCG
>JBDGQM010000277.1:0-10944 GCA_042219065.1 Salinibacter sp. | reverse complement strand
GTTCCTCCCCCACGCGTCCTGTTGGGGATGAGCGTTTGAGAAGCTGTTTGGCGGACGCTCTGTGGCCTGCGACTTCGCGGATCTTGTGCAGAACGGGTTCTGCACTCGCCCGGTAGCGCTGCTACAGGGCTCGTTTGGGCCCCGTTCGTGCACGTCGCCCACTGTGTCTCGGCTGAACATCAATCCACCAAACAGCTCCTGAGAGTATGTGGGTATGGGAGAAAGAACGCCCACACGCCCGCACTCCCACACTCAACCCCGTTTCGCCACGGCATTCCTGATCGCGCTCGGCTCGCCCGTCCACGACGTTGCGCACGTGTCGGTAAGTGCACCCAGCCGATATGTAACTGCCCTGTCCCCTCCCGTTTTTCTTTCCGCCGGCAGTCCGTATGATGAGGGCGCTTCGTGTCTCTGTCGTGACTCATCGATGCCATGCTCAACTACATCTGGAGCGGGCTCATCATCGGGAGCCTGCTATTTGCCCTCACCGTCGACACCCAGGAGCTGATGGAGAATCGGTTCCGCAACGACACACCCCTCCCCGTCACCCTCCAGTTTCCCAAGGACTACGATCCGGACGCGCGCCGCCAGCCCGTCGAGATCCGCATCGATCCGGAGGCCTACCGGGACCTCTTTGGGACGGACGCGGCCCCGGACACGACGTACGACGGCACCCTCGTGCAGACCGAGGAGGGGCGGAAGGTCGAGTTCAACGCGGACGCCGAGTTTCCCGAGCCCCTGGCCACCATTCAGTCGTTTCACGCCACCGACGACAACCCCGCCCTGCGGGGAACCCTCCAGTCCCTCCCGTCGGCCTCGGCGGGCGCCGCGCAAATGAAGACGAAGGTGCAGTTCGAGCCGGTTCGCTTCCGCAAGCTCCGCAGCATCGCCCAGGCGGCCCTCGACTTTGCCGAGACGGCGGCGTCTCTGGCCCTCAGCCTGATCGGCGTTCTCGGGCTCATGCTGGGCCTCGTGAAGATCGGGGAGGAGGCGGGACTCATCGAAGCGCTCACCGGGATCGTGCAGCCGGTTCTGAGCCCGCTCTTCCCGAACGTGCCGGACGACCATCCGGCCCTGGCCAACGTCACCCTGAACCTCCTGGCGAACGTGTTCGGGCTGGGCAACGCCGCCACGCCGCTCGGCATCAAGGCGATGGAGGACCTACAGAGCCTGAACCCCTCGGACGACACCGCCAGCGACGACATGGTGATGCTGCTCGCGCTCAATACGTCGAGCGTACAGCTCGTCCCGCCGGCCCTCCTCGTCTCCATCATGGGACTGCAGATCAACCAGCTCTTCTTCTCCATCACGCTGGCGACGCTCTGCTCGACGATTGCCGGCATCCTCGGCACGCTGGCCCTGCACCAGGTGCCCTATTTCCGGGCCACTGCCCCGCACCGCAACGACGCGGAGGCTGGAGATCCCGCCGATGCGAACTCTGACTCCTGAGACGAGACTTCCCAATTCGCCGTGGAGCCGTCCCGGCGGGACGGCTCTACCCACCCCCCTATCCCCAACATACTCTCAACCATGATTGAAACCATCCGTTCGGTCGTCAGCGTCCTGTCGGCCTTCGTCCTGCCCGCCCTCATCGTCGGCTTTCCGCTCTACGGCCTCATCAAGGGCGTGCGGGTCTACGAGGTGTTCGTGGAGGGCGCCAAGGAAGGCTTCGAGGTGGCCGTCACCATCATCCCGTACCTGATCGCCATCCTCTTCGCCATCGGCATGTTTCGGGCGTCCGGCGCCATGGACTTCCTCGTGAATGCGCTCGATCCGGTGCTGGGCGTGATCGGCGTCCCCGCCGAAGTGCTGCCCATGGGCATCGTGCGCCCGCTCACCGGCTCCGGCTCGGCGGGCCTCGTGGCCGACATGATCAACCAGTACGGCGAGGACTCGCTGGTCGTCAAGATGGCCGCCACCATGTTCGGCTCCACGGAGACGACCTTCTACGTGATCGCCGTCTACTTCGGCGCCGTCAACATCCGCGACACGCGCCACGCCGTGCCCGCCGGCCTGTTCGCCGACCTCGTGGGCTTTCTCGCCTCGGTGTACATGGTACAGCTCCTGTTCGGATAGTGCGTAGTGCGAAAGAACTGCGTGATACGAAATACGCAATACGAACTACAGAGCAAGCTCCGCCAGGGCGTTCACAATGGCGTCCTGCGCGGCCCGCACCGCGTCGGCCTCGGCCATGTGATGGTTGCAGAGAATCACGAAGGAGAGGGGCGTGCCGCCGGCCGTGGTGACGTACCCGCTGAGCGCACTGGCGCCCGTGAGGGTGCCCGTCTTCGCCCGCACATTGCCCTCTGCCGGGGCGCCCCCGAAGCGGTACTCCAGCGTCCCGTTTTTTCCGCCGATGGGCAGCGCGTCGTAGAACGCTGAACTCTGAGCCGGCGCGGCGTCCACCCACATGTGCTCCAGCAGACGCGTCAGGGCTCGGGGGCTGGCGTAGTTTTTTCGCGAGAGCCCGGAGCCGTCCACGAGCCGAACGCGACTGGTGTCCACCCCGGCCGCGGCCAGCTCCGATCGCACGGCCAGAGTACCGAGGGCCGCCGAGCCTTTCGTGAGTTCCTCGGACGTCGTGTCGGGCCGGTTGACGATGGCGAGCGTCCGGAGCAACTGCTCGGCGTAGAGGTTTTTGCTCTCCCGATTCATCGTCCGCACGATCTGGTGGAGCGGCGGCGACCGGTATGTGCCCACCTTGCGGACGGAGTCGGCCCTGTACTGGGGCGTGAGGGGCGTCGCGTCCAGGTCCACGCCCCGCCCGTCCACCGAAATGCCCTCCTGAAGCAGCACCGAGCGCAGAACGTGGGTGAAGTACCGGGTGGGCTCGGTGATCGCGAGGGTTTCCTCCTGGGTCTCGTACGGATGGAGGCGCGAGCGGACGGTGAAGGTGTTGGCGTCGAGGGGACGGTCGTACTTCTCTTCGGACGAGGAGTCGCGCGGGACCGTCCGCGTCCGATTGACGACCTGCACAAAATCGGTCTCGAAGGGCGTCCAGGTGATCTGCGCCGGCATTCCCGGGCGGCGGCCCTGCACCTCCAGGTCGATCGCGTTCGTGTTGAACACGAGCCCGTTCACTTCCGCCGCGTACGAGTACGGCACGTCGTTCCAGCTCCATCCGTCGCCCAGAGGGACGTCGCTGAAGGGATCGTCGTCCCCCATGATGGCTCCCTCGATCCGCGAGATGCCTGCCGCCTTCAGCGAATCGGCCCAGTCCCGGAACACCGCCGTGGGCGAGGATCGCTGTTCGTATCCGCCGATCGTGGGGTCCCCGCTCCCCCGCACGATCACGTTTCCATGAAGCACGCCATTGCGGATGGGCCCGTCCACGTACAGGCCCGTTTCGTACCGGTACGACGGCCCCAGGCGCTTCAGCGCCGCCGCCGCGGTAAGCAGCTTTGTGTTGGAGGCGGGCGTGAAGAGATAATCCGGATTGTGCTGGAAGAGGCGGCGGCCCGTCCGCAGGTTGGTAACCTCGACGCCCCAGAACGCCCCGGAATACGGCTCGGCCTCGATGGTATCGGTCACCGCCTGCCGAATCGTCGACCGGGCAGCTTTCGCTCCGGGGTCAGGCTGGGCCTCCGCGGTCGACGCGATGCCCAGTGCGACAGCTAGTCCTCCTATGCAATAACGGAAACATTTTGGCATCGAGAGAAGCGGGGGCTTTGGGTGCGCGTGGGAGAGCGTGGAGGGAGAACGCCGCGGGGATCACAGCGTATCGGCGTTTTGGATGATCTGCATGTAGAACCGCACCACGGACCGGTAGTCCTCCACGGCAATGCGCTCATTCGGGCCGTGGATGCGGCTTTCGTCCCCCGGTCCAAGCTGATACGGGACGAACCGGTAGACGGCGTCGCTGTGTTTGGCGTAATAGCCGCTGTCCGTGCGCCCCGGGACGAGGTAGGGGGCCACAACCACGGAATCGGCGGTTACCTGTCCGATCGTGCGCTGAAGTGTGCGAAAGGCCGGGGTGTCGACCCTCGAGACGGTGGGCGGCTTGTGGGAGCGGAGCACTTCTGTCTCAATGGGCAGTCCGTCCACCGTCGATCGGACATGGTCGATCACCGACTGAATCGACTGGCTCGGCAGCACCCGAAAGTTCACCACTGCCCGGGCCGTCGTAGGAATGACGTTGTCCTTCACCCCTGCGGCGAGCCGCGTCGGGGCTGTGGTCGTGCGGATGGCGGCCCGCGTCGGCGGCTGTCGACTCAGGACCCAGCGAAGAGCGGGGGCCGTGAGCCACCGATTGGCCAGCAGCGCCCGCATCGGCAGATCCATCTCGGGCGCGAGGTAGTCGAACATCGTTCCGGCCACCCCGGACAGGCGCGCGGGCAGGGGCCGATCACGCAGCCGGGACAGTGCCTCGGTCAGGGCATCGACGCTCGTCTGGTTCGGCGGCACCGACGAATGTCCGCCCGGCCCACTGGCGGTCAGTTCGAGGCTCAGGTATCCTTTTCCGGCCACCCCTACAACCGCGAGCGGGTCATCGAGTCCGGGCAGGACGCCGCGCGTAACGGCACCCCCTTCGTCCACCACGAGCGCCGGCGACACGCCGCCGTCCGTGATGCGCTCGGCCAGGGCTTTGCCCCCTCGCCGCCCGCCCACTTCTTCGTCGTGCCCCAGGGCCACGTGCACAGTGCGATGCGGCGTGACCCCGCGCTTCAGGAGCGTCTCGATGGCCTCCAGAATGCCGACGGCACTGGCCTTGTCGTCCAGCGCGCCGCGGCCCCAGATGTGGCCATCGGCGATCCGTCCCGAAAACGGGGGATGCCTCCACGCGGCGGAATCCTCCACGGGCACCACGTCGACGTGGGCCATGAGCACAATCGGATCCCGAGACGGATCTTTCCCCTTCCACGTGTAGAGGCGACTAAGGCCGTTGACGTGCGCGGTGTCGAGGGTCTGGTGCACGCGCGGAAAGGCCTGCCCGAACGTGTCGTAGAGGGCCCGAAAGGCCGCTGAATCGAAGGCCGCTGGATTTTGGGCCGTGAGGGTGCGCTGGCGAAGGGCGTCGGCCAGATGCGCGGGGGCCTCTGCCGATACGGACGGCTCCACGGGCTCCGTGCGCATCTGTCGCGACTCCACCTGCCACGTCCGGACCCCGACGATGGCAAGGAGAAGGCCAAACAGGAGCGCGGCGCCGAGCAGGAGGCGCTGCCACACGGAGCCACTGGACACCATGAACTGCGGGGCTGAAGCTGGGGGGCAAGCAACAGGCAGAGTGGAAATTCACACTGCCCGTCCGCCACGGTCGCCCCCGTCGGAGGTTCCGAGCGCGCCGCGCCGTACAGGTCGCGTGTCCCCCGATTGCAGGCAACGCGAGAAAGGGCGAGCGCAAGGTCCCTGAAACACAGGGAGCAGCGCGTAGCCGATCACTGCGGATGAGACGTCGGGCGGCCACATCAAGGCGTTCCCGTACACACAGAAGCTGTGGTTCGGCTGACGGGGGTCGGGAGTCGTGTGGTGAAGGGTGAAGGGCGACAGGCGAAGGGCAATGGCTCAAGGAAACGCAGGGTACACTATTCGGAGTTGCAGAAGCGATCGGCACGCTGGATCATTCGGCGGAGCATGGCACAAACATGATCCCAGGCCTCGTCGAATGATTCGTACTGCTGGTCATCAAGATATTCCTGGGCACGGGCATGGTCGAGCCACGCTTGTGTCTCTTTCGCTTCCGCAAGGGCCTGTGTGAGTTTCTCAGTGAATGCGTTTTGATACCGGCGTCGGGCCCATGCTTCTGCGATCAGGGGCCCCACCGCCCTTGAAGAGCGTCGGATTTGAGAAGACAGACCATACCGCTCCTCTTTTGGCAGCTGAAGCGACCACTCGTAAATCGTTTTGGCATGCCGGAGTGCGAGCCGATACACGTCCAATTCACGAAAGGAGTTGATCTGGGCCACGACTCTTCGTTCATTGCGAGATGTGGACAACACTGTGTCGAGAAAGACACACGAGTCCCTGCATTCCTAACGTCGTCCCGCCTCTCGCCTTTCTCCTCTCTCCGCTCTCAATTCCTTCCCCCATGTTCGATTCTCCCCGTAAGCAGCCGCCAGTGACGTGAGCAACACAGTCTTCGTCACCGGCGGCACCGGCTTTGTCGGCAGCCATCTCGTCGAAGAGCTGCTGCGCCGCGACACAGAGGAGGTGCGGTGCCTCGTGCGGTCCGAGCCGAAATGGCTGTCCGACCTGGACGTGACGTACGTCCGCGGCGACCTCTCGGACGTGGAGGTGCTGTGGGAGGCGCTCGACGGGGTCGACGAGGTGTACCACGTGGCCGGGCGCACCAAGGCGCCGACGGCGGACGCCTTTTACGAGGCGAACGTGCAGGCCACGCTCAACCTGCTGGGCGCCGTAAAGCACGCCGCGCCGTCCCTCGACCGCGTGCTGGTGACGAGCAGCCTCGCCGCGGTGGGCCGCTGCGACCAAGACGTGGCGACGGAGGACGTGCCGCTCCAGCCGGTGAGCATGTACGGGCGCAGCAAGGCCCAGATGGAGACGGCGCTCCGCGACCGGCCGGAGATGACGCCCGAATCGTACGCGGAGACCCTGCCCCTTACGGTCGTCCGCCCGCCCGCCGTCTACGGCCCCCGCGACCGGGACATTCTCGACTTCTTTCGGGCCGTTCAGCGACACGTCTGCCCCATCGTGGGGAGCGGCACGGCCCGGACCCTGAGCCTCGTCCACGCCCGCGACCTCGCCGTCGGCATGGTCGACGCCGCGCGCCACCCGAGCACGGACGGGGAGACGTATCATCTCGGCAGCCCGCGCCCCTACGCCTGGACCGACGTGAAGCAGGCCGCCACCGAGGCCCTCGATACATGGGCCCTCACGCTCCCCCTCCCGGGCCTCCTCGTGGGCGCCGTCGGGGCCGTGTCGGAAGCCTGGGGCGCCCTCACCGGCACCCATCCGCCGCTCAATCGCGACAAGGCCCGCGAGATCCGGCATGCCTGCACGGCCTGCTCGATTGAGAAGGCCCAGCAGGACTTCAACTACACCCCCTCCACCCCGCTGGACGAGGGCGTGGCCGAGACCATTCAGTGGTACCAGTCCCGCGGCTGGCTGTAGCCGCCGGATCGCTCGGCCCCGCCGCGAATCCTCGTCGCAGGCGTGCCGTACATGATAGTCGCTCCAGGCGGGGAGCCCGTGTCTCTTTCACGACCAAATGCTTTTTCCTACCGTGAGCAGTCTCGGATTCAATACGGGATACATCGAAGAGCTGTACAAGCAATACCAGCAGGACCCCGACAGTGTCAGCGAAAGCTGGCGGGAGTTCTTTGCGGACTACGACCCGGATGCCTCCTTCGTCCCCGCGACGCAGCCCTCCGGCGAGGCGCAGACAACGGGCGATGGAGAGGCGACCACGCCTCCCCCCGAGCAGCCGACGGAGCCGACGACGGAGGCCCGGGAGCCCCCGTCCGAGTCGTCCCCGACGCCTTCCGAACCGGAGGACGGGGTCGTGGAGCCCCTGCGCCCTGCGTCCGCCCCCTCGGTCGACGAGGACCGGGCCGAGGTGACGGCCATGACCGGCCCGTCGGCAAAGGTCGTGGAGAACATGGAGGACAGCCTCGGGATCCCGACGGCGACCTCCGCCCGCACGATCCCGGTGAAACTGCTGGACGAGAATCGCAACCTGCTGAACGACTACCAGAAGCAGGTGGGCGGCGAGAAGGTCTCGTACACCCACATCATCGCCTACGCGATGGTGCAGGCCATGCAGGAATACCCCGACATGAACACCACCTTCCGCCGCGACGACGAGGGGAGCCCGCAGCACGTCAAGCCCGATCAGATTAACCTCGGGCTCGCCATCGACGTGGAACGCCGGGGCGAACGCACGCTCCTGGTGCCCAACATCAAAGATGCGGGCAGCCTCAACTTCGCGGAGTTCCTGGGGACGTACAACAGCATCGTCGGGCGGGCCCTCGACGGCGATCTGGACCTTTCCGACTTCCAGGGCACCACGGCCACCCTCACCAATCCCGGCATGATCGGCACGTCGATGAGCGTGGCCCGGCTGATGCCCGGACAGGGGGTCATCGTGGGCGCCGGTGCCATCGGGTATCCGCCGGAGTACCGCGGGTACGACTCCGAAGTTGCGAGCAAGGCGGGCGTCTCGCCGACCATGACACTGACGTCCACCTACGACCATCGCGTCATTCAGGGCGCCACGAGCGGGGCGTTTCTGAACCACGTCGAAGAGCTGCTGCAGGGAGACCACGACTTCTACCATGAGCTGTTTGGGGACCTGGGCGTGCCGTACCAGCCGTACCAGATGGCCACCGACTCCACCCCTCAACTCGGGCAGCACGACACGCAGGACGCCCTCGACATGACCGAGAAGCAGGCCGCGGTCCTGCAGCTCATCCGGGCCTACCGGGTGCGCGGCCACCTGCAGGCCGACACCAACCCGTTGGGCTACGAGTGGCAGTACCACTCCGAGCTCGACCCGGCCTCCTACGGCCTCACCGTGTGGGACCTCGACCGCGAGTTCATTACCGGCGGGCTGGGCGGCGAGGACAAGCTGCCCCTCCGCGAGATCTTGTCCATTCTGCGGAAGGCCTATACCAACAAGATCGGCACGGCCTTCATGCACATCTCGGATCCGCAGGAGAAGCGGTGGATCCAGAATCGCATCGAGCCGATGCGCAACGCCGAGCCGCCGTCGGAGGAGGAGCGCCACCGCATCGTGCAGACGCTCAACGCCGCCGAGGCCTTCGAGCGCTTCCTGCACACCAAATACGTCGGCCACAAGCGGTTCTCGCTGGAGGGCGCCGAAACAATGATTCCCATCATCGACACGCTCCTGTCCGACGCTGCCGATGCCGGAGTGAAGGACGTGGTGATGGGCATGGCCCACCGCGGGCGCCTCAACGTGCTGGCGAACATTATCGGCAAGCCCTACGAGGAGATCTTCTCCAAATTCGAGGGCAACATCGACCCGCAGACGACGCAGGGATCGGGGGACGTCAAGTATCACCTCGGGGCCGGGGGCTACGTGACGTCGCCCAACGGAAACGAGATCTGCGTGTCGCTCGCCTCGAACCCCAGCCACCTGGAGGCGGTCAACCCGGTCGTCGAGGGCATGTCGCGCGCCAAGCAGAACCTGCTGCGCGACGAGCACCCCGAGGCGACCCAGGACGACTACCACGACGCCATCATGCCCTTCCTGATTCACGGCGACGCGGCTTTTTCCGGGCAGGGCGTCGTGGCCGAAACCCTCAACCTCAGCAAGCTGCGGGGCTACACCACGGGCGGCACGATCCACCTGGTCATCAACAACCAGATCGGCTTCACCACCCCCCCCGGCGACGCCCGCAGCTCCACCTACGCGACCGACCTGGCCCGCGCCATCGAGGCGCCCATCTTTCACGTCAACGGCGACAATCCCGAGGCCTGCGTGCGCATCGCACAGCTGGCGTTCGAGTACCGGCAGCGCTTCAACAAGGACGTCGTCATCGACATGATGTGCTACCGGGTTCACGGGCACAACGAAGGGGACGAGCCCACCTTCACGCAGCCGCTGCTCTACGAGAAGATTGAGGAGAAGCGCTCGCCCCGAAAGCTCTACACCGAACGGCTCCTGCGCCGCGGCGAGATTGAGCCGGACGAGGCTGAGCAGATGCTCGACGACTATCGGGGCCGACTGCAGGAAGCCTTCGAGCGCACGAAGGACCTTGAGGAGAAAGACGCCGACGAGGCCCTCGAAGAACGCATGCAGCGCACCGGTCCCAGTCGGCTTCCGGACGTGGACACGACCGCGAAGCGCGAGCACCTGGAGCGGGTGGTCGAGGTTCTCACGGACTTCCCGGACGACTTTGAGGTGCACCGCAAGCTCGAACGCCTCTTCGGCAAGCGCGACGACCTGTTCTACGACCAGGAGCGCATCGACTGGGCCTTTTCGGAGGCCCTCGCGTTCGGGTCGCTGCTGCAGGAAGGCACGCGCGTCCGACTGAGCGGACAGGACTCCCGTCGCGCGACCTTTAGCCAGCGCCACGCTGTGCTCTTTGACCAGGAGACCGGCGAGGAATACACGCCGCTCAACAACCTGAGCGACGACCAGGCGCGCCTCCTGATCTACGACAGTCTTCTGTCGGAGTACGCCGTGGCCGGGTTCGAGTACGGCTACTCGGTGATGGACCAGGACGCGCTGACCTGCTGGGAGGCGCAGTTCGGGGACTTCGCGAACGGCGCGCAGATCGTGTGGGACCAGTTCGTGAGCGCCGCCGAGGAGAAATGGGGCCAGACCTCCGGCCTCGTGGCGCTTCTCCCCCACGCCTACGAGGGGCAGGGGCCGGAGCACTCCTCGGCCCGCCTGGAGCGGTTCCTCCAGCTTTGTGGCGAGCAGAACATGATCGTCGCCAACTACTCCACGCCCGCCAACTACTTCCACGCCCTGCGCCGGCAGGTGAAGCGCGACGTGAAGAAGCCCCTTATCATCATGACGCCGAAGAGCCTATTGCGGCATCCGAAGTGCGTATCGACGCCCGACGACCTGACGGACGGCGGCGTGCAGGAGGTCATTCCCGCCAAGGCCGATCCGACCGCCCCCGCGCGCCACATCCTCTGCAGCGGCAAGGTGTACTACGACCTCGTATCCGCCCTCGAAGACGACGATCGGCGCGACGAGATCGCGATCACGCGCCTGGAGCAGTTCTACCCGTTCCCGGAGGCGGAGCTACGGGAGGAGCTGGAGCGGTACGCCGAGGCCGACGAAACCGTCTGGGTACAAGAGGAACCGGCCAACATGGGCGCCTGGACCTTCGTGCGCTCCCGCCTCGACGACCTGCTCGAAGAGATTCACGGCCCCTGCGAGCAACGCATCCAGTACGTGGGGCGGCCCGGCAGCGCGAGTCCCGCCACCGGCTCCGCGAAGGTGCATGACCGCGAGCAGGAGCAGCTCATCGGCGACGCGATTGACGTGTGACTCAGATTGTCGGCGCG
>JBDGQM010000276.1:0-12492 GCA_042219065.1 Salinibacter sp. | reverse complement strand
GATGCGATTGCCCTGTGGCGTACGCCCGACAGGACCCGTTTCCCTGCACTCAGCCGCGTTCGTCCGTAAACCTGCATTAAGCGCGAACAATTCTGCGAGGCAGAAAGTAATGTAGGAGCCATTTTTTGATGCGACGGACGAGCGCACGTCCCCCGCCACCTTTTTCACGAAACCCTTTTCGTCCCCATGGGCGCGATGAACACGCTCCGGCAGAACACCGGAGTGATTCTCTGGATCCTCGTCATTTCGTTCGGCGTCATCTGGACGCTCCAGGACTCCGACGTCTTTTCGGCGATGGACCAGCAGAACCGGAGCGTCGCCACAGTCAATGGAAGTGCCATTCAGCACGAGGAGTATCAGCAGATGGTCAAACGCCAGCGCCAGCGATTCCAGAAGCAGTTGGGAGGCGACATGAATCCCCAGATGGAATCGCGGGTGCGGGAGCAGGCATACAAGCAGGTCGTCAACCAGGAGCTCATCGAACAGGAAATGAACCGCCTGGGGATCTCGGTGACCGACGCGGAGGTGGAGCAGATGGTCTTTGGCGAGAATCCGCATCCCGTCATCCGCCGGCAGTTTGCCGACTCCACCGGCCAAATCAACTACAACCTGTTGCAAAACATGGCGCAGAATCCGCAGGCCAAGTCCAAGTGGCTCCAGTTGGAAGACTTTCTCCGACGGCAGCGCCGGCAGCAGAAGATGACCTCGCTCGTCCAGTCCACGATCCAGATCTCCGAGCAGGACATCAAGAACTACTACCAGCGCCAGAACACCACGGCGTCGGCCCGCTACGTGTCTCTCCGGTACGCCCGCGTCCCGGACGACTCCATCTCGATCACCGAGTCGGACCTGCGCAGCTATTACCAGAACAACAAAGAAGACTTCAAGCGCGAGAAGACGGTTACGATCGAGTACGCATCCACCTCCAAGGAGGCCACGTCCGAGGACTCGTCGGCCATCGCGGGCGACCTCAAAGACCTGCGCAAAGACTTCGCGACGACGGAAAACGACTCGCTCTTCCTGGTGAACAATGCCTCGGACCGTGACTTTTCGAGCGAGTATGTCACGCCCGATCAGATGAACGAACGCATCGCCGACTCGGTCTACGCCAACCCGACACCGGGACGCATCGTCGGCCCGGTGTTTGGCGGAGGCCGCGCCCACCTCGTGAAGATCCGGGACACCCGTCCCGCCGAAACCAAGTATGCCCACGCCCGGCACATCCTTCTGAAGACCGACCAGGCCGATTCGAAGCTGCTCGGGCGGCTGCAGGCCATCCGAGACACCATCGAGTCCGGCGCCGCGTCATTTGCCGAAATGGCCCGGAAATACTCCGACGACCAGTCGGCCTCTGAGGGCGGCAACCTCGGCTGGTTTTCCAAGGGCAGCATGGTCGATGCCTTTGAGAACGCGGCCTTCGGAGCAGAGCCAGGGAGTCTGGTGGGCCCGGTCCGTTCTGAGTTTGGCTATCACTTGATTCGCGTCGAAGCGGTAGCCTCCAAGGCTGTTCAGATTGCAGACGTGGCGTACAGTCTGAAGCCCAGCCAGTCCACACTGTCGGACAAGGAGGCCGTGCTCGGCGACCTGGCCTACTTTGCGGAGGAAGAGGGCAACTTCCGCGACGAGGCGAAGCGGCTGGATCTCACCGTCCAGGAAGTGCAGGTGGAAACCGATCAGTCGTCGATTCCGGGCATTGGCCAGAGCCCGA
The DNA here is from genome assembly GCA_042219065.1 of Salinibacter sp. Classification (GTDB taxonomy): domain Bacteria; phylum Bacteroidota; class Rhodothermia; order Rhodothermales; family Salinibacteraceae; genus Salinibacter. The sequence continues at coordinate 10,784 of JBDGQM010000276.1, read as the reverse complement.
AACTCTCACGGTTCCTGGAGTCGGCCTCCACGGGTGCCATCAGCGACGTGCTGGAACTGGACGACAAGTTTGTGGTCGCCCGGGTGACCAGTGTCACCCCCGAGGGGTATCGCTCCTTCGAGACGGTGAAAGAGCAAATCCGTCCACAGGTGGCGCTTCAGAAGAAGCGAACGATTCAGGTAAATCGCATGCAGCGGGCCCTCTCGCAGAATAACTTCGAGGCGCTGCCGAACGTCCTCGGCACTCAGATGCGCACAGAGTCGAACATCGGCTTCTCCACGAAGACCGTCCCCGGCCTGGGCCAGGAGCCCAAGTTTGTGGGAACCGTCTTCGGGCTCGACGAAGGAGAGACCTCCGACGTTGTAGAGGGGTCGAACGCTGCGTTCGTGGTCCAGACGACGAAGAAAAATACGCCGCCGCCCCTCACCGACCAGCGGCGCAAACAGATCCGTCAGCAGCTGCTGAAGCAACGCCAGAAACAAGTCGCCTCGGATTGGATCGCGGCCCTGAAGGAAGACGCTACCATCAAGGACAACCGGTCGCAGTTGCGGTAGCCCCCCGCATCTGTCAGATCCGGGACCCGTCCGGGTTCGGGCGCGGGACCGTGCCCTGAAAGACCGGCTCGGCCGGAGCTTCCAGGTACCGCTCGGCGCCGCGGTCGGTCTCCGCAATTCCGACCTGCAGTCGGCCCCCGTTCGTCTCGACCGACAAGGCCTGCCTCGGACGGTCCCCCGCGAGGCGTTCCGCAACCACCGCGGCGGCCAGCACGCCGGTGCCGCAGGACAGGGTTTCCCCTTCCACCCCCTTCTCGTAGGTGCGGAGCGATACGCATCCGTCCTCGTCCACCTCTACGAAGTTCACGTTGGCGCCCGCGGGCTGGAGGGTGGGGTCGTGCCGGAGCCGCGCGCCCCAGTCGGACACCGGAACGGACTCCACATCCTCCACCACCGCGACGAGGTGCTCGGTGCCGGCATGCGCGTAGAAGAGGCGGTCCACCGTCTCCGGAACGGGTCGATCCAGAGCGATCCCGGGACGGACGTCCGTGACCGCCGGCACAAACAGGCGAACCTGCCGGTCATCGCCGTCTGCATAGGTGGCCCGGTACAATCCGGCGTCCGTATCGAATGCCAGTTCGGTCGTCTCGAACCCGACCCGACGTGCGAAGCGAAAAAGGCACCGGGCGCCGTTCCCGCACATCGTGGCCCGCGATCCGTCGGCATTCACGTAGTGCATCCGATAGTCCGCCGCGGACGTCTCGGGACGATCGAGCGCAAGCAACCCGTCGGCCCCCACGCCATACCGTCGCTCGCACCACGCCGCGGCGCAGGCGGACAGCTCCTCGGTCGAGAACTGATAAGACCGATTGTCCAGGACGAGGAAATCGTTGCCCGTCCCTTGCATCTTGGTAAATCGAACCCCGTTTGTGTTCATGATCGTTGTTCATGATCGTGTAGTGGTTGTGAGCACCGTCCCGATCTCGGCACGATTGGGACGTCCCTCCGTAAGGCTAGTGCTATGATGCTTTCCTCAGACGCACACTCTCGTTCTTCACAAACCCCTCAAACCCTTTGCCCGAAAAACAACTGAGCATCGAAGGCGCCGATCCGCTGCTGCTGTTCGGCTTCAACGATACCTACCTCCGAAAGATCGAGGACGCCTTTCCGGACACCCACATCACCGCCCGCGGGACGGACGTGCATCTCGAAGGGAACGAAGAGGCCCTCGATCAGGTCGAGCGCGTGTTCGATGAGATGCTGACGCTGATTGAGCGCAACGACCATCTCACGGAGGAAGACGTCGATACGGTTCTCGCCCTGTTCGACTCCGACGACGGCTCCGCCGCCCCCAGCCCCGACGCCGGACGCCGCGAGGCCATCCTCTCCACGCCCGATGGTGAGGTAATCAAGCCCCGCTCCGCGAACCAGGAGCGTCTCGTCCAGTCTGCCGCCGACAACGACGTGGTCTTCACCATTGGCCCGGCCGGAACGGGCAAAACGTACGTGGCCGTGGCCCTCGCCGTGGCGGCCCTCAACAACCACGAAGTGAACAAGATCGTTCTCTCCCGCCCCGCCGTGGAAGCGGGCGAAGAGCTCGGCTTCCTGCCCGGCGACTTCTACGAGAAGGTGGCGCCGTACCTGCGGCCCCTCTACGACGCCCTCGGCGAGATGATGCCCCGGGATGAACTCGCGGAGTCGATCGAGCAGGACCGCGTGGAGGTGGTGCCGCTCGCCTACATGCGCGGCCGGACCCTCAAATCATCGTTCGTCATCCTCGACGAGGCGCAGAACGCCACCACGAGCCAGATGAAGATGTTTCTCACCCGGCTCGGGCCGCACAGTCGGGCCATCGTGACGGGCGACATTACGCAGACGGACCTCCGGGACCGGAGCGCGAGCGGGCTCATTCAGGTGCAGCACATCCTTAAGGGCATTGACGGCATCGAGTTTATCTACCTGGAGCGCGAGGACGTGGCCCGGCACCGCCTGGTCCGCGACATCATCGCCGCGTACGAGGAGCACGATGAGTGATTAGGTATGGAGGTGAGGAAGGATGGAGGTTTGGACGCATTCTTCTACTTCCACCCGTCCACACATCCATACGTCCATACTTCAACGGAGCGCAAGCGACGTTGACATCAGTCGTACTCAAAGAACCCCTCCCCCGTCTTCCGGCCCAGTTGGCCCGCCGTCACCTTGCGGCGCAGTAGGGGGCACGGCCGGTACTTGTCGTCGCCCAGATTGTCGTGCAGGACCTCCAGAATCTGGAGGCACACGTCGAGCCCGATGAAATCCGCGAGCGTGAGCGGCCCCATCGGATGGTTCATGCCCAGCTCCATCACCGTGTCGATGTCCTCGGGCGCCGCCACGCCCTCCATCACGCAAAACACCGCCTCGTTGATCATGGGCATGAGGATGCGGTTGGACACGAAGCCGGGGTAGTCTTCCACCTCGATCGGATTCTTGTCCAGGTCCTCCGCCACCTCCGCCACCGTCGCGAAGGTCGCGTCGCTCGTGCGCTGGCCCCGCACCACCTCAATTAGCGTCATGACCGGGACGGGGTTGAAGAAGTGCATTCCAATGACCTGCTCGGGCCGGTCAGTCTGGCTGGCAATCCAGGTGATGGAGATGGACGACGTGTTGGACGCGAGGATGGCCTCTTCCGGAGCGTGCGTATCGAGGTCCGCGAAGACCTCGGCCTTGAGGGCCTGCTCTTCCGGGACGGCCTCCACGACGAGATCGGCCGACTGCACCCCCTCGGCCGTGTCGGGGGTGACGGCAAGCCGATCGAGCGCAGCGGCTTTCTCGTCGGCCGAGATGGCGTCCTTGTCGACCTGCCGCGACAGATTGCCCGCGATCGTATCCCGCGCCTCCGCCAGCAGGGTCTCATCGAGGTCAATCAGGGCTACGTCGTGGCCGTGCAGGGCGAAGACGTGGGCGATGCCGTTTCCCATCGTGCCGGCGCCCACGACGGCGGTGCGTTGTACAGACATGGGTGAGAGGAATTTCTGATGGAAGCGCAATCGACACAGTCAGAATAGCAAAGCGCTTCCATCCTTGTCGACCGTCGGGGACGAATTTCGGATGGGAATTGACGTGCTCCGGCAGGAGGTTCGCCTCGCTGCGACGCTGTGGATGGACGTAAGTCCCGATTGGGAGCGTCCATCCACAAAACCGATGTATTTCAACTGCAATAACAGAAATAAAAGCCGCTCGACTTCGCCGTGTGTCGCCTCCTCGGAGAATCCTCAGAGCGACGCCTTTCGGAAGAGCAGTCCGCGGCAACTGAAAACGGCGCCCCCGGCCTGCGATCGACCCTCAGCGGTCGACCGTCAACCACCAGACCACGCAACCACGGGCAGACTACGCAATTAGCACGTCTTCCATCCCGTCCGGCGCCTGCACGGCGTCGTCGTCCGTCGACACGTCCAGGGTGCGCGTCTTGGTCACGTCGTTGTTCTCATCGACGTGCACCACCCGCGGATGGTGCTCGCGCGCCTCCGTGGGCGTGAGCGCCGCGTACGCAATGACAATGACCTCATCGCCCACCGCTGCAAGCCGGGCCGCGGGTCCGTTGAGGCACACCGTGCGCTCGCCCGCCTCGCCTGGGATCGTGTAGGTCTCAAGCCGCTCCCCATTGTTCACGTTCACCACCTGCACCTTCTCGTACGGCAGAAGGCCGGCGGTGTCGAGCAACTCACGATCGACCGTGATGGAGCCCTCGTAGTAGAGATCGGCCTCGGTAACGCGAAGCCGGTGCAGCTTCGCCCTGAGCATTGTGATGTCCATAGACGCACGACTGAATTGAGCAGGGAATGCAGCGGGCCCTCGAAGAAGGCCTCAGGCCCGCGGTACTTCGACGAAGGTATTGTCAATGAGTCGGGTGTCGCCAAAATAGACCGCCACGGCGGCCAGCACGTCTTGCCCCGGGGCCAGATGATCGGTGGGCTGCAGCGTGTTGGCGTCCACGACCTCAGCGTACTCCACCTCCCCGTCAGGGGCCGCAGCGAGTTTATTTTCCATCGCTCGAACCACCGCTTCTGCCTCCTGTTCCCCCTCCTCGATGGCCTCCTCGGCGGCCGTGACGGCCTCGAAAAGCACGGACGCCTGCTCCCGCTCCTCCGGATCGAGGTACTCGTTTCGCGACGAGGTCGCAAGGCCGTCGGGCTCTCGCACCGTCGGCACCCCCACGATGTCGATGTCGAAGAGAAGGGTCTCCACCAGCCGCTGAAGAATGACGTACTGCTGGGCGTCTTTTTTCCCGAACACCGCGAGGTCCGGCTTGCAGGCATGAAAGAGCTTCGTGACCACAGTTGTGACGCCCCGGAAGTGCCCCTCCCGGTACGCCCCACACAGGTGCTCGTCGAGCCGGTCTACCGACACCCACGCCAGAGGTCCGGGCAGGGCCTCGTCGTCGACATACGGATACATCTCGTCGACCGACGGCGCGAACAGGGCGTCCACGTTGAGCGCCTCGAGCTTTTTCTGATCGCCTTCCAGGTCGCGGGGATACTCGTCGTAGTCCTCGTCGGGCCCAAACTGGGTGGGGTTGACGAAGACCGAGACGGTCACGTGGTCGGCCTCCTCCAGGGCCCTGCGGATGAGGGTGAGATGCCCCTCGTGTAGGGCCCCGAGGGTGGGCACCAGTGCGAGGGTCTGGCCCTCGGCCCGGGCCGCATCGGCGTGGGCCTGAATTTCATCGACGGTGCGAATCACGTCCATAGATCCGGAGGGGGGGACTGAAGCAAGGTTGCGGGCGATGCGTCGAGGGCGGCTACGAAGTCACGGGACGCAGGTTCGTCCGACAATCGGCACACATTCGTTCGTCGCGGCTATAGCAACGGTGCCGACGATGTCTGTTCGTCGAGCACCGATTCCTCTCATCCCTCTCTTGTCCACGACCTGATCTCCGGCATGCGCACTCTTGTCACAACGGTCCTCCTGCTCGTTTTCTTTTCCGGCTCGCTTCAGGCCCAGTCGGTCCCCGATGCCGAGACCCAGATTGAGGCCACAGTTCAGGCTGCCCCCGAGTCCATGCGTGAGGACGCGACCGTCCGCGGGTACACGGACGCGGGAACCATCACGACGCTCCGAGAGGGCTCCGGCACGCTCGTGTGCCTCGCCGACGACCCGACCGACGACGGCTTCCACGTCGCCTGCTACCACGAGTCGCTGGCCCCGTTCATGCGGCGCGGGCGAGAGCTGCGGCGACAGGGCGTGACCGCCGTCGACAGTGTCCGGCGGGTCGAGATCGAGAACGGGTCCCTGTCGTACCCGGACCGGCCCGCCGCGCTTTACAACCTCTCCGGGACCTACGATCCTGCCTCCAATGAGGTTGAGGATGCCTCCCGCCTCCACGTCGTGTATGTGCCCTACGCCACGGGCGAGAGTACCGGTCTTCCCACACGCCCGGAGGGCGGCCCGTGGCTCATGGAGCCCGGCCAGCCCTGGGCCCACATCATGATCTCAAATCCACAATAACATTTCCCCCTTTCCCTCTCCCCCAACAGTGTAAAGTTAATCGAAGGGGCTGACGCCATGCTTTTGACATTGCCGTCCAAATTCGAAGATGGCCTGCTCCTGCGCGCGGCGCACCTCGCGCATCAGCTTTTTGGGGCTGAACTCGGCGTTGCCCCGGTTGTAGATGGTCAACAACCCCCAGACGATCAGGGCCGTCACGATTTGGCGGATGATTCCCCGCGGGTCCCGGCTGATGAAGTGGTCCAACTGCAACCGGCCAGAGAGCCACCGAAACACGATCTCAATCGACCACCGGTGGTGGTAGAGCCGGCAGACCTGCGCGGCATCGAGCCAAAGCAGGTTCGTCAGAATCTCGATCGTCTTGTTCGTCGAGACCTTTACCGTGAGGACGCGATACCACATGTCCCGGCCGGTGAGACGGACGTATCGGTCCTCGAGTACCGAATAGCCACAGTCAGTGCGCCCGCCCGCGTCGGTATATTCGTCGGGAACGGGCCTTCTGCAAACGGTCTCCGGCTCGATGTTGCCGTGGAGCTTCGTCGCGAAGTAGTTTCCCGTGTCGGTAATCTCGTGATACCGATCGATGTCGAAGTATCCCGCGTCGAAGACGTAGAGGCGACCGGCCCCGTCCTCAAGATCCAACAGGTCCTGGAAGTGGGCATTGCCGTTCCCGCCCGGTCGGGTCGCGATTGCTTCCTGAAACCGCCCGTCGATCCCGCTGAGCTTCAGGTGCATCTCCATCCGGCTCGCGTCGGGCTCGGTCTCGGCCCACTCGCACAGCGTGGGGGGAAGCTCCATCGACGTCCCGTCAAACAGGTCAATCTCATCGAACAGACCCGTGATCTGCTTCCACGTCTCCGCTTCGATTCCGCGCAAGCGCTGGCGAGGCAAGGTCTTGACCTCCTCCATCACCCGCGTGAGCATCCGCCAGTAGGGCTCAATCGGGCGATCGGCCATCGCGTCCCCAAACCCGGCAACGCTGATGTCAAAGTCCGACCCTGTGGCCTTGAACAGCGGGGCCTCCCGGGCGGCCGTGCTCAGGTCACGCCCGCTGGTCCGGTCGGTCGTGTGCAGAAGCACCAGCGCCCGGAAATGCCGCTCGAAGTCCAGCTTGCGGGCGCGGTGGTCATAACCGACCTCCTCGGCCCACGCGTCCCGCTCCGACAGCGCTCCGTTGCCGGAGAGGAAATCCTCAAACTCGGACGGATTGGCCAGCGATCGGTAGGAGGGCTGAAGAGTGGGCATCGAAGCGGTACTCATCGCCAGGTCACATCAGAGTCATTGATGCTGAAGAGGCGCGGTTCGTTCAAAGAACCTGCTGGTCGGATCGATTCGAGATAAACTTTACACCGTTGCCCTCTCCCCCCTTCCCCCATACCGCTGTCGAACGCGGCTAATTCGTTGAACCTCAACCTCCCGGCACCGAAGTTAAGTAGGCCTCTTCGACTCTTCCTCAACAGCCGCTTTTCTTCGATCCATGAGCCCTGACTACCGGACTGAAAGCGACTCGCTCGGCGATGTGCGCGTGCCGGCCGATGCGCTCTACGGCGCCCAGACGCAGCGGGCCAAAGAGAACTTCCCCGTCAGTGACCTCCGCTTCCCGCGCCGCTTTATCGAAGCCCTCGGCCACGTCAAGCGCGCGGCCGCCCTGGCAAATCACGACCTGGATCTTCTCGACGCCGACCCCGCCGACGCCATCACCGAGGCGGCCCAGGAAGTGATCGATGGCGCTCACGACGAGGAGTTCGTCGTGGACATCTTCCAGACCGGGAGCGGCACCTCCACCAACATGAATGCCAACGAGGTAATCGCCAACCGGGCCGCCGAGATGCTCGGCGCGGAGCGCGGCAGCGGCGCGGTCCATCCCAACGACGACGTGAATATGTCCCAGTCGTCGAACGACACGATTCCCACGAGCATGCACGTGGCCGCCCGGATGGGCATCGAGCACGACCTCCTTCCCGCCCTGGAGGCGCTGCAGGACGCCTTTTCGGCGAAGGCCGACGAGTTTGACGATGTGCTCAAGAGCGGGCGCACCCATCTCATGGACGCCACCCCGGTGCGCCTCGGCCAGGAGTTCGGCGGGTACGCGGCCCAGATCGAGCACGCGATTCAGCGCATCGAACAGGCCTCGACCCGCCTCTCGGAGGTGACGCTCGGCGGGACGGCCACCGGCACCGGGCTGAACTGTCCCGACGACTTTCCCGAAACCGCGCTGCAACACCTCACGGACGCCACTGGCCTCTCCTTCTACAAAACCGGCAACCACTTTGCGCAGCAGGCCGGGAAGGAGCTGTATCTGGATGCCCACGGGGCCCTGAACACGCTCGCCACGGCCCTCCTCAAGATCGCCAATGACCTGCGGCATCTGTCCAGCGGCCCCACGAGCGGCCTTGGCGAGATCAAGCTGCCGGTCATCCAGCCCGGCTCCTCCATCATGCCCGGCAAGGTGAATCCGGTGCAGAGCGAGCAGGTGATGATGGTGGCGACCCAGGTGGCGGGCAACCACCAGACGATCACCGTCGCCAACACGCACGGCAACTTCGAGCTGAACGTCATGATGCCCGTCATGGCCCGCGCGATGCTGCAGAGCATCGGCCTGCTGGCCAACAGCGTGGAGGCGTTCCGCACCAAGTGCGTGGAGGGCATCGAGGCCGACCGCGAGCGGTGCCGCGAGCTGCTGAAGCTGAATCCGTCGATCGCCACGGCTCTCAACACCGCAATTGGCTACGACAAGGCCAGCGAGGTGGCCAAGACGGCCGCCAACAACCGCGAGAGCGTGCGCACCGTCGTCAAGAAGATGGACCTTCTTACGGACGAGGAATTGGACGACTACCTGGACGTGCGCCGCATGACGGAGCCCGGCGTTCCCGGAGACGAGTAGTCCCCGGCCCAGGTGGGCTCCCCGCTTACTGATCACTCGGCGTGCCGCGGGAGACGAACGGGTTGTCGGCCACAAACCAGCGCCATTGGCGCTCGACGCCTTTCGAGATGCCGATGCGCGCGGATTGCTCCACGGCCGCGTCGTCCACGTCGGGCCCGTCGGCGAGGTACACGGGCGGGCCGGTCAGGGCGGACCGGTGCGTCTCGTCCGCCAGGTCGAACGCGTCCGTGAGCTTGCCGGGGCCGTTCGTCACGTCCACCCGCCGAGAGACGTCTCGCCGCTCCTGCATCACGTCGCCCCCCGATTCCGGCTCGACGGCACGAACCAGCACCGCCCCGGCCGTCCCTTCCGGCGCCGTCACCACGTTGAGAAGCCAGTGCATGCCGTAGATCAGGTAGACGTAGGCCGTCCCCGGCGCGGCGAAGAGGTCTTGGCCTCGCCCCTGTCCGGTGATCTCTCCGGTGTCGGGGTCGCGCGAGAGGTGGGAGGCGTGACAGGCCGGGTCGTCCTCGGTATAGGCCTCGGTTTCGACGATGCGCCCCACGAGCCGCCCCGCAGAGGGGTGCTCGTGGACGAGGCGACAGCCGAGAAGCGTCCGCGCCACCCGGACGGTCGATCGGTCGAAAAACGACGGGGACAGGGGCGTCATTGGACGAACCGTTGGTCTGACACGCTCAGCAATGAGGCACGAGCCCTGACGCGAGTGGTCTCAATTCTCCCGCGCGTCGCGGCGTCACGAGTCACGATTCCCGCTCGATCGCGAGGGCCACGCCGCCGCCGGTGCCGTGACAGATGGAGGCCATGCCCCTCGTGCCGTCGTGCTGGCGCAGGGCGTGGAGGAGCGTCACGGTGATTCGGGTGCCCGAGGCGCCGATGGGATGGCCCAGCGCAATGGCGCCGCCGTGCACGTTCAGCCGGTCGTGCGGCACCTCCAGCTCGCGGTGGAACAGGATGTTGTTGATCGCGAAGGCCTCGTTGTTCTCGAAGAGGTCGTAGTCGTCGAGCGACGTGTCGGTGGCGTCGAGCACGTTGTGGACGGCCGGGATGGGGGCCTCGGGAAAGCGCCACGACTCGCGCGCCGACCAGCCGCCCCGTCCTACCTTGGCGAGCGGCGTGAGGCCGTGCGCCTCAATCGCATCGGCACTGGCCAGCAACACCGCCGCGGCCCCGTCCGAGATCTGGCTGCTGTTGCCCGCCGTAAGCACACCGTCCTCCTCGAACGCCGGACTCAGATTGGAAAGCCCGTCGGCGGTCGTGTCGGGCCGAACGCCCTCGTCGGTCGTCAGCGTCTCGGTTCCGGACCGCGTTTCGTATTCCACCGGCGTCATCTCATCGTCGAAGTGCCCCGCCTCGGTCGCCTCGGCGGCCCGCTGCTGCGACATCGCCGCAACTTCGTCGAGCGCCGCGCGTCCGATGTCGTGCTCCGCACAGAGCCGCTCGGTCTGCTCGCCCATCGCCTCGCCGCTGTCCGGATCGGTGAGCCCGTCGCGCTGCATGACGTCCTGCAGCGTCTCGCCCCCCGGCGACAGCGTGTAGCCCCACCGCGCCCCCGCGTCCAGGTAGTACCCGGCGTCGGACATCGACTCGGTCCCCCCGGCCAGGATGAGGTCCGCCTCCCCGGCCTTGATCATCGTCGCGCCGTTCATGATCGACATCATGCTGGAGGCGCACACCATGTCCACGGCGTACCCGTCGATGCTCTCGGGGATGCCGGCCTGCAGGGCCGCCTGCCGCGGCACGAGTTGGCCGTGCCCGGCGCGGAGCACGTTCCCGAAGATGTAGAGGTCGAGCCCGCCGCCGTCCACGTCGGCCCGGTCGAGGGCCGCCCGCATCACCGGGGCGGCGAGATCGACCGGAGAGTGATCTTTCAGCGCCCCGCCGAGCGTGCCGATGGGGGTCCGAACGGCGGAGGCAATGTAGAC
>JBDGQM010000275.1:2311-5016 GCA_042219065.1 Salinibacter sp. | reverse complement strand
GTCTGGGTTTGCTTGAGGGCGTCGAGAAGAGCAGGCATGGCGTCGGGCGGTTATTCGCGAAAGAAAACGAAGCGGCAACGACACTTCATACCATCTGCGCCGAATCGTTGTACAGATTGTGAGCGGTCGGTGCGGTCAGCAAATCGGAGCTGAAATGTAGATCCTGCCTCGATCTCGATGTAGGGACGACCGGCGGGTCGTCCCTACGTGGACGGATGGGAGCAGAAGTGTACAACGAAAGATCGCAATTGGTATCAGTGGGTCGGAGGCTCGACACTCGACGGGTCGGCCGGGTAGGACGTGTTTCTCGATTTTATGAGCTGAGTGTGAATGATGTGGCCGATCCACCGTCCGGCGGTGCGATCCCGATCAGACGGCAACGAGCCGGGGACCTACGGCTCCAGCGCGCGGAAGGCCTCCAGCAGTTCCCGCGCGACGGGGCCCGGCGTGCCGTCGCCCACGGCCCAGTCGTCCACCTGCACGATGGGCATGATGCCCGTGGTGGTGCCCATCAGAAACAGCTCGTCGGCGTCGGGAAGGGCGTCGACCGCCACCGGAAATTTGTCGACGGGGCGCCCGAGGTCGTCGCACAGCTCCAGGGTGACCCTGCGCGTGATGCCGGGCAGCGTCCGGTTCGTGAGGGGATGCACGGCGACTGTGCCGTCGAACACGGCCGCCACGCTGGAGTGGGAGCCCTCCGTCACAAACCCGTCGCGCACCAGGAGCGCCTCGTAAGCGTCGGCCTCCTGCGCGGCCTGGTTGGCGAGCACGTTGGGGAGGTAGTTGAGCGACTTCACGTCGCACCGGGCCCAGCGCTGGTCCGGCTGCAAGATGACCTTCACGCCGTGCGTCCACTTCTCCACGGGTGGCTCGTGGGGGGCGGCGCGGGCATAGACGGTCGGCTCCACGGGCGGGTCGGGAAAGGCGTGCTGGCGGGGCGCTGCGCCGCGGGTGACCTGAAGATAGATCTTGGCGGGCCCTTCGTCGAGGCCGTTGCGGGGCAGGAGGGCCTGGACGCGGTCCCAGAGGGCGTCGGCGTCGATGTCGTGAAGCCGGATGGCCTCCAGGCTGCGGGCGAGACGCCGGCGGTGGGCGTCGAGCCGGAAGAACGCGCCGTCCTCGGCCCGCACGACCTCGTAGACCCCGTCGCCGAACAGAAAGCCCCGGTCGTCGGGGGAGATGGAGACGTCCGCCTTGTCCATAAACTCGCCGTTGAAGTAAACCGTCATCGGTACTGGTGTGTCTGAGCACATAAGCGCGAACCGCCCCGACCGTCGTGCAGCGTGATCCCTCGATGACCCAACATAAGGGGCGGCCCAGAGAGAAACAGCAGAGCGGAGGAGGGTGCTGCGGGGAGTGGACGGACCCACTGCCCCGGAGAGCGGCAACGTCAGGCCTCAAGCCGAGATGCGATTGCCCCGCATCCGGTCGATTACAGTTGATATTTGGCAAAGAGAAGGTTACCCATAACATGGTGTGTTCTTCCCCCTGCAGCCCCGGTTCTCATGTCCAACGGTCGTTCGTCCGAGGAAACAACGGTGTTTGCCATCTACTCGACGCGCCGCGACGCGGAGGTGGCCCAGGAGTATCTCCGCGACGCCGACATTGAGGCGTTCGTGCGGGCCGACGACGCGGGCGGCATGTACCCGCAGATGCAGCGTCCGCACGGGGTAAAGCTGGTGGGGATGAGCAGCGCGGCCCAGGATGCCTACGAGGCGCTCGACGAGGCGGACCTTCTGCCGCAGCCCGTCGAGGAGGGAGAGGAAGGCGAGGCGGCGTCGGAGGACCTGACGATGTCGATGTCGGGCACCGCCGGACTGCTTGGCCTCGTCGCGGTGGTGCTCCTCATCCTCTATTTCCTGCTGACGTAGCCCCCTGGTGCGCCATTGCCACGCCCCGGGCGCATCCGCGAGGGCGTCGGGACACTTGCGTCTGTGGGTCACGGCGCGAGGCGCTCGAGGGTCCAGTCGCTCGCCTCGTCGGCGCGGCGGTAGCGGAGGCGGTCGTGGAGGCGGTTGGGGCGGCCCTGCCAGAACTCGACCTGCCGGGGCCGCACCACGTAGCCGCCCCAGTGGGTGGGGCGCGGAACGTCGTCGTGGTCACCGTACTCAGCCTCCACCTCCGCAAGGTTCTGCTCCAGGGCGGCCCGGCTCTCGATGACCCGGCTCTGCGGCGACGCCCAGGCCCCGAGCTGCGCCCCTCGGGGCCGGCTGTGAAAGTACTCGGTGGACTCCTCGCCGGGCATGCGCTCGACGGAGCCTTCAACGCGGACCTGTCGCTCCAGCGGCTTCCACAGGAAGGTGAGCGCGGCGTGCGGGTTCTGGCCGAGCTCGGTGCCCTTGCGGCTGTCGTAGTTGGTGTAGAAGTGAAAGCCGCGCGCGTCGAGGCCCTTCAGCAGCACGATGCGGGCCGAGGGCGTGCCGTCGGGGGCAGCGGTGGCGAGGGTCATCGCGTTCGGCTCCTCCACCTCGGCGTCCAGGACCTCGTCGAACCAGTCCTCGAACTGGTCGATCGGGTCGTCGGCCACGTGGTCGCGCGTAAGCTCGGCCCGGGCGTACTCCCGGCGCAGGTCGGCAAGGTTGGACATCGGCAAAGCGGGTTGTGACGAAATGACGCAGGAGCCGCTACGACCGGCGCGACGCCCTCGTTTCGATCCGCCGCGATCTGTTGCGAAGACGTATGGAAGGGGGGAGGTGTGGACGGGT
>JBDGQM010000275.1:0-2211 GCA_042219065.1 Salinibacter sp. | reverse complement strand
AACGTTCAACGCAGTCACCGCCAGATTTCCATTCGCAGGCCGCGGTCGTTGCGGGGCGCCGGTTCGTCGCGCGGGGGGCACCGCTCCGCCGTGCGTTCATAGATGCGACGGGCCGTCCAGCACGCGGCGTGGGCGTCGAGCAGGTCGTCGGCCCCAAGGGCGCCGCCGGACCGTTCCGACACGGTCGCCTCGATGTCCGGGACCCCGTGGGCGGCCAGCAGATCCATCCGGGCCGCCCGGCCTGCCGCGGCGTGCTTGCTGGCTTCGACGGGGGTGTCGTCGTTCATCGCGTAGAAGGCGAGTTCGGGGTGCACCTCCCGGACGCGCGCCTGCCGGGCCGGCGTCATGCGGTCGGCGAGGGCCCGCATCTTCGGCATCAGGTAAAAGGCCTGCTTGGTGAGGCCGGGGGCATCGGGGCCGGTGGCGCGGTTGCGGCGCTGGGCCTCGTCGTAGGTGTCGGCCTGGAGGGCGGGGTACGCGGGCGGGGAGAAGACGCTCGTGCCGCGGGGATGCCCCAGCACCTGACGAGCCGCCCGGTCGCAGGATCGCCCGCCCGGCTCGGCCCGGTCGGGGAGGCCGATCACCATGTCGATCCCGAGCACGGCGGGCGCCTCGGGGAGGGCGAGGAGGGCGTCGACGTCCGCGACCGTGCGGCGCCGGATCGCTCCGGTCGCGGGCTGGTGGAGGACGACGGCCCAGCCGTCGCGGTAGCCATCGGCCCCGGCCACCCAGGCCGGTGTGGTATCGGGGGCGGGCGAAGACATGCGTCGGGAGGGGGACGAGTAACATTGCGTGCACACTCTGCGGTGGGGCTCAACTTTTCCGGGCCCGCCGTGTTGGGGATGGGAGCGCTTTCACCTTCAATTGTTGCTTGTTCGGCATGAAGCTGCCCTTTTTTCTCGCAAGTCGCTTCGTCGCGGGCGAGACGCTCGAGGAATCGCTCCCTGTCGTGGACGACCTCAACCAGAATGGTCTCCACGTGGCCCTCGACCGGCTCGGGGAGCACGTGCACGACCGGGAGGTGGCCGCCGAGGCCCGCGATGCCTACATCGATCTCGTCCGCACGCTCGCTCATCGGAACGGCCACGCGCAGCGCAACCGCATCTCCATCAAGCTCTCGATGATGGGGCAGCTCATCGACGAGGACTTCTGCGAGGACAACCTGCGGCAGCTCCTGGAGGTGGCCGCCGAGCACGACATGTTCGTACGGCTCGACATGGAAGGGAGCGACCTGACCCAGTCGACGCTCAACATCTTCGAGGCGGTCTACCCCGACTTCCCCGACCACGTGGGGCCGGTCCTGCAGGCCATGCTGAAGCGGACGGACCGGGACATCGACCGCATGTGCGAGCTCGGGGTGAGCGTGCGTCTCTGCAAGGGGGCCTACGCCGAGCCCGAGTCGATTGCGTACCAGGACATGAGTCAGATCCGGGAGCGGTACCTCGACTACATGGAACGACTCCTCCAGCACACCGACTACTCCGGCATCGCCACGCACGACGACCAGCTCCTCGACGCCACCAAGGCCTTCGCCGACCGGCACGACATCGACACGGACGACTTCGAGTTTCAGATGCTCTACGGCCTGCGCCGCACGACCCAGCGGGAGATGGCGGCGGATGGCTACAATATGCTCGTCTACGTCCCCTACGGCACGGAGTGGTTTCCCTATTTCTCGCGCCGCCTCCGGGAGAAAAAGGAAAATGTCTGGTTCGTGCTCAAGAACATCCTGTTTCGGGAGTGACGGAGGAGGGCGGTACAATCGGGGGGACGCGGGCTCTGCCAAGGGAGGGCGCCGCTGTCGCCGCTGATCGACGGAACGACCTGACGGGCGTGGGGGAGAGGGCGCGTGGGAGCGTGGGGGATACGGGTGCACGGCCCTGGACGGAGCACCGTCAGGGTGCCAGCGCCGGGAGCCACGTGCCATGCACATGCGTCGGACGTCTGGGGAGACATGCTTCGATTCGCCGCGTGCGTACTTCTATGCGGGCTTCACGACGATGAAATCACCCTGACCGAAGCACTGAACGAGGCTGATCACGCCATCCGGCATGGTGGACAAATTGTACCTGGGGTACGCGGAGGAGTGCTTCCTCCGACTCAGCCAGGGGGCGACGTGTGACTCGGGGTTTCCTACTCCCAGCGGCCCCGGATGCAGACCGATGTTCCGATAGGCCTCTGCCGCGGGACCGAGATAGCAGAGTTCCCATC
>JBDGQM010000274.1:4018-7984 GCA_042219065.1 Salinibacter sp. | reverse complement strand
AACGCCCATACCCAGAGGCGTTATCTTCAGGAATTTCTGCACGGCTCGGTAGACAGTTGGCCGTCCGTGGTCCGCCGACCTAGATGTTGATCGGCTGGCCGTAGGCGTCGCGGGTGGCCTCCATCACCGCCTCCGAGAGGGTGGGGTGCGGGTGCATCGACTCCATGATCTCGAACCCGGTCGTCTCCAGCTTGCGGGACGCCACGACCTCGGAAATCAGCTCGGTGGCGTCCTCCCCGATGATGTGGCAGCCCAGAAATTCGCCGTACTTGTCGTCGTAGATGGTCTTGACGAAGCCGTCCTGGTGGCCCAGCGCCGCGGCCTTGCCGTTGGCCTTGAAGGGGAATTTCCCAACCTTGACGTCGTAGCCGGCCTCCTTTGCCTCCGCTTCGGTGTGGCCGACCGAGGCAATCTGCGGCTGGCAGTACGTGCAGGCGGGAATGTCCATCGGGTCCATCGGGCGGACGTCGTGGCCCGCGATGTTCTCGATGCAGAGGATGCCTTCGTGGCTGGCCTTGTGGGCGAGCCAGGGGGCGCCCGTCACGTCGCCGATGGCGTAGACGCCGTCGACGTTGGTACGGTAGTAGTCGTCTACTACAATGTCGTTGCCCTCCGTCTCGACGCCGACCTCTTCGAGGCCGATGTTTTCGACGTTGCCCACCACGCCCACGGCGGAGAGGACCTGATCGCACTCGATGAGCTCGGTGCCGTGGTCGGTTTCGACCTCCACCTGCAGCGGGGTGTCGCTGTCGTTCACGCCCTGCACGTTGGCCCCCGTCATCACGTCGATGCCGGCCTTCTTGTAGGTCCGCTCCAGCTCGTCGGAGACGTCCGCGTCCTCGTTGGGCACCATCCGATCTTCCACCTCGATGATGGTGACGTCGGTGCCCATGTGGTGGTAGAAGTAGCCAAATTCGACGCCGATGGCCCCGGCTCCCACGATCACCATCGAGTCGGGCCGATCGGTCTGGAGCATCGCGTCCTCGTAGTCCAGCACGTTCTCGCCGTCGATGGGGAGGAAGGGAAGCTCGTTGGGCCGGGCGCCGGTGGCCAGAATGATGTGGTCGGCCGTCACGGTTTGCTCCTCCCCGACCTCCTCGCCGTCCATGTTGACCGACGGTTCAATTTCCACAGTGTCCGCGTCGGTGAGGCGGCCGTGCCCGCGCAGGACGTCGATGTCGTTTTTCTTCATCAGGAACTGGACGCCCTGATTCATCTGATTCGCCGCGCCCCGGCTCCGCTCAATCACGCTCGGGAAGTTTGGGGACACGGAGCCTTCCAGTTCCAGGCCAAACTCGTCCAGGTGCGAGGCCTCCGACATCACTTCGGCACTTTTGAGAAGCGCCTTCGTCGGGATGCAGCCAACATTGAGGCACACGCCTCCCAGTTTGTCTTTCTCGACGACGGCCGTGTTCATGTCGAGTTGCGAAGCGCGGATGGCCGTCTCGTAGCCGCCCGGTCCACTGCCGATGATGACGCAGTCGTAGTGCGTAGCCATAAGAGTGAAAGTCAATCAGAGGAAGATGCGAGAGGACCAAAAGCCCAAATTAGCATACGGCCTGCGCCGCCGCAGGTCTCAGGAAAACGACTTCTTCACGCGCCCGACGGCGTCCCGCGACTGTCGGGGCGCTGGTCGATCAACGGACTTTCAGTCGCAAGGTATGCGGACGTGTAGGACGGCAAAAATACGCTCCGCCGGTCGGCAACCCCAAACCACCGCCTCCCCCGTGCCAAAAGGTTTTTATGAATCCGAGCCCCGGCACTCAGCGGGTGGAGAGCCATTGCGAAGGGTCTACGAATTCGCTCGTCGACCGGTTGACCACCCCGAAGAACACACTGGCGCCGCGGGGCTCATTCTCGGTGCCCGACTGTCCGAGCACCTGTCCGGCATCGATGCGCTGATTCTCGGAGATGGAGAGGCTCGAAAAGTTGCTGTACACAGAGAGGTATTCTCCGTGCCGTACGACGACGTATGTGCCGTATCCGGGAACGAAGTCGATGCCGCTCACGACGCCGTCGAAGATGGCCCGGACCGGGGCTTTTGGGCGAGTGGCAATTAGGATGCCCGGATGATAGGTGGTGGTGCCGTGCACGGGATCCACCTGGTCCCCGAAACCGACGGTCACGGCCCCCTCCGCGGGCCACGGCAGCGATCCCTGGTTCTGCTGAAAGGACGCCGACAGGTTCTCGGAAATCGAGGGGCGCGGGGTCCCGGCGGAGGCGTCCTCGGCCTCGCGGTTGGCACGGGCCACCAGCTTTCGGATGCGCCGTTCGAGTTGCTGAGCCTGCTTCTTCTTTTTCTTGATTTCCTTCTCGAGCTCCGAGCGACGGGCCCGGAGCTTATTGATGATCGCCCGGCGGTCGCGCTCTAGGGCCCGCAGGTTTTCGCGCTCCGTGCGAGCCTCTGCGAGCAGGTCTCGGGTTTCGGCACGCTTTGCGGCCAATTCTTCGCGGGAGCGGCGCACCTCATCCGCAGCGGTCTGGATGGCACTCCGCTGCTCGCGGCGATCGGCGGCAAATTGCTGGAGGTACCGCGCCCGGACCAGCATCTGGTTGATGGAGCGGGAGGCGAGAAGCAGGGCAAGCTCGTGGAGGCGCCCGTACTTGTAGGCGTGGACGAGCCGCTGCCGGTACTCCTCGCGCAGGGTGGAGAGTCGTCCCTGGAGGGTGTTCAGCGTGTCGCGGAGATCCGAGCGCTCCCGGCCCAGCTGCCGGAGGCGCGTCTGGTAGGTGGACACGAGTTCCTCCCGAAGCGCAATTTCGCGCCGCAGTGACTTCAGTTTTTTCTGAGTGGCCTCCGCGGCCTTCCGCGTTTTCTGGAGGGTTTTTTTCTCCTCCTCGATTTGCTGTTGAAGCTGCTCCAGTCGCTTCTGGGTCGAGCGCCGCTGGGCCTCCACGTCCTGTCCGTGGGCGGCGGGGGAGAGCGCGAGGACCCCAACGAGCGTCCACAGCAGGATCCTGAGCCGGGCCCGAGCGCCGTTGCAAACCATGCTGGAGCGCGTCCTCAAGATCTGCATGCGC
Organism: Salinibacter sp.; assembly: GCA_042219065.1. Classification (GTDB taxonomy): domain Bacteria; phylum Bacteroidota; class Rhodothermia; order Rhodothermales; family Salinibacteraceae; genus Salinibacter. Next base: position 4,963 of record JBDGQM010000274.1, on the reverse strand, counting down.
GGAGGGGGAGTGTGCTCGGTCAGGCCCGCGGGAGCATCGGGCGCTATCGAAAGGGCCTGCGGGGGACCTGGGATGGGACGTCGAGCGAAAACGACAGGTCCGAGGGATTCAAGGTCATCTCCTTATACTCGACCCGGGCCCGGAGACCGGCGGCGGGCTGCTGAAAGATCACCTGGGCCGGGAGCAGCAGCCCCTCCACGGGCCGAAAGTCAGAAAACACTCGCTTTTGGACGACGGTCCCGGATTCGGACCGTTCCTCGTACCGTACGACGCGCCACCGCGTCGGGTCCACCGTGTAGCGTTTCTGGTCGGCTGCGTTTGATACGTAGTAGAGGGAGCTATCGGCCTGCAGGGACCAGTCCGCAGTGCGGGACGGGGCCAGGAGCCCGAGCATGTTCTGAAAGAAGTCGTCCGACGAAACGGGGGCGGGGAACAGCTGCTGGACCGCCTCCACGGGGCCGACGCGCAGCACGGTGTTGCGGGTGTCGTAGAAGAACACGCTGTCGCGCGTGACGAGCAGGCGCCCGCCCTCGATGCCAAACAGGCTGACCCGCATGAACAGGGAGTCGCCCCGTCGGTGGTGCACGACGGCGTTGAAGGAGCGGTCCTGGTCGGGGGACTGTACCGCGACGCGTGCCTTCGCCCTGTAGGACTGGATGGTATCGGACGCGCCCAGGATCTGGGTGCGAATCTGGTCGGTCGAGTGGTCAGGGAAGCGGTCGGGCAGGGCGGGGGCGTCCGTGGTTCGGCTCGTGCCGCTGCAGCTCGCGAGAAGCAGGGCGGCGCCCAGCGTCCACATGAGGAGGGCCGAGACGGACGAGGGAGCGTGGGAAGACAAGGGGCGGGCGGTCGCGGTTGTGCGGGAAAGAATAGGAAGCGTGCGGCATCCTACGGCGTGGACGCCCCGTCGAGTTTCTGCTGAAGCGAGAACCGGTTCGGCGACCG
>JBDGQM010000274.1:0-3918 GCA_042219065.1 Salinibacter sp. | reverse complement strand
GGAGACGCGTAGAGTCGACCCCGGACGCCGGGGCGGTCGCTTCGTCGTAGGCCGACGCGGCCCGCTGCACGAGCTCGTCGACCGACAGGGCAGACAGGTCCGCAGAATCCGGGGGGACGGAGCGGGCACCTGCCGTCCGGCCGGTTTTGCGGTAGAGGGCGTCCACCCGTCGCTGTAGGGCCGTGTCGTCGGGCCGCTGCTCGGCCAGGGGGGCCAGCAGGTCGAGAGCCGCCCCCGGCCGGTCGGTCGAGGCGTAATGATTGCCGAGGCGGCGACGGTACTCAGGGTTGTTGGGGCGACGTTCGACGAGGGCCCGGAGGGTGCGCTCGATGCCGTCCGAATTGCCGAGGCGACGGTGGAGGGAGAGCATCTTTCGGTACACGGACACCGGGGGGCGAGACGTGTGCTCCAGCAGCCGCCGGTACGTGTCGAGCGCCGCGCTTGGCCGATCCAAGGTTGCCTGCAGTTCGGCCAAGGCCCGGTACGCGCTCGTGTCGGCGGGGAAGCGCTCCACCAGATCCCGATAGGTCTGAAGGGCGGCCTCCGGCTGGCCGGCCTGACGTTGCAACTCGGCGAGCCGTCGGTGGTAGTAGGCCCGATCGGGACGGTTGCTCAGCGCCTTTCGGGCGTAAAAAAGTGCCGTGGCCTCGTCGCCCTGCGCGTGGTGTGCATCGGCGAGGGCCTCCAGCAGGATGGGGGTGTTGGGGGCTCGGTCGAGGGCCGTCTCGAAGTAGAGAATGGCTTCCTCGTAGTCCCCGAGCTGGGCCTCGGTCGTTCCCTTGATCAGGTACTTCTGAACCGTGGCGTTTGCCGTATCGCCCGTGTCGGGGGCCGGGGAGGCGAGAGACGCCTGCTGCCCGACGGCGCGACGGGGACCCAGGATGAGAACCCCGACGAGCACCGCCAGAGCGAGAGCGATTTGGTCTCGACGCATCAGCCCGAGAACCATTGCACGTATCAGCATCAGTGAGCCAAGCAGCGATGGTCGGCACGATCGATTTTCGTCGACCATCTCCCCAACGGACCGCCCGAGCACATCGTTTGACGCACGGCGGACCGCCATGGTTCACTTCCATTTGATAATGACGGTGAACCGTTTCTACATTGCTTCCTGTGTGTCTTGACTGGCCAATTTTCTTCGGGTCGAATGCCGAATTCTCGCCCTGATCCGTAGGATCTTCCACACTGCGCTGTCGCCGAATAACACGGTTTATATTCATGGGTGAACACAACGTACGACGAGACGCTGAGCCCTCGGTCCTCCGCGAGTTTACGAACCATCTGATGCGCGACGTTCGCGCCATGGAATTAATGCTCCACGAGGACATGTTCGAGACGGGAGTGCGTCGCATCGGGGCCGAGCAGGAGCTCTTTATGGTTGACGAACGGGGAGAGCCCTCTCCGGTGATCGAGGAGGTGCTCGAACGAAACACCGATGAGCGCATCGTCACGGAGCTGACGAAGTTCAATGTGGAGTTTAACATGGACCCGCTCCAGTACGGGGACGACTGCTTTAGTGAGATGGAGCGGTCCACCAACGCGCTCATCGACGAGGTGCGGGGCTTAACGGATCAGGTGGGCAGTGAGGTTGCCATGACGGGAATTTTGCCCACGGCGCACCTGTCGGACTTTGCGCTCGACTACATGACGCCCCGGCCCCGCTACTACGCCCTCAACGATGCCATCTCGCGCCTGCGGGGCGGCGCCGGACAGTACCAGATTCGGGGCATCGACGAGCTGTTCGTGAAGCACGACTCCATCATGCTGGAGGGGTGCAACACGAGTTTCCAGACGCATTTCCAGGTGGCCCCCGAGGAATTTCCCCGCTTCTACAACATCGCCCAGGTGGTGGCCGCGCCATGCCTGGCGGCTGCTACCAACTCGCCGCTTCTGTTCGGCAAGCGGCTCTGGCGGGAGACCCGGATCGCCCTCTTCCAGCAGGCCGTTGACACGCGGTCGAGCAACCTGTACCTGCGGGAGATGAGCCCGCGGGTGCATTTTGGCAGCAGCTGGGTCGACGAGTCGGTCATGGAGATCTTTAAGGAAGACATCTCCCGGTTCCGGGTGCTTCTGACGACGGAGTTGGACGAGGATCCGCTACAGACCCTCGAGGCGGGCAATGTCCCGAATCTCATGGCGCTGCAGCTGCACAATGGCACCGTGTACCGGTGGAACCGCGCCTGCTACGGCATGACCGAGGGCAAGCCGCACCTTCGCATCGAGAATCGCGTCCTCCCGTCCGGGCCGACCGTCGTCGACGAGATTGCCAATGCTGTGTTCTGGTACGGCCTCGTCGGCGGCATTGCGCAGGACTACCGAGACGTGTCCGACCACATCGAGTTTTACGAGGCCCGCCACAACTTCAACGCCGCGGCCCGCAACGGCCTGGCCTCACAGTTCAAGTGGCTGGACGGCTCGAACCGGCCCGCCCACGAGCTTATCCTCGATACCCTCATTCCCCTCGCCGAGCGGGGACTGCAGTCGTCCGACGTCGATTCGGCGGACATCGACCGCTACCTGGGCATCATCCAAAAGCGGGTCGAATCCGGGCAGACCGGCTCCCAGTGGCAGCTCGATTCGATGGAGCGCATGAAGGAGGTCGGCTCCCGGGCCGAGCGCCTGGGCGCCCTCACGCGAGCGATGGTGGAGCGGCAGAAAGAAGGCGATCCCGTGCACGAGTGGTCCCTCGCGATGCTGGAAGAGGGCTACACGCCCACGGGCATGAAGGATACCAACGTCGAGGCCTACATGACGACGGACCTCTTTACCGTCCACGAGGAGGAGTCGATCGAGTTTGTGGCGCGCCTTATGGACTGGCAGAAGATCCGCCACGTCCTCGTGGAGGATGCCCAGCACCGGCTGGTGGGGCTCGTGAGTCATCGGACCCTCCTGCGGCACATGGCCGAGCGCAAAGAACGGCCGGAGGGAGGCGTTCCGGTGGGGAAGATTATGGTGGAGGATCCCATCTCCATCTCGCCCGATCGGCCCACCCTCGACGCGGTCAAGCTCATGCGCGAGCACGAGATTGGGGCGCTGCCCGTCGTGCGGGAGGACCGTCTCGTCGGGATCATTACCGAGCAGGACTTTATCCAGATTGCGGGCAACCTTCTCGACGAGACCCTCGGGCTGGACGACGACGAGGAACCGGAGGCGGAGGCCGCAACGCCCTGAGCGGGGCCGAACGAGGGGCGACGGAGCCTGCTGATGCACGCCTGCGTCCCACCCCGCCGGCCCTCCTTCGTGCCCGGAGGCCGAGCGTCGCCACCGGGGAACGTACGGGGCGCTGGTTTGTGGCACAGACTCGTGCAATTCTCTGAGCGTACTCACCGACAGCGAGCTTGAAACATGGACGACACCCGCGAGCGCGAGATTAGCAACCGTACCGTGCGCATCGACCGCACGCTCTGCATCGGCTCTGGCAACTGCGTAAACATTGCCCCGGAGATCTACGTGATCCGGGAGGACAATATCGTTGACTTCAAGGAGGACCCCCCGGACATCGAGCAGGGGCGGCTCGAAGAAGCGGCGGCGCTGTGTCCGGTGGACGCCCTCATCGTGGAGGACGAGGATGGGGAGCAAATTGTCCCCTAGCGGATCGAGGCGATCGCAGGGAAAGGCTTCCCTTTGAGGCATTGAAGCACGTCCGCCCCTGATCGGCGAATCTGTCCGGATGGCACGAGCGAAAGGGAGCGCGGGAGCATGGGAGGGGAGTCGGACGCTTTCGGCCTTGGATGGGAGCAACGTCAGGTCTCTCAGGCCAAGATGTGCCTGCCATGCGTGGTGGATTTTTTAGTCACGGCGGCGGTACCAGGCAATCAGTACGCCGGTAAGAATTCCGGCGAGGAGTCCGAGGAGGATGTAGCTGAACATGGGAGATGTGTTATACGGATTTCAGTAGAAAGTGTCGGCAGGATCAGT
>JBDGQM010000273.1:0-18952 GCA_042219065.1 Salinibacter sp. | reverse complement strand
CGTCGGCGACGTGGGACCCGATAAACCCGGCGCCGCCGGTCACAAGAATGGTCATAGAGCAGGATGCGGTGTCGGAAAGAACTGTACGTCGCTCCTACGGAGCCACGACGCGTCGAGTTGCACGAGCGGCTTCAACATTCTTCGCCGGGCCCATCACGTCGAGCATCGTCGAGACGCCTCTCAGAACGACCTGTGCTATATGTGAGCAGCATGTGTGTTAGGACGCGTCCGCGAACGACAATGGCCTCGCTTTCTACATCGACCGACTGCACAAAGGGGCGATCCGCCAACGCATCCAGAAGGGATGAGAGAAAGGTTTCTACGTCCATTCCGTCTGCACCTGCTGGTAATGGGCCTTCAGTGTTTCGGCCTCCTCCCATTCCCAATAGTCCTGCTCAACGTCATACGAATACGAATCGTCCGGCAGGTCGTCTTCCGCCAGGCGCCGCTTGAAGGTGGAGAATTCATTTTTCCTCCAGGCGGTCCGTGGCCTTTTGCAGGGCGGCAATCTTCAACTCCAGGTATTCAGACAGAACTTTTTCGAACGCCTCATCGAGATCCTGCGAGCGGGTCGCCTTCAGCAGGTGCGCCCTGAGCGGAGCGAAGAAGTGCTTTTAGAGTGCGCCCCGACGTCGGGAGAAAGGGTGGCCATGGCGGTCGGTCCGTATCGTTGGGAACTTGATTGTGTGTTCTCCCAGTCACGTCACCGTTATACCGAATCCTGAAGCAGGATTTACTGCATCAGTCGGCCTTCGGCCTCGTGTGGGTCTGGAAGGATGGATGTGTGGACGTATTTTGCCCCCATCCGTCCACATACCGACAGTAGTCGGCACAGGCTTTCCGCACTTCCATACCCGAACGGAGCTTGCGGAGTTCGTATTAGGGGGAGATGTCCATGTGGGCCTGAACTTTCATGCGACGGCCTCTCCCTTTTCTTCCGAACGTCTTCGAGACCCGACGGCGAGGACTGTGCGTTATTGGGTTAGATTCCTGAACGAACTGCCCCCCTTCCCCTCACCACTCTTCACCCCCACGCTCTCCACACCCACGCCCACACCCACGCCCCCACGCTCTCCACGCCCTACCGCGCCCCAAAGCCGGTCAGGATCGTCTTGAACGTCAGGTAGACGATCAGCAGATCCAGCGTGACCGACTGGTGCTTCACGTAGTACAGGTCGTGCTCCAGCTTGCGCCGCGTGCCCTCCGCATCGGCCGTGTAGCCCTGCAGCACCTGCGCCCAGCCGGTAATGCCCGGGCGGACGAGGTGGCGATACTCGTAGAGGGTCATGTCGTCGGTAAACTCCTCCGCGAGCCCCACCTGCTCCGGGCGCGGGCCGATCAGGCTCATCTCTCCTTTCAGCACATTCCAGAACTGCGGCAGTTCGTCGATCCGAACCTTGCGGATGAACCGGCCCACCGTCGTGACGCGGTCGTCGTCTTCGTCCGCAAACACATCGTCCTCTTCCCCGGGATTGCCGTGGTACATGCTGCGGAACTTGGCCATTTGAAAGGTCTCCCCCTCCCGCCCGATGCGCTCCTGCCAGAACAACACCGGACCGGAGGACTCCAGCCGAATGGCACAGGCGGTCAAAACCACGAGTGGAAGCGTGATCGGAAGGCTCAGGCCAATGAGCAGCAGGTCCATCGTCCGCTTGAAATACGGGTAGTACTGGCGCTTCCGCACGTCGACGCTTTCCTTGCACGAAGCGCCGAGGAGGACGCGGGCCGTGAGCAGCTCGTAGATGTAGCCCGCGTGGTAGGTGGGCACCCCCTTCATGCTGTGATCCGCCCAAAACGCCTCGTAGTCGGAAAGCGATTCGTGAAGGTCGGCGACGATGCCGTCGAGGGCCCCGCGGGACCAGCCGGTTTCTTTCTCTGCAGACACGCCGGGGATTGCGAGCAAGCGGTCCGTCACGCCGCCCGGGAGGACCAGCAGGCGAGACTTTCGGTATCGGTGGAGGAATTTATCGGCCAGGTACCAGCCCACGGATCCCACGGTGGCAAAGAGCGCCAGGGTGTTGATGGGCGAGCCGGGCATGGCGGCAAAGAGTCCGCCCGCCGGCACCAGTGTGACGCTTACGCTCACGAGCGCCGCCTCGAACTGATTGAGAAACGGGTACCGCTCAAACTTCGAACTGAGCACCCAGGCCCCTACGTAGGCCGCGGCGAGGAGCGCCATCACCGGCCAGGCCTGCTGGAAGAGCCCGGCGGAAAACTCGCCTTCGAGCCAGAAGACGATCGCCCCGACGATGACGGGAAGGGCCGCCGCGTGCAGGAGCTTCGACCAGATCTTCCGCGTCCGGATGATTTTGTTCGGCGGCAGCGCCGCGGAGATGACGGTGGCACCGGTGGTGTGCTCGTCCGACCGACGACCGTTCGTGCTCTTTTCGTTCCGGACCGTTGTCGACGCAGAAGTGTCCATAAGAGAAGTGGATATACTGAACGGACACCGACAAAAAGAAGAGAGTGGCCAGAGGTTTGACTAATATGGGAGTCACTCCTCGAAAGTACAACCCCAGGCCCGGAAATTCGCACTCTGGGCCCGGCCGGAACGGAGTTGGCTTCTGGAATCGCCTTCGGCGGAGGAGGTCGAAGAGCGGAGAAAATAGGGGAATGGCCCCTGATTTTTGTCCCAGGTGCAGATTCAAGCAATCTCTTTGAGGAAGAATCATTCCGAGCGGAGCGCTGGGAGCGAACGCGAGGGCCGAGTAAAACGAGGTCATGCTGCCCGCAGCACGAGCACCCCCAGGGTGCGTAGCGGAGTCGAGGCGCCCTGAACGGAGTGAGGAAGTGCTCTTGGAGTGAATCTCATCGAGGTTGACGGAATCACCGGAATCAAAGCACTCCCTCCTGCTGGACGCTTCTTCCGCCAAAGGGGGAGAGCTTTCACCCCAAAGGAATTGATTGAGGATGCGCAGGGCGAACGTTCGACCGGTGCGGGGGCTCCACCTTCGTCCTCCTCCCAATCAACCTTGCCCCCCACTGACTCGACGGAGCATCCCTTCCCTGCAGACTCTGGGAGGCAGGGTTGGTGAGGTCAATAAAACGAATCGTGTCCGTCTGATTGCCTGAACCACGCCCTGCCCCAAGCCGTTGTTCTCTTGTCCTTCACAACAGATTGCCTGTTCTCATGCCGTCTTCCCCTGCCCCGCCGGTCCCGGCGCTCCAAAACGGCGACCGCCTCACGCGCGACGAGTTCGAACGGCGCTACGAGGCGATGCCAAACGTCAAGAAGGCCGAGCTCATCGAAGGCACCGTCTATATGCCCTCTCCTGTTCACGCTTCTGGTCACGGCGAACCGCATGCACACCTCATGACGTGGCTCGGCACGTACGCGGCGGCCACGCCCGGCGTACGGGTTGCGGACAACGCGACAATTCGCCTCGACCTAGACAATGAGCCGCAGCCCGACGGCCTGCTCCGTATCGACGACGACGCAGGGGGACAGTCCCGCATCAGCGACGACGACTACGTTGAAGGCCCGCCGGAGCTAATCGTTGAGATCGCCCACAGCAGTGCGGCCTACGACCTCCACGACAAGAAGCGGGCCTACCGCCGCAACGGCGTCCAAGAATATCTCGTGTGGCAGATCGAAGAGGAGCAGGTCGACTGGTTCGTCCTGGAAGGAGGGACCTACCTGTCTCTCTCGCCCGATGAGGACGGCCGGATCGAAAGCCGCGCGTTCCCCGGGCTGGTGCTGGACATCGACGCGCTTTTAGAGGAGAATTTCGATACGGTGCTCGCGGCCTTGCAGGAGCAGACCGGCACGGAGAGCCATCAGGCCTTCCTCGAGCGGCTCGCCCGCCAGGACGACAACCGCTGAACAGGGGTGTGACAGCCGAACTCTAGCGCTTGTGCCCGAAGCGCACAAAGTGTGTAATCCGCGCTCCTCGGGACGGCACGTCGATCGGATCGACCCCTGCCCGGCTGAACGCAACCCCGGCCCGCTCTATGACCGCCGCCGCGTACTCGCGTTCGAGTCGCCCGACAAGCCCCGAAAGCGTTCGGGGACAGCTCGTAGAGCGTGATGGTACTGACGGCCGCAGGGTCGTCCCGCTCCGTGACGGTGCGCCATAGCTCCTGGGCCCCAGACCGACCAGCCCGCAGATCAAAGAAAAATCCGGTGTCAAGACCTTCCATGAATACCCGGGGCACATGTGACTGAAGACGGGCGATTTATTCTTCAGCCGACGTATTTCCCGGTGCGTTCGAGGGGACACGCCGATCTCCCTCGCGACGCATCTGTTGATTTCGGTGGTGCACGTGGGGATCGACCGTTCCCTCTCCCGCCATGTCCAACAGGTCCCGGCGCGCCTGACGTCGCTCCTCCCGCTGAATTTTTTCGGTGAGCGCGTCCTTGACGTACCGGCTTACGTTGTCCGTGCGACGCTTTACCTCTTCTCCAAGCTCGTCGGGAAGTCGAGCGGTGATGCGCATCGTTGTCTTACGTCCCACATAACAGAGCGAGTGACATTCGTACACCCGCTTGGCAATCACTCCGTTCCGGCGCGAAGGAATGGCCTTCTCTCTCGACTGACACCGAAGGCATTGCAGTTCCCGCCGAGAGAACGTGTCCGCGGCAAAGGTCGTCGAGCCGCACAATACAGAACCAGGGCTTGGCGGGAAACGGTCGCTCAACCGCCCGTCTCAGCAGACCGACTGGTCGGAGAACGGAGCTTATGACGAGCGTCCCTGTTTGCGTAAGGCCTGCTGTTTCTTTTTGATGCCGACCCCAATCGCACCACCGTACGAGTCCCCGGTCTACTCCCCAAAATGAGCATCTACGCGACCCTCTGGACGCTAAAGTTCCCGCGCCAAGGCATTGCCCTCCCGGACTGCGAGTGGATCCGCGTGCGGGCGCAGGGGGTGCCCCCGCACATCGGCACCCCAACACCAGGGCAGGGCTACGAAGACGGCGATCCGTACGGCGCGTTTCTCCCACCTCCGCTCGAAACGGATGCTTATGGCGACCACGAATTCATGCGCGCTGTCGTGTTCGTGACGGAGGAGACGAGCAAGGGCACCGAGCGGAGTCCACAGGAGTACGCCGACCCGCTTCTGGTGCTGACGGGCGAGGCGTACGCCGCGCTCTCCTTCGGCGAGCTGCACCGGCGCCCCTGCGACGCCCTGCGAGACGAGGGGTCCCGTCGGCGACCGAGAGATTGAGTGCTCGGGGGAATCGTCAGCTCCAGCCTGGGAAGCACGGCCGCATGCACGACAGCCGTCTATATCCCATGGGGGACCGGCGCCATACCAAGCGTACGCTGGCACGGCCGTGAGTCTGCCGAGGGGACGTTCTGGTTGGCGCGCCTGGACCTCGAACGATGTTGCTATCACGCCCCCCAGGTGTTAGATTATCCATCAGCTTCGTTTAGATAATCTGACATTCGCGCATGATTGGATCTGAACAGCTCAGGGAGGTGCTCTCTGCGGTGGGAGAACTCCTCGAAGCAGAGGGTCAAACGGTACGCATTGTCATCGTGGGAGGGGCAAGCCTCAATCTCGCTGGGCTCGTAGACCGGGCAACCGACGACGTGGACGTGATCGCCCGAGCGGAAGTAGACGAGGGAGTCCCCATACTGATTCCTCCAGACCCGATGCCCGACGCGCTCAGGGCGGCCGTGCAGCGGGTGGCGCGGGACTTTGGGCTTCCCTCGGGGTGGTTGAATACGGCGGTCGCCAACCAGTGGGAAACGAGTCTTCCGCCGTCCCTCAAGGAGGATCTCACGTGGCACCGCTTCGGGGGGCTTCGCGTGGGCGTTGCGGGGCGCCGCCCCCTCATTGCGCTGAAGCTCCTCGCAGCTGTTGATCAGGGAGGCCCCCAGAGCGTTCACTACCAGGACCCCGTCCGATTGAATCCGACCGAAGACGAACTCAAGGAGGCCCGGAAATGGGCGGAGTCTGAGGACCCGCCCCCTATTGTCGCCGATCACATCGACCAGGTGATCCGCCATGTCCGAGATGACACTGCATAGCGTTGGGGAGCGTCTAGGAGAGGCCGGTGCCCAGGCCGCCTGGGCGCAGTGGTCTGCCCTCGGGGCAGGGACGCTTCAGGGAGCCAGGCGCGCCACCTCGATCATCGATCCAGAGGCTCTTCTTCTCCTTTCTCTCTGCCTGATTCCGAAGGAGCGGCGTCTTCGGGATCTTACAAGATGGTGGGCCGAGGTGGGATCGGACCTCTTGAGCGTGCAGCGGACAAAGACGCTCGCAAAGGACTTCCCCTCATCCGTAGAGGGGCGGCTCCGTGCGTATAGCCACTGGGCCACCCGGGCCGGAGACAAGCGCTGGAAGAAGTACGCCAGCGAAGAGACCACGGGTGCCTTTGAGCGGGACCGGAAAGGCCCCGAGGAGCCCCAAATCCGCGCTCCCGCCTCGCTCCTTCTGCGGCTCCGAGCCGGGTTTGGGGTAAACGCAAAGGCAGACGTTCTGGCCTTCCTCCTCGGCACCAGCGACCGGGCGGCGACGACAAAAAAAGCCACCGAGGCCATCGGCTATTCTCGTGCCACCGTCAGTGGCGCACTCGACGACTTGTCTCGGGCGGGCTTTATCGCGAAGAGCAGCGGGCGACCGGTCGAGTACCATGCTCCCACTCGCCTGTGGAAGGCTCTACTTTGGGGGACTGAGGGAGAAGGCATGGAAGCACGCGACGACCCCCCTCCCCAATGGCGGTACTGGGCGCAGCTCTTTGCTTTTTTGACACGGGCTCGAGAGTGGGCCCGCGAGGCAGATTCCCGAAGCGAGTATATGGCCAGCACCCGTGCCCGGGATCTGTTCGAAGAGTTCGAGGGAGCGTTCCACGCCAACCGGATTCACCTTCCCTCACCTGCGGGACATCAGGGTACAGAGTACCTGGAGGGATTCCAGCACGCCATCGAACGAATTGTTCAGTGGATCCCGGAGCACCTGTAGAAGTGTAGGGGCCAATATAGAGGACTTGGGAACACTGGAAGTAGCCCCCTGTCTTGTCGTTTTCGTCTAGGAAGACCTCAATCCAGCACGATTACCGTTTGTTCAGAGGTAGCGCGGGGTAAGGCCTCCTGGACGCGGTCACTGTGCGTTTTCAGATGTGCAGGCGTCGCCGGGTGAACCTCCAGAACGATGATGCCGAGCGGATAGGTCCGGGTGGCCTGTTGATAGGGGAGGCTTCGATCGAGGGTCACGATTGCAGCATACGACGCCTCGACGGCCGACCTCAGTAGCTGTTCGTCTTGATAGTCCGACCATCCAACATATTTGGTGGTGTACATATTTGGTGGTGTAGACCTCGTGCTCGCCCGAGAGCAACGGGCGGAGGGAGTGCGGAATGTTGTGGTCGAGAAGGACCTTCAGGCCTCCGCTTCCTCCTCGGGCACGAACGTGCCCCGAATGGCCCGCATGAACCCGTGGACGACCTCGGGATTAATGTCATATTCGTCAAGAAACTGCTCGACCGTGTATCCCTCCTCAAGATAGTCGAACAGAACATGGACGGGTATTCGCGTTTCCCGAAAGACCGGCGTCCCGCCTAATTTCCGGGGATTGACTTCGATGCAGTCGTTGATCATAGCGAGGATCGAGAGCGTGGTGCAAGCGGGAGGGGCTTGCCTTCGCCAATGAGGCTGGTATGTTGATTTTCCCTCGTGAGAGGGGCACCTTCCCGGAAGAATCGGGAGATATCCGAAGACGCTCGGAACGGGAGGCAGGACCCCTGTGTGCCGTTTTCGGCGGACCGGCAGACGGCCGCGTGGGCTGACCTTCGGCCCCCGTCACCGGACCGCATAAAGGGCTCCTTTCGACGTTCCGCTGCCCAAAGCCCGCGCTCCCTACCGTACACTGCACGACGTAAGCGCCCCTACTTCCTCGTGCGGGCGTGAGTGACGTCTGTAGATGCAACGGGGCGCACCGTCGATGCTGAGACGGTTTCCACGGTGACCGTCCGTCCGTCGAGATGAAAGAACTCTATCTCAAAAGCAGATCCATCCCCGTAGACGTGAACGACCGTTCCCACGTCTCCCGCCTGCAAGTCCTGCTCGGGAAGGCTCTCTGTTAAGACGACTCGGTCGTGCTCTTCAGTCATTACGACCACTCGGCTCAATCTGTGGGATATGCCGTCACGAGTCGTGGGACTGTGGCTTCGCCGGAACCCTCCGATACACGGAATCTCGAAGTGGTCGGCCCGAGCCCGTCCATGCTGCTCATCCATGATCAAAAGCGGTGAATCGGTTTCCACGGCCAGTGCGATTGCCTCCCCCTCGCCATCATCCAAATCCTGTCGGAGGGCTTGCACGAGGTCCTGGTTCGAAACGGCCTGCGTCTCGATCCACGATGCGTCCCGGATCGCTTTTGCCCCCGGCTGTCCCTCAGCGTCCACGACAACCTCGTGCCACACCGCTTCCGGAAGCGTGATCGGGAAACTCAGGCCAGTGAGCAGCAGGTGCGTCGTCCGCTTGACATACGAGTCGTACCAGCGCTTTCGAACGTCGACGCTCGTAGTACACGAGGAGCCGAGGAGGACGTGAGCTGCAAGCAGTCCGTAGATGTGGCCCGCGTGGGAGGTGCCCCCCTTCCTGCTTTGACTCCAACATCAACGAGTCATGTATCGTCGTTCCTCCGGGGTGTGCGCGCACTCCTCATGTGTTCAGCCTCCACGCTGAAAGGGAATGGACCGCCACCGAATTCGGCCCTCTCGAATACTAAAAATAGCCCCCGCCTCCAGGGGTTGTCGATGCCGATCAAGGACGCGTCGCAGATGCTGATTCACGGAGTCAGGCGTCATGTCCCGCAACCGGAACACAATGACGCTGGGCAACTCTCCTTGACTGGCCGCGACCAATTCACTGAAATCGAGATCGTGCACCAGCAGAACTCGCTCTTCGTCTCGGGCCCATTTCAGAATATCGGGATCCTGCGCCTGCTGGGCCCCTCGATCCATGAGGTGAACTGCGTCGTGGCCCTGTTCTCTTAGCCACGCCACCGTTTCGGGAGAGATGCCCATGTCGGCCAGAAACTTCATGCCGGGGCCTCCACCTTTTCTTCCGTGAGCCAAGCAGCGTACTGGAGGGCCTGCTGAACGTCCTCCGGCTCAAGATAGGGATAGGCCTCTATGATTTCGGCGGGCGTCATCCCATTCGCCACCAGATTGACGAGAAGCGATACAGGCACACGGGTGTCTCGAATACAGGCCCGCCCGGCCATTACCTCGGAATCGAATGTAATCCGGTCAAACCCAATCATACTGCGTCTCGTAGGTGTCCCGAAGGCATTGACGGGAGTCCCAATAGCCGTCGGGGTGGGACTTCAGTGTGTACCGAAAGCTTTCGCGTATAGTGTACAAGCTTGTCGGAACTATTGGACTGTCGACTGATGACGAATGTTCTGCCCCCCGTTGAAACCGCCGAACTAGACACTTGGACCATCGGCCAGGGCGTCCAGCCCAAGAAGCAACCTCCCCAACCGACATACTCGCTCCTCTCCCCGCCCGACACGCCGTCCCAATTCCCTGCATCTGCATGTCTTCGGGACCGGAGGGTGGGAACACAGGGTCGGCTTTGCCCCTCTTTTTCCCTCCTTACTTCGATTAGGGCGCATCCTCGACAGCACCGACAGTAGTCGAGTGCAGGCTCGTCGGGATACTTCCTCCCTCGCCTCCTGCCGGAGGCATCGGTCAGGGCGAGGCGTCACTGATCACCGTCATATCCGTCCCAGCCGCTTAAGCGTCTTTCGGTCCTGCTCGTACGCCTCTACGTCATAGTGGACGGCAATCCCACGGTGTCCCAGGAGCTGCTGGAAGTCCCAGACGGACATCCCGGCCAGTTCCCGGGCTTTGCCGAATGACAGTTTTCCCTCGTCGAACAGGTGAAGGGCCAGCTCTCCACGCAATTCGTCCTCTGTCATCCGTGTGGCGTGAAGCACCTCTTTGGGGATTTCGAATGGAACGGTCGACGACATAGTCGAAATAGGCAGGATGGGAAGAATGGATAGCCTCCGATTGTGAAACTCGTCTCGGTGCACATTGCTCCGCGAGCACGCGAGGCCATGTTTACGGGAGGAGGCCCCGGGCAATCGCATCAGTAGCCAACAGATTCAGACTGATGCTCAGACATCCATTTTCTGGCAGTGGAGACGCAAAAAAGCACTCTGGTTTGTCGTCCCAAACTTGATTTATTGCATCAGTCGCTTCGCTCGTGTGGGACCTATCCGACCGAATGGGCAGGCTTCCCCTTCCGGAAGTATGGGCTCCAAATCAAAGCCTGTGCACGATTCCCATCGGCGTTTGGAGCGACGGTTTGCGTTCATGCGATTGCCCTGGACGAGGCCCCTCTAAAGACTGGAGCAATCTTGGTTCAGTGAATGTCCTCGTGAAGATACAGCCGTGCGAAGAGGCGCTCTGGTTCCATTCGCCCGCGCTCACGATGAAGGGCCTGTGTTTTGAGAGTGTTGGGAACGCTCGTCGCCCGACACACTGGATCCAAGCTGCGCCTCCGGAATCCGGTTGCGCTCAATCAGGGCATTGATTTCGTCTTGGTGACCACTATGGTACGCAAGTGCGGCAAAGACCTGCGCCAGCGACAGGTGCGGCAGTCCCTCCGAGCACATCTTCCCGGCGCGTGATGTGTTCCTACGTCGTTGCGGACTCCATTGCCCTAAAGAAACTCCACGCGACCAGTCGTCCCTTCCCCCACGAAGACATCCGCAAGGCGTCGGAGACCGCGAATCATTTCTCCGATTGATCGCTCACGGGGCACATACACGAGGCCCGAATGAGAGTGCCCCTCGGCCACCAAGCGCAGAAAATCGTCGTCGTGGGAGACGACAACGTAGCCCTTCCTGCGTGCAAAGTCGAGATGCTCCTCATCGCGTGCGCCTAGCATTTCTGCTTCGCTGAGCATCACCACCTCCACCCCGCGGTTGCGCAATCCTTCGGCCACTGCCGAAGGAATGTGCTCGTCAAGGTAAAAGCATACGGGGTCACTCACGTTGCTTGTCACGCGGTTCGGCCTCTGTCGACGACATCTTTTCTTTCATCTCCTTGACGAATGCTTTGCTTTCCTCAATCGACCGGTCGATGCGCTCCCGGTGCGCGAAATAGTAGGCAAGCGCTGCGTAGACATCGGCGAGAGACAGGTCGTACTCGCTCGCGATCTCATCGACGCTCCACCCTCCCCGCTCGTGCCAGACGACAATGTCCTGCACAGTAATGCGATGGCCAGAAATCCGTGGCTTCCCCCCACAGATGCCCTCGGTCTGCTCAATTCGTTGATCCAGCGACATTGTTGCTTCCACGTTGATGAAAAAGGGACTGTGCGGTGTCAAAAAACAGATGCTACGTCCATTCCATCTGCACCTGCTGGTAGTGCGTCTTCAGGTGTTCCGCGTCCTCCCATTCCCAGTAGTCCTGCTCGACGTCATACGAGTACGCATCGTCAGGCAGGTCGTCGTCCGCCAGGCGCCGTTTGAAGGTCGAAAACTCCATCCCCCATTTTTCCTCCAGGCGGTCCGTGGTCTTTTGCAGGGCGGCAATCTTCAACTCCAGGTATTCCGACAGAACTTTTTCGAACGCCTCGTCGAGATCCTGCGAGCGGGTTGCCTTCAGCAGGTGGGCCCCGTCGTCGGGTGAAAGGGTGGGCATGGCGGTCCGTCCGTATCGGTGGGCGCGAACTTGATTCTGTGTTCTCCCAGTCACGTCACCGTTAGGGAGAGATGCCCATGTGGGCCTGAACCCTCATACGACGGCCTCCCCCTTCTCCTCCGCGAGCCACGCGGCGTAGGGCCTGCTGGAGATCCGGTACGCGCGCACTGAGAGCCTTCGTGTTCGGTGCACAGGCTTTGTGGGACAATTGGACTGTCGACTGATGACCAATGTTCTCGTCCCCCAAGCTGAAACCGGCGAACTGGGTCGTTAAAGTATTGAGGACGCAATCGACAGTGCCCGCTCCACACAGGGACCGTTCGTCATCGGAGAATCGGTCCTGCCGGGACATTGTGATGTTCCGAGATTAACCGCAGCAGGAGAATCGCTTTCTTCAGAGGTCGTGCTTCCAGACTTGGTACCTGCTCGTTTTCAATCAGGGACGTTCATTTTTGCCTAGATGCAAAAACGAACCAAAAAGATCACGGCTATGAAAACTCAGGCTGACGTCGGCTCTGGGGAGTCTCTGCGCGTCCAAACTCGCTTGCACTCAAGCAAGGACGCGCAGCGGAGACGCCTCCCCTTCGCCGCCGTCCGGGCGCCTGACTTTTCAAGGCCGGAACGGGTCATCCCCGATGGCTTGTGAGCGATGCAACCGGGGCAGCATCCTGTGGACATTCTCACAATCCCACAGGGTCCCGTCGGCCCGTTCGCAGTAGATGCGATTGCGAATGACGTACACGGTCGGGACGCCGTGCTTGCGGTTTTGCTCCTCCGCACGACGGACGGCCCGGTTGCCGATGCGCCTACGTTTTCCCATCGTGCGGTCGGTCTCCGTGGACAGGGACGACTCTTCGTCCGTCGCCGGCAGTTAAGTAGACCCGAGAAAGTACATTATTTTTTTTTGTATCCGAAAAACCCTTCGTGAGCACGTCATCCTGAACTTGATTCAGGATCTTTTCGGTCTTGAGCACCGCCTGAGGCGAAGAGATCCCGCATCGGGGTGCGGGATGACTGCCTAAGGTTTTTCGGATGCGTGGCTAGTGTTTTTCCCTTGACCTACTTACCTGTTTGGGTCCTGGTACGAGCGAAGAGAGCACTTGCGCCTTTATGGTTCGCCCCAGACCACAATTCCTCTGTGAATCCTCCTCCAGCGGCGCGAAGAGGGGTATTTCTCGATCCTCGGTGCGACTCCGGGTGCGATGCAAACGCAACGCCCGGCTCCAACGGTGCTACAGTGGAACAACGGGCAGGCTGCGACCAGCGTGGGTGGGCCTGCCCCGTATTCTCGGCGCGCCCTGGGAAGATTCGGCCCGCGCGAGTTCAGTCGCTCACCGGTCCTCTGACCTCGACTCCACCGGGAGCGGACGTTTCGGCGTCGATTGCCGAGGTGGAAGGTGACCGGACCCTTGTGGCCTGAAACGCCTGCTAGATAATACATGCAGCGGACTGGACAGCAAAAAAAGCTGTGGGCAGAAATCGGGCGGGCGCCAAGGGACAGGTGAGGCAATCCGGTCCCATCAATTTGCCCGGATCGATCCCGTTACACCGAGTGAGGGAACAGAATGATCGCTTCGGCCTCGGTGCCCGTGCGAATCCACATCGATGCAATTCGGACAGAAGGCTTCCCACGAGTGCTCGATCTCGATCCAACCTTTCAAGCAGACTCTGCTCCCAGTGCCCGATCAGGGACTGGTAGAAGACTCCGATTCAGTGTTTTCAGACCGGGACTCCAACCACGCGAACAGGAGCGGGAGCCCGAGGCTCGTTCCCCGGTAAATATCGGTCTCCAGTAGATCGAAGACCGTAAATCCCCAATCGGCCCACCCGATGCCAATGGCAAGCGCCCCGAGCATGAGCCCGCCGAGAAGCCACTGGTAGAGGCCGAGGTAGAGCCAGTACGGGCGCGTCGGGTACAAAGCGAGCAGAAAGATGCTTCCAATGACGAACAGCACACCCGTCGGTGCGGCCATGCCCGCTATGGGCGTCGACCCCGTGGCGGGGCGAATCTCAAGGGCACGCGCTGGTGCCCCATCCACGACGTACTGCTGGGCGCGGGGCGTGTCGACCTCCGCGAGAAGGGGCGCCATGACGTGCGCAGAAGCCCAATCCCGAGCGGGCCGCCACACGATCACGTAAACTCCGATGAAGAGACCAATGAGAAGGAGACGGAGGAAAACCGTCCGTGTGGCGCTGCCCATAGAACACTGCTCTCAGAGAGGACATCTCTCGCTTATCGCTACGCGTCCGCAACTGCCGGGGTGTTTTCCGTTGCGACATCGGAACCGGAATCAGAAGCGGAGCTGTGGGGAGCGCCACCGTAGTTCGCCCACAGCACCCAGAGCCCAAACACGATGAGGTGGAAGAACGCCGGGGCGCCCAGGTTATGGACGACTTCGAAGGCGGATGGCCAGTGGACCTGAAGGCCTGCAAGCATCGAGACCCGGGCGATGTTCGCCAGGTAGATCACGCCGACGCCAACTGGAAGGAATAGAAGTCGGCGGCGAGTGGAGCCGGGAAATGCGAGCACGAAGCCTGCGAAGAGACCGATCGTCGCCAGCCCGTTGCAGCCGTCAACGATTCGGATGCCAGATGCATGGGCCAGTTCAATCGAGCGCCCATTGGCGACCGCCTCGATCCCGACCCCTGAGAGAACCATCTGACCGGCATGCACAACGGTCTGCGACACCCATGCGTCCAGCCGCCCGTCGGGCAGTAGCCACAGGTCGTACAGCACGTACCATGCCCCGTAGATTGCCACTGCCTTCGCGAGGAACTGGAGGACAGGCCCGTAGCGGGACCACTTAGATTTGGCTTTCTGATCGGTGGTCATGGAGTGCTAAGTCGAGACAGTGGAGAGTGGCACGTCCGCTTCCCCTCGAACATATTGCGAGCCTCTGGTACCTGCAATTTTTCGTGGGCCGATTGTTTTTTAGAGTAAAGTGGCGGAACGCCGTATGTGATCCTTGGAAATTCTAAGCGTACGGAAGATGATTTTAATGCGTTCTAGAGACAGCCCCGCAGTGATAAACAAGAAAATTAGACATCACTTTACCGCTTATACTATGTGCACACTTATATATTGCGTATTTTACAAATGAATTAATTCTTTCACTTTCATTTTTTTGAATACTCTCAAAACTATGACAAAATATTCTTTGATTGACTATTTTGTATCCTGATGTTTGTAGAAGTTTACGAAATGTATTGTAATTATAAAAATTTATATGCCCTACTTCATTTCCTGTGAAGTTTTTACTCATACGAACGGTATCAAGAAGAGGAACCTCCAAGTATGTGTATTTAGATACCCTTGATACTTCTTTGAGAAATACCCTTTGATGTTCTACGTGCTCCAGTACGTGAGATGATATTGTAAGGTCAAATTCATTATCATCAAAGGGTAGGTTATATCCATCAAATTTTATGACTTTATTTACATTTTTAATCCCTCTTTTTTTAGTAAATTCTATTCCACTTTCAGATATTTCTGCACATGTTATTTTACTTCCGAACCCATTTTTCGATAAAGCGGCAGCTACTGCTCCCGTACCTGCACCCACGCCTATTATTTTATCGTGTGGGACATCCGAACATAGTTTCATTATATTCCCAGCCTTGTCTTTCGCGCCTATTTCTCTACCCCTAATTACCTCTTCATTATAGTATTCATTATACTTTTTTTTAAGCCTTTTATCGATCTTGACACCTTCAATATCTTTTGATTTTGCCATGACTTTTTTGTGGAACAGAACTTATGAATTATATTGTTTATTAAGATTGACTTCCGCACCTCACGAAGTTCCCAAGGCCTCTTCGTTTGCGGATTCTGAGCGCTTCAGCACAGGCCGACTCACAGAATTGCGTTGATTATGCCAATCAGGGTTGAAAAACCACGTCGCCGCAGGCGGCTTAAAGAGGATGCTCCAACACCTCTCTGATAAGCCGCCCTTAGCGACATGGACGCCCAGTATATGCATGTTCGAATCTGCCTGATCGTATGCCGACACTACCGGGATCACCTCGCGGCTACCGTTCAGCGGCAGAGCAACAACGACCAGTCGGATTTTACCGATGAGGAGGTGCTGACCGAACATCATACCGGCGAATCTGCTTCTGAGCAAACTTGACAATCAACTGGGTAGCTCTATCAGGGCGGTAGCAGAAACGGCTAGTCCGGGTTCCAATCCCGAAACTGCTTCTCAGGCATTGCCCTGTTGAATCACAGCTGTTGAAAGACACTGATCGGCCAAAAATCCCTGCGGCTAAATGAAACTAACAAACGAGTCGAACCTATGCGCAGCAGCTTGGTAGCGTCATCCACGACCAGTGTCTTATCCACATATTTGGCGACGGACTGTACCGTCTTCTCAATGCGCTCCGCTTCGTTGTAGGCAGGAATGATGGCGGCCGTCGTGCAGCCCTTACTATGGTTTTCGACAACCGAGATACGGGTAACTGGGCACTGTATCTGAGTTGAAATCGTCGAACCTCTGTCTCAGGCATAAACAGGTTCGACAGGATTTATGTACTGTTTCGGGATGTGCCTGTCCACCGATCCGTGGGCGGGTCTGAGCGGACATTCCTAAAGATTCTCCTCTCTACAGCTCCTTCTCCCCAAGAAGGCGGATCTTATCCTGATACCGTTTCTCCACGTCTGCTAGTGCGTTGCGGGTGTCGACGATGTGAGGCGCATGCTCGGCAATCATCTCAGCGTCGAACGCGTCGTGTCCTGTTGTGATCACCGCCACGTCGCAGCTTTGAAGCGCCTCTGGCGTGAGAGCCACTGAGGGAACGTCAATTGCATCTCCGTTCGACCCGGGCACACTGTACGACTCCACGTGCGGATCGTGGTAGCCGATCGTCCCGACCCCCTTCTCTTGGAGAAGCCGAATGATCGTTCCCGCCGGCGAATGGCGCGTATCGTCCACATTGGCCTTGAAGGCCACCCCGAGAATCAGTACCGTCGCGTCGCGAAGGGCAACGGGCTGCTGCGCAATTGCTTCCGTAACGGACTGGCACACGTGAAACGGCATGTCCTCGTTCACCCGCGCCGACAGGGTGATGAAGCTCGTCTCGAAATCGTGCCGCTGGGCCGTCCATGAGAGATAATGGGGATCGACAGGAATGCAGTGTCCACCCAGGCCCGGCCCCGGATAAAACGGGTCGAACCCAAACGGCTTCGTCGATGCGGCCTCAATCACTTCCCAGATGGACACGTCATCCATCCGCTCGCTGAGCTGGGCCAGCTCGTTTACCAGGGCGATGTTGACCGAGCGATAGATGTTTTCCAGGAGCTTTTCCATCTCCGCGACTTTGGGGTTGGAGACGGTGTGCACCTCCTGCACAACCTGCCCGATGGCCTGCTTGGCAAGTGCTGTGCAACGCGAATTCACCCCTCCTGTCACAATCGGCGTGTTCGCGGTGGTATACTCTTCGTTTCCGGGGTCAATCCGCTCCGGACTGAATGCCACGAAGTAATCTTCCCCCAACTGCAAGTCCTCTTGGGTCTTTTCCAGAATCCCTTGCACGACCTCTTCGGTCGTGCCCGGATAGGTCGTGCTTTTGAGCACGACGAGCTGGCCCGGACGGAGGTGTTCTCCGATGGAACGAGTTGCGGACTCGATGTACGAAGTGTCAGGCTCGTTGTGCTCGGTGACCGGCGTCGGGACGCAGATGAAGAAGACATCGACATTCTCGGCTCGCCCAAACCCCTCCTCGGCAGAAAGAAAGCCCTCCCCTACGACTCGTTGGACGGTCTCATCGTCGAGATCGTCGTTGTAATTGTCGCCCTGATTGAGGCGGCGAATGCGCTCGGAATCGAGGTCGATCCCGTGGGTCTCGAAGCCTGCCTTTGCGTATTCAACGGCGAGGGGAAGGCCAACGTAGCCCAACCCGACGACGCCAATTGTGGCCGTCTGCTGCTGGATCTTCTGCTGCAGATTCTGGAACGGCTCTGTCCCGTCAATGAGTGCCGACGGAGATTCACGTTTCGTCTGAGACTTGTGGCTCATGAACAGGCGTAGTCTGGCAGGGGTACCTTGAAATGATATCGGCGGGGCTCCTCATGGAGACTAGAAAGACCTCCACGAGAGAGCCGCAGCGGGACGAAACCGAACGTCGACGTGTCCTGCAATCCTTTCGGAAATCCGTCCATCTCACAATTCCGACGTCCGCCTGTTCGTTCCTCCATTCCCCCCAGCAACATTCATGATTCGAGGCAAAGGACGAGGAATGTTTGCATTTCGACGATGCATTCGCCGGAGTGAGCAATTCGGTCCAAATCACTCCGCGCGGGCTGCATGACACAGGATTCACCAGAAGCGATACGGGCACGCGGGTGTCTTGAATGCAGGCCCGCCCGGCCGTCACCTCGGGATCGAACGGAATCCGGTCAAAGCCAATCATACTGCGTATCGTCGGTGTCCCAAAGGCATTGACGGGAGTCCCAACAGATGCTGTAGTAAGTGTCAAGCGTCTCAGGTTCTCGGGGGCAGGGATGGATCGAACGGGCGACCGGTTTTCAGAACCCCGTAGCAAACATGCAAGAGCTTCCGCTCAAACCGCAATCCCGCAGTGGTGAATTCTACCTCACCACTCCCACCTAAACCCCCCCCATATAGGGCCAAAACCTTTTCTGAGAACGTGTTGTGCTATATGTGAACGGCATGTGTGCCCGTCTCCAACTGCCAGAAATGGACACCATCGTCGCTCCAGACTTGATCTGGGGCCCATCCAGCCGAATGTGGAGGGCTCGGTGATCGTCAGATAGGCTCTGAGTCAAGCTCAGAGCGACGAAGTTGCTGTTTTTCTGGGGGAAAGCTAATTCTTGAAGCCACCGCACATACTTTGCACTATAGCACAAGCCGTTCTGAGACATAGAGATCAGGGAGGCACGCGGTCCGGTTGGGGCTTCCCGTCCCTCCGGTCTCCCCGTTCCCAGAAGAAAGCCGACCTGCCCAACTCCTCCCACCGAGCCGCCGGTCCACTTGGGGTAGGCTGTAGAAAAGGCTCTGGACAAAAAAAGAAGAGCCGCCCGCTCCCGGCCCCTACGTTCAGGAGCAACGCCGGGAGGAGGCGTAAGGACAGGTGTTGGAGATGACCCGCCTTTTTGGACACCGCGCGGCTTTCGTCCTCGACTCTGTCAATACCTCTCCCCACCAACTCGACTTGGAGTCCCTTCCCCATAGACCTTCGGAGGCAGGGTTCGTGAGGTCAATGAAACAAATCGTGTCCGTCTGATCCCCTGAACCACGCCCTGCCCCAAGCCGTTGCCTTTTTGTCCCTCCTTACAACAGATTGCCTGTTCTCATGCCGTCTTCCTCTGCCCCGCCGGTCCCGGCG
>JBDGQM010000272.1:4884-6577 GCA_042219065.1 Salinibacter sp. | reverse complement strand
CTCTCCACCCCCACGCTCTCCACACACCTTCCAGTGCAAATTGACGCCTCGACCCGCCTCGTCACCCTGCTCGGGAATCCTGTCGAGCACTCCCGCTCGCCCCAGATCCACAACACCGCGTTCCGGGCGCAGGGCGTGAATGCGGCGTACGTGGCCACGCCGGTGCGGCCCGACGCCCTCGGGGCCGCGGTGGACGGCCTTCGGGTCCTCCAATTTCTCGGCGCCAACGTCACGACGCCCCACAAGGAAGCGGTGCGCGACGCGGTCGATGCGGTGACGGAGCGGGCCGACGCGGTCGGCGCCGTCAACACCATCGTGCGCGAGGAGACAAACGCGGGTCCGGATCGGCTCCGCGGCGACAACACGGACGTGGAGGGCTTTCTGACCCCCCTGAACGAGGCGGTGGGGGACGCGCTCGACGGCGCGCCGATGGTCGTCTTCGGGGCCGGCGGGGCCGCCCGGGCCGTCGTGTACGGCCTCCTCGCCCAGCATGCCCCCGAGCGACTGACCCTCGTGGCGCGGCGGCCCGGGCAGGCCGAGGCGCTGGCGGCAGACTTCACCGCCCACGACCGAACGGACGCCCTCCGCGTCACGACGTTCGAGGCGGCCGGCGATGCGGTGCGGGCGGCCCGCCTCCTCGTCAACGCAACCCCGCTCGGCATGGCCCCGGAGACGGACGGCACGCCGTGGCCGAACGCCGAGGACCTCGGCCCGGACCAGGCGGCGTACGATCTCGTCTATGCCCCTGAAGAGACGCGCTTCCTCCGGGACGCCGCGGCCCAGGGCGCGACGCCCATCGGCGGGCTCGACATGCTCGTGGAGCAGGCGGCCGCGTCGTACGTCCAGTGGACCGACCGCGAAATGCCCCGGGCGGCGGTGTACGAGACCCTCCGCTCCTGATTCGTTTTGATTCTGGAGGGCCGGAGACGTAGGTTTTTGATCCCGATTCGTTCTGCTCCGATCCATAATCCTCTCTCCCTCTGACGACATGCCCGACTCCCCCCAGTGGAACGGCAGGTGCGCCTTTTGTGACAGCACGTACGCCAAAGGCGGCATGGTCCAGCACCTGCGCGCGTGCTCGGACCGCGACGATGCCCGCGCTAGGACCAACGGCCAATCCGACACCTTCTACCACCTCCGCGTGGACGACGAGTGGGCCCCGCCGTTCTGGCTCGACCTGGAGATGCGGGGCTCGGCGACGATGGGCGAGCTCGACTCGTATCTTCGCTCCATCTGGCTGGAGTGCTGCGGGCACATGAGCCAGTTTACGGTCGGCGGCTTCGGGGGACGCGAAATTTCCGACTCACAGCCGGCCGACCAGGCCCTCGACGCCGACACCGAACTCACGCACCTCTACGACTTTGGGACCACCTCGAAGACCCGCATTCGCGTGATGGACGTGCGGGAGGGCGCGCCGGCCACGGAGCATCCCATCACCCTCATGGCACGCAACGAGATGCCGGAGATCCCCTGCAAGGAGTGCGACCGGCAGGCCACGCAGCTCTGCACGGAGTGCATGTACGAGCCCGAGCAGGCCGCCGAGTTCTGCGACGAGCACATGGAGACGCATTCCCACAACGGGCACACGCAAACCCTTCCCCTCGTCAATTCGCCCCGGACGGGCATGTGCGGATACACCGGCCCAGCCGAGCCGCCGTACTGACGCGACTGGGCGAGAACGAGAGGTGAATTG
>JBDGQM010000272.1:0-4784 GCA_042219065.1 Salinibacter sp. | reverse complement strand
GAACGAGAGGTGAATTGTGATTCGTGAAGCGTGATCGCAACGTCTGCCGCTTCCAGTACCCCCCACGTCTTTACACATCACGCATCACGTGCTCACGTATCACGCGTCAAAACACGACCCGCTCGGCGATACGGCGAAGGGGGGTATTTTGTCGGGGTCGCTGAGGACGCACCAGCAGCACGTCGCAGGGGAGGTTCTCAACGAGGTCCGTCGTTCGATCCGAAAACAGGAGTCTGCGGAGCCAAGAGCGAGCCACCACGCCCACGATGGCGAGATCGGCGTCTCCCGCGGCCCCCACCAGGTCCCCAACCGTGTCGTCAGTGCGAATGATTTGACTTGAGGTCGGGCTCTGACAATGCTCCCCAAGCCGGTCGTGAAAGGCTTGAACGCCGCCGACCTCCGCGTCCGACACGTCGGAGGCCATGGCCGTAAGAAACCGAATCTGTGCCCCGTGGGTGTGGGCGACCGCATCGGCGAGGAATGCTTTCAGAGGACCGTACGGAGCGCGCGGAAGAAGAATCACGATCTCACGGAGTGGGTCGAGGCGTTCATCCGAAGAATCCTGTGGGGAAAAGAATGCCACCTCACAGGGCGTCTCCCGCACGAACCAGTTCGTCTCGACCCCGACCATGTTCTGTCCCCAGCCTCCCGGCCGCATCGTGCCCAGCATGAGCCGCACGTCGTGGCTGCGGACGAAGTGAAGGACTGCTCGGCCCGCGTCGTGACAGACAATCTCATGGGCCTCCGCGGGCACGCCGTCAAGAGCTTCGAGTCCGTGCACACGCGCCTCGAAGCTGCGATCGGCCTCCGTGACGCGCCCCTCCGCCTCCGACAGGCTCATCTGCTCCGGCACCGTCTCGAACCGCGTCGCCAGCACGCGACCGTCCCACCGCTGGGCAATGTCGGCCCCCATCGCCAGTGTGGCTTCTTCGTCCTCCGGGGCCGCCTCGTCCGAGACGGCAACCATCACGGCTCCCGTCTCCATCGAAAAGGCCTTCCGCATGCGGCCAAAGAGGGTGACGCGCATGCGCCGACGGAGGGCCTCCAGGGCCACGCCTTCGCGTTCGGTCCGCTCCCGGCCGTAGAACCGATACCAGAGCACGCCGCCCGTAATGATGCCGGCGGCCCCCAGGATCGGCACCCATCCCATCTGCGTGAGCAACACAACCCCCCCTATGATTCCGCCGATCTGAACCCACGGATAGCCGGGGCTTTCAAATGCAGGGTCGTACGACTCCACCTCGCCCTCGCGAAACGCAATGAGGGCCGCGTTCGTGAAGGCGAAGATCAGAATTTTGAACGCGCTGGCTAGCTTTGCGAGCTCCAGGACCGGAACGAACGCGATCAAGATCAGGAGGAGTCCGCCGGTGACCAGGATGGACCGCCCGGGCGTCCGAAACCGGTCGCTGATGATCCGAAAGCTCTCGGGCGCCAGGCGGTCGCGACTCATGGCCAGGGGAAAGCGAGACGAGGAAAGCACCCCCGCATTGGCCATGCTCGTGAGGGCCAGCACGGCGACGATCGAGATGGCAATCTTCGCCGGTAGGCCCAACAACTGCTCGGTGGCATCAGCCATCGGGGTGAGGCTGTCGTGCAGAATGTCCGGCGGCGTAACCCCGACAATCACAAATACGACGATCACGTAGAGGGGAATCATGACCCCCACCGAGATGAGGATGCCGAGCGGAAGGTTTCGGCTAGGCCGCTCCACCTCCTCGGCAATGCTCGCAATCTTGGTCACGCCGGCGTACGAGACAAAGACAAATCCCGCAGCCGCCAAGAGCCCCCCGGCGCCCTTCTCAAAAAACGGGTGATACTGGTCGGCCTGCACAAACGTGATCCCCTCGGCCCCGAACGCCAACAGAACGAGAAGCACGAACGAAACGAGCAGGGCCTGAAGGCGCCCCGATTGCTTCACCCCGACGACATTGATTCCGACGAGAATGACCCCGATGCCCAGGCTCACGAGTTTGAGCTGCGCGTCGGGCAGTGGCAGGACCACCACGAGGTACGCCCCCAGCCCGACCAGCGCGAACGCACTCTTGAACACGAGGGAGAACCAGGCGCCAAGCCCGGAGATCGTTCCCATCAACGGGCCCATTGCCCGGTCGATGTACAGATAGGTTCCGCCCGACTCCGGCATGGCCGTGGCCATTTCGGCTTTCGAGAGGGCGGCCGGCAGCACGAGTATGCCGGCCACCAGGTACGCCAGAATCACGGCGGGGCCGGCCTTCGTGGCGGCGAGTCCCGGCAGCACAAAGAGGCCGCTGCCAATCATGGCCCCGATGCTCACCGTGATTGTCGTGTAAAGGCCGAGGTCGCGTTCTAAATGCTTCGTCACAGAACCACCGGATACTAGTCAACAAACGCCATCCCTATCCCTTTCGCTCAAGCTCCCCGCCCGGATGCCCGGGACGGCAGCCGAAGGGCACGGGACTGAGAGGGCAGGAGTTCTCACGTTTGGCTCCGCGAGGGGGACGGTGCGGAAGAGTCCTCCCGGACGGCCTGCCCCCCGAGCCGAAGCACGTCGTCCGCGAGCGAGGAAAGCGCGGAGGTCTGGTGACTCGCCACGACGGCGAGCCCCCCCGACTCAACGAAGGACCGAAGGAGGTCGACGGTGGCGTCCGACGTGGCCGTGTCGAGGCTGCGCAACGGCTCGTCCATCAGCACGACTTTCGGCTCGGCCACGAACGCGGCCGCCACCTGAGTCTTCTGCACCATCCCGCTCGAGTAGGTCCCGATGAGGTTGGCGCGCCGCTCGTCGAGCTGAAGGTGGTCGAACAGCTCGGAAATGCGGGCGGGTCCCTCGTCGTCGGTCCACTGCCCGCGGCTGCGCAGAATCCATTCGAGCAGCTCGACCGCCGTGAGGTGCTCGGGCAGGTGCGGACCCGCGTGGACGAGTCCCACGTCCTGCAGGTACCGGTACGGCTCGTCGTGCACGTTCAGCGATCCGTAGCGCACCGTGCCACTCGTCGGGTAGGCCTGCACGGACAGCAGGCGCAGAAGGGTGGTTTTCCCGGCGCCGTTGGGGCCGACGAGCAGGGTGAGTGTGCCCGGCGCCATGGACTGCGAACGGTCGTCGAGGACGGGCGGCCCGTCGCCGTATCGTTTGGTGAGGCCCTCCAGCGTGAGCGTATCAGCCATAATCCATACCTGTTTGACAAATCAGTGGGTTGTAGAGCCGTCTCGGCGGGACGGCGCTACCAGTACGATCTCCGCCGTTTCTTTACGCCGCGGATCGTGCCGTTCCCTCCGCCGCCAGGGTGACGGCCGCCGCCGCGCCTACCGACAGGGCGAGGTGCACGGCGGCCCAGGTGCCCACCCAGGGGAGGCCGTAGGTATCGCCGAACAGGGCCACGAGCCCGAGGCTCCCGATGTGCGGCCCGAACCACCGAAGGTTGACGAAGGTGCGGGTCCCCACCCAGTCGCCCACGGACTGCAGGGTCCGCTGAAACGGGCGGGGCGCCGCCGCGTCGGTCCCCAGCAGCGCGCAGGCCGCCACCTGTCCCGTCATCACGACCAGCAGGTACGTGGTAATGACGGCCGGGGCCACCCCGCGAATGCAAAAGAGCCACAGGCCCAGGTGCGCCACCGCTACGAGGCGACCGAGGGGCAGGCGACGGTCGAGTTGCCGGACGCCGGCCCAGGCGGCGGGCCGCCAGCGGGACGGGACCCAGTAGAGCGCGTCGTAGGGCACCGGCGCCCGGTCGGTGGCCGCCACGGTGCCCCCTCCCAGCACCTCGGCGTAGAAGGCCGTGGTGTGGTAGAAGTGTCGGTCGTACGCGGCGCGACGGCGCCACAGGCGCGTGCCGGCCCATCCGAGCAGGAGGAGGCCGGGCCTCCACGCGAGAAGACCCAGCCCAAGCTGCGCCGCAGCGGTCATGAGAAGCACCGCCCCCACGGCCACCGTGAAGCAGCGGGTGGTGGCAAAGAGGGCCGGCACGAGGCCACGCGGCAGGCTCAGTCCCTGGCCCTTCTCCTCCACGGCCCGGGCGTACCACTGCCCGGCCTGTCCCTCGTGCCAGGCCTGCGACCGGGCCCCGAGGGTTGCAAAGTGTACAAAGCTGTCCAGCGCCGTTCCGCCCAGCAACAGAAGCACCTGTCCCAGCACGGCCGTCTTGCGGCCAAGCCCCCGAAGCGGCTCGCTCAGGTCCCCGTATGCCATCAGGAGTGCCGGGACGGCCACGAGCACCAGGAGCGGTCCCAGCCGACGCCCTTGGTAGCGGACGAGCCGCCACGGCCGCCAGTTGAGCCGCTGGACCATCGAGACGTTCGGGTCCGGAAACAGCACATTCGGCGGGGCCATCGCGAACACGCCGGCCCCCACGAAGGCCCACAGGCGCAATCCCGTGGCGCGGGTCGCCACGTCCGCGCCGGCCACCAGCAGCACTGCCGCCGTGCTCAGCACCCCGAGGAGCAGGCCGTAGGCTAATCGAGAGGCCCATCCGGGATAGTGGCGAACAGGATTGGGGGGGGAAGCGCGCGGCACAACAACCGAAACGGCGATGCAGAGCGGGAGCGAAGGGGCAATCTATGCTCGTAGGATACGGCGAGACGGCTCGTGTGTCCACGCCGCCGCGGGAAAATCGGACCAAATGCCGGATAGGGCGCGCCCGTCGTTCGACGGGAGCGGCCCTTCAGTGCCTCCGCGCTTCCGTTCTTCCATTCGTCCGCGCATTTTCGGCCTCCTCCTGCAATCAGAGGCCACTGCGCCTACTGCAGCGTCAAACATCATTGTATGGGTGTAAGCGAACTCAAAATCCCGAAAACTCAGCACGTCATCC
>JBDGQM010000271.1:0-8084 GCA_042219065.1 Salinibacter sp. | reverse complement strand
GGACGGGTGGAGGCATGTACGTGCACGCATCCATACCTCCGCACGTCCAGCCCTCCACACCTATCGCCCTCCATACCTCTTAAGTAGTTGCCCGCTGAGGCGCAGCAGCTCCACCTCGGCCTGCTTCGCCTCGAACTGCGCGGTGAGGAGCCGGCTCTCGGCCTGAATGAACTGCTCCTGCACCTCGCGGAGCTCGACGCTCGTGATGGTCCCCACCTCAAACTGCTCCAGGGCCACGTCGACGTTGGCCTGCACGGCCTCCAGGTTTTGCCGCTC
The DNA here is from genome assembly GCA_042219065.1 of Salinibacter sp. Taxonomy (GTDB): domain Bacteria; phylum Bacteroidota; class Rhodothermia; order Rhodothermales; family Salinibacteraceae; genus Salinibacter. Next base: position 7,808 of record JBDGQM010000271.1, on the reverse strand, counting down.
CAGCTCCACGAGCCGGAGGCGGTTCTGATACCGCCCGAACGCGCTGGTGAGCTCAGTCGTGAGCCGGGCCCGCACGTCCTCCACCGCCAGCCGCGCATTGGTGGCACGGATCTCGGCGTTTTGCGTGCGGCGCCAGCGGTTCAGGCCGTCGAACAGGTCGAACGTGAGGGACACGCCGTAGGTGAGGTCGGTGCTGGTGCTCTCCTGCAGAAATCCGCTCTCGGCGTCGAGCTGGGAGTAGCCGTAGCCCGCCGTCAGGTCGACGGAGGGAAAGAAGTCGGCGCGGGTTTCCCGTTTCTCAGCCCGTGCGGCCCGCAACGCCTGCTGGGCCTGCTTCAGCGCGGGGCTCTCTTGGAGAGCCGTCTGCTGGAGCGGCGCGTACCCGAGACCCGTGTCCACGTCAATCGACGGGGTAACTGCGTAGCCGACCGGTGCGTCGCCGGAACGGCCCTGTAGACGATTGAGCCGACGCTTGGCGTTGGCGAGCTCCACCTTCTGCCGCAGCGCCTCGGTCGAGTCGGCGTTCAGGTCCACCCGGGCCTGCCGCACCTCCAGGTCGGACGCCGAGCCCAGCTCCCGACGCAACTCCACGATCCGAAGCCGTTCCCGGGAGATGGAGACCGCTTCCCGTAGCACCGCCAACTGCTGTTGCTGCCGGGCCACCCGGTAGTAGCCCTCAATCACGTCGGCCGTGAGCGTTTCCACCTCTTCCTCCGTCGCGGCCGCCTGCCGGTCCCGCTGCGCGCCCAGGCGGTCGTACGTGGCGAAGGGCCGCAGCCCGTCGAACACCGTCCACCGCAGGTCGACCCCCGCGTCGGTGCTCGTCGACTTTGCCCCGTCCGTGTTCTGCGTCTCGCCGCCGAGAAACGTCTGGTCCGAGGAGGTGATCGTCTCCGAATAGCCCGCCTGCCCCGACAGCGTCGGCAGAAAGCCCGCGTTGCCGACCGAGACGTTGTTCTCGGCGATGTCGGCCTCGCGCCGCGCAATCTGGGCCTGCTGGTTGTTCTGAAGGGCGCGCTGGACAGCGGCGTCGAGGCGGAGGGTGTCGGGACTCCGTTGCGCCTGAACGGGAGGAGAGAACAGCGTGCCCCCTCCGAACAAGAGAAGCGCGAGAGCGAGACGAGCGACGGTGTCCATGTACGGAGACGAACGCAGGTGCAGAAAATCGAGCAGATCATATTGCGTAGTGCGTATTGCGTATTTTTGCTCAGAGAGACGAGATACGCAATACGAAATACGCAATACTGGGAGCAGCGCTTCTATCCAGACGGCATCCCCTGTTGGGGCGTCGCTACGTCTTCGTCGGGCATCCCATCCCCCGCCGCCGCGCCGTCGCCCCCCACCAGCACAGGCCCGGCGTCCTCGCTCGTGAGGAAGGTGTACGTGGCCGGAATCACGTAGAGCGACAGGAACGTCCCGATGAGGAGGCCCCCGATGACGGCGACCCCCATCGGGATGCGGCTCTCCGCCCCGGCCCCCAGCGCCAGCGCAATGGGCAGCACGCCGAGGATCGTCGACAGCGCGGTCATCAGAATGGGCCGGAAGCGCACCGCCGCCGCCTCTTCGATGGCCTCTCGGATCGAGAGCCCGGCGGCCTTGCGCTGGTTCGCAAACTCGACGATGAGGATGCCATTCTTGGCCACCAGCCCGATCAGCATGACCATGCCGATCTGGCTGAAGATGTTGATCGACTGGTTGAAGTACCAGAGGAACAGCATGGCCCCCGCCAGGGCCAGCGGCACGGTAAAGAGAATGATGAGCGGGTCGCGGAAGCTCTCGAACTGGGCGGCGAGCACCAGGTAAATGAGCAGCAGCGCCAGCCCAAAGACGTAGACCAGCTGGTTCGAGGTCTCCTGAAAGTCGCGGGACTGGCCCGTCAGCGTGGTCGTGAACGCGGGCCCCAGCACGTCGTCCGCCACCCGGTCCATGGCGTTGATGCCGTTCTCAATGGTGTTGCCGGGGGCCGGGCGGGCGCTCACCGTGGCGGACATGAACCGGTTGAACCGGAAAATCTGCGGCGGCGTGGCCTGCTCGCTTACCGACACGAGGTTGTCGAGCGGCACCGGGTCCCCGCTTGCCGACCGGACGTAGAGACTCGTGAGGTCGAGCGGCGAATCGCGATTCTCCTCCTCCACGGACGCGATCACCTGCCGCTGCTCGCCGTCCTGCACGAAGAAGCCCACCCGCTGCTCGGCCAGCGCCAACTGCAGGGTCTTCGCCACGTCGAGGGGCGAGACGCCAATGTTGCTCGCCTTCGTGCGGTCGATGTCCACTTGCAGCTCCGGCTTGTTGAACTTCAGATTCACGTCCACGAAGGCGAGCTCCTCCTGCTGTCGGGCCGCCTGCAAGAATTTGGGGAGCGTCTCGCGGAGGTTCTCGACACTGGAGGTCTGCAGCACGTACTGCACCGGGAGCCCCCCCACGCCCCCGCCCACCGAAATCGTCGGCTCCTGGGACACAAAGGTGCGGGCCCCCTCCAGTTGCCCGAACGCCGCCTGCAGGCTGTCCGCGTACTGCATCTGCGACACGTCCCGCTCCGAGGGCGGCACCAGCCGCGTAAACATGAACGCCGAGTTCACCGAGCTGGCCGCCCCGAAGCCAGGAGAGGTCACCGAGATGGTCGCGCGCTGATGCTTGTCGGGGATGGTTTCGTTGAGGGCCTTGTACATCTTGTCCACGTACCCGTCCATGTACTCGTACGTGGCCCCCTCCCGGGCCGACGTGCTGATGCGCACGAGACTCCGGTCCTCCAGCGGGGCCAGCTTCTGCGGCAGCGTGACGTAGAACAGGGCGATGATGCCACCACAGGCGGCCATGATGACGAACGCGGTCCAGCGGTACGCCATGAAGGCCTTCAGGGAGCGCCGATAGGCATCGGTGAGCGCCTCGAAGAAGGGCTCGGTCTTCCGGTAGATCCACGGCTTCTGCTCGCGTTGCTTCAGCAGGCGCGTGGACAGCATGGGCGTGAGCGTGAGCGCCACGAACGAGGAAAAGGCCACCGCCCCGGCAATCACCACCCCGAACTCCTTGAACAACTGCCCCGTGAGCCCGCCCATGAAGATGATGGGCGTAAAGATGATGATCAGCGATACGGAGGTGGCCACCACGGCGAAGAAAATCTCGCGGGTGCCCTCCAGCCCCGCCGTGATCGTGTCTTTCCCCTCCTCGATCTTCGCGTAGATGTTCTCCAGCACCACAATCGCGTCGTCCACCACGAGCCCGATGGCCAGCACGAGCGCAAGGAGGGTGAGCACGTTGATGGAGAAGCCCATCGCGTACATCACGAAGAACGACCCGATCAGGGCGATGGGCACCACCACGAGCGGAATGATCGTGGAGCGCCAGTCGCGCAGGAACAGGAAGATGACGAGCACCACGAGGAGGAACGCAATAAAGAACGTCTGCTGCACCTCGTTGATGCTGCTGCGGATGGGATCGGTGTTGTCGAACCCAATGCCCAGTTCTAAGTCGCTGGGCAGGTCCGCCCGAATCCGATCGACCCGGTTGTAGAATTCGTCGACGATGTCGATGTAGTTGGCCCCGGGGAGCGGGCGCAGCACGACGCCCACCATCGGCGTGCCGTCGCGCTGCAGGAGGGTACGCTGGTTGAGCGGAGCAATCTCGGCCTCGCCCACGTCCTCCAGGCGCACCGTTTCGCCGTCGGGACTTTGCCGGAGGATGAGGTGGTTGAAGTCCTCGGTCGTCTCCAGGCGGCTTTTCGTGCGCACCGTGAGCTCAATTGTCTCCCCTTCGATGCGCCCCGAAGGCAGCTCCACGTTCGACCGGTCCAGGGCCTGACGCACGTCGAGCGGCGTGAGGTCGTAGGCGGCCAGCCGCTGCGGGTCGAGCTGGAGCCGCATCGAATAGGTCTTCTCGCCCCAAATGTCGACCCGGCTCACCCCCTCAATCGTCTGGAGCCGCTCCTTGAAGCGCTTGTCCGCAATTTCGGTGAGCTCCATCAGGCTCCGCGTGTCCGACTTGATGTTCAGAAACACAATCGGCGGCGCGCTGGCGTCGGACTTGGAGACGCTGGGCGGCTCGGCGTCGGGCGGGAGCTGCTGCTGGGCGCGGCTCACCCGATCGCGCACGTCGTTGGCCGCCCGTTCGAGGTCGGCGCCGAGGTCAAACTCCACCGTCACCGTCGAGCGGCCCTGCCGGCTCACGGACTCGATGGTGCGAATGCCGTCGATGCCGTTGATCTGCTCCTCCAGCGGCTCGGTAATCTGCGAGTCGATGACGTCGGCGTTGGCCCCGCGGTACTGGGTCGTGACGCTAATGATGGGCGGATCGACGGCGGGGTACTCGCGCACGCCCAGAAAGTAGAAGCCCACCGCCCCGAAGATCATAATGAGCAGCGCAAACACCGTCGCGAGGACGGGCCGCCGGATGCTAAGCGAATAGAGACTCATGCGCGTTGGGACTCTGTGCCAGTTCATCATGTAGAGCCGACCGGCCCGGTCGGCTCTACTCAAGGGATTCAACTCGGATCGGGAGACCGGCCCGCAGGCTCTGGATACTGGAGGTGATAACGGTGTCGCCCAGCGCGAGACCATCAGTCACCTGCACGGTCGAGTCGGTTCGGGTGCCGAGCTCAATGTTTTGGGGCTGGGCCGTCCCGTTCTCGACCACGAATACGCGCTGGCCGTCGATGGTAGGAATTACGGCGAACGAAGGGAGGACGATCGCGTCGTCGATGGCGCCGAGCGTCACGGTGACGTCGGCGAACATGCCAGGACGGAGCGCTCCGTCGGGATTGGGGGCGCGGGCCCGCAACTGAAGGGTTCGGGTGTCGGCGTTTACGTCCGTGTTGGCGGCATACACCTGCCCGTCGATCGTGCGATCCTGGCCGCGAACGGTGAACGTGATGGTCTGTCCCGCCTGTACCCGCGACGTGTATTGCTCGGACACCGAGAAATCAACCTTGATGGGATCGATCCGCTGCAGCGTCGTAATGTTCGTCTGGGGCGAGATGTACGCGCCTTCACTCACGTTGCGCAGCCCAACCACCCCACTGAACGGCGCCCGGATTTTCGTTTTCTCGATGCGGGCCTCCACGAGAGCCAGCTCGGCGTTCAGCACCTCCACCTCGTTCACGGTGGCGTCGTATTCTTCCTGACTCACCCCTCCCTCCTCCAGCAGCTTTTTCTGACGCTCGGCGCGGTCGGTGGCAAGCTGGAGCTGATGCTCCAGGCGTCGCTTCTCGGCCTGCAGCTCCGCGTCGTTGATCTGGACCAGGACTTCTCCCTCCTGTACGCGCCCCCCTTCCTCGAACTGAATCGCCGTAATCTTGCCCGCCGACTCCGCCGTCAGCTCTACCGACTCATCGGCCCGCAGCGTGCCGTTCGTGCGAATGCGTTCCGTCATCGTGGACGGCTCCGTTACGACGGCCTGGACGGACGTCGGGGCGTCCTTCCCCCCTCCGTCTCCGTCCTCGGACGCGCCGGAATCACGCACCTTGGGAAGGGCCAGCCCCACAATCACCAGCACAATCCCCCCGAGCGCCAGGAGGCGCTTGGTCGTGGAGCTCCACCTTCCTTCGTCCGAAGGGTCGTGTTCCGTTTGGGAGTCCGGGGCATCGCTCATAGGACGAAAGAATCAGTCTGAAAACCGGGTCGCGGTGAGGCGTGTGCATGCCCTACGCCCGGCAGCGACAGAAGAAATATCACCCAAGGTCCGAAGTCTGCTTCATTACGTAGCTCCGACTCTGACTGTTTGCCACAACCATCGTTACACGCTTCGGTCGCACGTCAGCGCCGTGAGTTGACACGACGATGTGCTGCCTCAATGCAGCCCCCCGGACGACTACGTGGGATGACCGTCGCGGGGCTCAGTTCCCAAACCGCTGAACAGTTCGGAGAAACGGCGATCCGCGATCGACCGTCGGCCGTCTTCCCCAACACTTTCGGGACACTGACCTGAGATCCCACCTTGCGGGCTTGAAATGCCACACAAGTTTTTAGAGCCCGACAACGAAATCGCCCTCAGGGAGAACCGTCGTCCGGAAACACAGCCGCCGCTTCGTCTTCGAGCACCGGGCCGACGACCTCTGCGTCGTGATTCCCGTGCGCGAGCACGTCCTGACACGTCAGACGCAATTGACGCCCGGACGCTCCCTTCATCTCGTAGAGCCGCTCCGCACGCAGGCCGAAGACCACCCGCCCGATGCGGGCCCAGAAGATGGCCCCCGCGCACATGGCACAGGGTTCGGTGCTGGCGTAGAGCGTGGCCCGCCGGAGACGGTCGGTCTCGTACTGCCGCGACGCGTCACGGACGAGGTTGGTCTCGGCGTGCCCGGTGCAGTCGCCCGTCTCGCCTTCCGTGTTGCCCGCACGCCCCAGGACCGTCCCATCAGATGCGACCAGCACGGCGCCGAACGGCGGATTCCCCACCTCCTGGGCCGACCGTGCTTCTTGAATGGCCGCTCGAATGAAGCGCTCGTGGTCGAGGGCGTCGGTCGGCATGACTGGGGGCAACTGGAAAGACAGGTCGCGACACTGACGAAAGGTGCAAAGGCCGATCCTGACGAGACCGTTCCCTGGTCTCGTGCTCCGCACGCAAAACCCCGTTCAAGAATGTGACGATACTGAGGGACCGAACACAGGCTGGAACGTTCTCGGACAGCCTCATGTAGTAGTCACAGTTTTTGAGTCACTGCACTCTCGCAGACGTGCCATGCAGTCGATTGCCTCTCCCATTGCGACCTGCGTGACCGCGGCGCCGGCTGCCGTCCGGTGTTGCTGTCGATGCTGTCTGTCTGTTCCGGAGAGGCTGCGTTTGATTGGGACTCCGTCCCCTGCCCACCACGGCGAGTGAGTGCGTCCCGACATTCTGTAGACCCTGTCGCCTCTCCGGCCGCGCCGCGAGAGGCGTTTTCTTTTGGCCCTTCTGCCGCCCGCTTCCACCATGAGTGCCTCCACTCCTGCTCCATCGCCAACCGCGTCCCGGGCTGCCCCGGCGGGCCTGGTCGAAAACATCGGCCAGACGCCCCTCCTGCGGCTCGACCGCGTGGCCGCCGACGTGCCCGAGGCGGTGACCGTCTACGGCAAAGCGGAGCACCTCAACCCCGGCGGCTCCGTAAAGGACCGCCCCGCCCGACGGATGATCGAGGACGGCCTCGACTCGGGGGCCTTCCACCCCGACCAGACGCTCATCGACGCGACGAGTGGCAACACGGGCATCGCCTACGCGATGATCGGCGCGGCGAAGGGACTGGACGTTACCCTCGCCCTGCCCGAAAACGCCTCCGCGGAGCGGAAGAAGGTGCTGCGGGCCCACGGGGCCGAGCTTATCCTGACGGACCCGATGGCGGGCACCGACGGAGCACAGGAGCGCGTGACGGAGATCGTTGCGGCCCACCCGGACCGCTACTTCTATCCCGATCAGTACAACAACGACGCCAACTGGCAGGCGCACTACGACGGCACCGGCACCGAGATTTTGGAACAGACCGACGGCCGAGTCTCCCACTTCGTCACGGGCCTCGGCACCACCGGCACGTTCACGGGCGTGACGCGCCGCCTGAAGGCCCACGCCCCGACGATCCAGTGCGTGGCCGTCGAGCCGGCGACGGCGATGCACGGCCTGGAGGGCCTGAAGCACATGGACACGGCCCTCGTCCCCGGCCTTTACGACGCCAACCTCGCCGACGCCCATCGCACCTGCTCCACGGAGACCGCGTACGCGATGACTCGCCGACTGGCCCGCGACGAAGGGCTGCTCGTGGGCCCGTCGGCCGGGGCGAACGTGGCCGCGGCGCTCGACGTGGCCCGCTCGCTGGACGCCGGCGTGGTCGTCACGATTCTCTGCGA
>JBDGQM010000270.1:3543-7296 GCA_042219065.1 Salinibacter sp. | reverse complement strand
AGAGGGGGTTGCCTCCTCGCACCTCGTGGAATCTCGGGAATTAGCTGTCGGCTCCACTTTCGTCTCCAACATCCTCATCCTTGATGATGAGCGTCTCTCCGTTGGGGCAGGGGCTGTTCGGAGACTGATTATTGCCAGCGGACGTGCCGCCCCCGGAGGCCGCGCCGCCGCTGGTGCCGCCCGGATGGTTCGTGATGTCGGGACCGGCCTTCAAGACAACCGTGTTCAGGCTCGTCGTGGACGTCCAGGCGATCGAGACCGGTTCGCTGGGGTTGTTGTTTTTGTTGAGCACCTCGACGATCGTCACGTCGTCCTGGTTGAAGCTTCCCTGAGTGGTGCAGAACGCCGCGAAGCTGATGGCCTGCGGGTTGCTCCCGGGGGGCGTCGGGGGACTCGGGGCATTCACCGTGATGGTCACCGTTGCCGCGTTAGACTCAGTCCCGTCTCCATCCTTCACCGTGTAGGTGTAGCTGTCGTCCCCCGTGAAGCCGCCGTCGGGCGTGTAGGTGATCGCTCCGGTCGAGCCGTCGACGCTGACCGATCCGTCGGACGGGCCGCTCTGGACCGTCACCGTCGAGGGATCGAGGCTGCCATCCGGGTCCGAGTCGTTGGCCAGCACGTCCGTCGTGGTGGGCTGCCCCGCGGTCGTCTGGTCGCTGTCGTCGCCGGCCGTCGGCGCCTGGTTGCCGCCACTCCCACAGCCCTGGGTTCCTCCGATCTCCAGCGCCACGACGCCCACGTTGCTGTTGGCGATGTAGACGTTGCACCCCACGCCCATCGCCTGGTTGACCTGTGGGGACGTGCCGAAGTCGACGCCGCTCAGGGTGCTCAGGTCAAAGGTGCCCACCTCCTCAAGACCGGTGCTCTGGTCTCCGGCATCGATGCCGCCGGCCCCGACCCGAAACACGTCGATAAGGCCGTCCTGCCGGGCGGCGTACACCAGGTCCGTCGGGGCGTTGGACACGGACGGAGCGTCGTGGTGCAGGGTCACGCTCGTGTAGTAGGTTCCGTAGGGCGGCCCGCTCTTTCGGTAGAGCACGTCTCCGCTGGCGGCATCGAGCACGGCCATCCCCTCCGAGCCGAGGGCCAGGAAGAGACGAGGTCCGTTCAGCACCGGCTCGTCCCGGGCGTGAAGCCGCCCAATCGCCAGGTCCCCAACCCCCGACCCGACGCTTGTCTCCTCGGTGAGGCCATCGGCCGACTGGACGCTGCTGGAGTACACGCGGGCTCCTCGGTCGACCGTGAAGATGTCGGTTGTGGTGGTGGCGAGGGACCGGAACTCGACGTCCTGCACCTCTTCGGTCGCCTCGTCGCTCAGGCCGGCGTCGAACCGGTAAAGCGTTTCCTCATCGGTAACGGCGTAGACGTCATGCGTCGGGTCCCCGTCGGGCGCAACCACGACACTCTTGCCGACCTGTCCGGCCAGGCCGACGCTCGTGGTGGTGGGGCTGCCGAAATTGGTCACCTTCGTGAGCAACGAGGGACTCTCGCCCACGAACGTGGAGGGATCCGCGGCCGCGGCGACGTAGAGGGCGTTCTCGTCGCCGTCGTAGGCCACCTCCTGCACGTCGACGTTGTTGCTCCCGAGGCTATTGACGTCCAGAATGTTGGTCGGATTGGTGGCGTCGAGGATGTCGATGCCGCCCTTGAAGGGCGCCCCGAGCGCCTTGTACCCGGCGTAGACGGTGCCGCCGCTGTAGGTGAGGTGGCTGGCCCGGGTGGTGTCGCCGGGCGGGTCGATCTGGGCGATGCTCGTGAGCGAGAGGGACGGCGCCGACGCCGCGGCGGTGCTGGTCTTGGCGGTCGGGTCCCCGAACGGACTCATGGTTACGGATTTGCCCATCGCCTCCATCCGGTCCGGCAGCGTGTTGGTCGCCTCGAAGACGGACTCTTCACCGTCGGACTGCTCGGAACCAGAGGTATCAGACTTCAACCCCGGCCCCGCGCTGTCGCACCCGACGACGCCGAACGCAACTGAGAGAATAAGAAGCAACGAGAGAACCGACTTCGATGAATGGGTAGGCATGGGCTCCAGGATCGGATGGTCCGAAGGGGCAGATGCGTTCTCTCAGTTGGTCCCTCCTGTAGCGGAGAGAAGGGACGACTCCTCAAGAACTCATTCCCATGATCCCAGAGCGACAGAGCAGTTGCTGTCGCGCGACGCGCGGACTCGTGTACAGGATCGACGCCCGTGCGGGCGATTTGCACAAATCGTGCGTGCGTTTTACAACTCCACGCTCCTCCTTCCAGATTGCCGATTTGCGACAGGTCCCCAATCTGTCATGGGCCGGCCACCGCCATTTTCCCTACGATCTCCCCGCAGTCGCGGCGCGGGTCAAGGGGAGAGGCGGCGTCCCTCGACGCGTTCGGGCGCACCGCTGCCCCGGAGACGAAAACGCTCCGCGCCAGAGCCCTTCGGGCTTCGGCCCGTGTGTCGTAACCGTGTGTTTCCAGAGGGTCTGTCGATGTTGCAGTGAGGTGGACTGATCGATCGGGCAACTATTGATAAAACAACTTATCCTGCTTGTAAAAGACCATCTTTGCGACGATGCTTCTTTCGGCCCAGTCCCAAACCGGGAGCAATCGCCGGAGCGTCGTCCCGGCATCCGTTCCGGTCCAGACGGCCCTCTCCCCACGAACCTTTCCCTGAGAGTCCGCAGTCTGCTACGAACTTCGATCCAGAGGTTCCTCTGCGTCCTCCTCTACCGACTGGTACCCGGTCGGGCAGGCCCGCAGTCGTTTCGAGCAGGGACTCGTTCAGTCGATGGGTTTGGCAAACCGCTTCGTCAGACAGAGGAGCCGTTAAAGAGGAGCGGACTGGACAGGTCCTCTCGTCCGCGCAGGGCGCGTGGGGCACCGACGTGCTGCGCCCGATAACAGCGAGAACAGGCTGCGGTCCCGAGTAGACCCGAGAGAGTATTCGGCTCATCTCACATCCGTCCCCACCCGACGCAATCCTGAGCATGAACCGGCGTCGGTATCCCCGTGAGCCCCAACAACGTTTCGACGAAGACCTAATCTGTCTTCTGAAGAACAGACATAGAAAATCCCACCTGGGGGACCAGGTGGGCACGTCCCATTCGTGCCGTCCACGGGCACGCCGAACGTCTCAGGACGGGCGGTGTCAGTCCACCCGACCGTCCTTCATGTTGCAGAGGGTCGCCGGGTCACGTGGGGTCCGCTCGTAGGCAACGGTCCGCCCCTCCGGAAAGGTGATCTTCATCGTTGAGGCCCCGTCTTTCTCCACCATCCACTCGGTGCCTTTCTGAAAGCGAATCGTATCGCCCTTATACTGGACGACCGAGGGATACATCATGCAGTCCCCACTCTCCCCCACCCGCCACGTTTCAATCCACCCTTCTTCGATGCGCAGGTACACCGTGTACGCCTCACCGTCGCGCTGAAAGTCGTGCTTCAGCGTTTGGGCGTCGGCGGTGGGCAGGGCGGCGGCGAAAAGCAGAACGGAACCGAGGATGCCGCGGGCAAGTCGAGTCACCAGATAGGTTGGGTTGTGAATGTTAGGTGCCCGTGGCAGCATGACTCCGCGTCATCCTGCTCCAGCGTTCGCCGTGCGCGGTCGAACGATTCCCGCCTGTGCTCTTCCGGACGTGTTGGGCACCGTGAGAAGCGCGAAACGCCGGCGTCGACCGACAGACTGGAGCATGGCGAGAACTTTCACTAAGTTTCTGCACCATGATACCAACACTGCCCCCGGGGACATCAACCCCTCACCGTAACGGTCGTGGAAGTTCC
>JBDGQM010000270.1:0-3443 GCA_042219065.1 Salinibacter sp. | reverse complement strand
CCCCGAGGGCCGCCGCCAATCCGATGAGTTCCCCCGGAGCCCCCACCGCTCCGCCCTGCTCTTCGGGATGAGCCAGCGCCAGCCACGCGGCGTGGGCCACCACGGTCACAAAAATGATCGAGAGGCCTTCTACCAGGGCCCATCCGCCCGCAAAGGCCCCCTTCAAGGCAGCCCGCCAGCCGGGGCCGAAGCACCGGTGGGCCGCAAATCCGATGTATCCGACCTGAAGCGCGACGGTAAGGAGAAACGGACTCTCGGCCGGCTGACCCGTGTAGACAAACATCACAGGCTCGTACAGAAGACCGATGCCCAAATCCAGAACCTCGACGTGGGCGCTCAGGAAGCACCCGAGCGCCAGCGCCTCCCCGGCCTGCTGTACCTGTCCGCCGAACAAGCGGAAAAGCAACACCGCGAGTAGGACCGCCGACAGTAGGACTCCGATGGTCCGAATCTGCGAGCCCAAGACCTGAATCCACTGCTGAAGGGCCGTGAGGAGCGCCTCTGCAAGTGCGTCCCCCGCCCCGGTGCTCGAAGACAGATCATCGTCTGCCGAGACAGCGATACGGAACGGATCGCCCGTCACGCCGCCCCAGGCCAGGAGCCGGTCGATCCCGATGCTGACAATCACCACTGCCAGGAGATAGCGTCCCGGGCTCGCCAGCCCCACCCGCGCTCCCTCCAGGTACCGCCGAAGGACCTGCCCCGGACGCAGGGTGAGCCCCACGAGTGTGGGCCCGACCCCGCTTTCCACGTCGACCAGTTCTCGGAAGAACCCCCCAACCACGCCCGTGACCGAGGCGGACGGGTTGGCCTCTTGGCCACAGTCTGGGCAATAGGTCCCGCTGAAGACCCGCCCGCAGTTGGGACACTCCGTCGGTTCGACAATCGACTCGACCGTCTCTCCCGGGAGCAAATCGCTGCCGGCCGAGTCGTTTGGGTCGGGCTCGTCTGTGTCGTCAGGCATCGGGAACGGGAGCGCTTGCGAGCAAAACGAACACGCCGTTGGGGGAAGATAGTCCACGAATGGTGTAAACGTGAAACGCAACTCGTGCCCCACAGGCGTTCACGGATTCTTCCGACGATAGATCGCCGGATGCGGAGGCTCCCCCGGACGCCCGGAGCCCCTGCCCCCACTCCAGGGCGAACGGCCGGCGGGTCGGTCCGCGCGATCCCCCGGCTGCACAGGCTGCCCCCCACTCAAAGAAAAATGCCCGACACTCCCACCAGAAGTGTCGGGCTGTGGTGCTCGAAGTAGCACCATCGAAAAAGACGAAGCGCTCGGAAGAGATGATGAGCTTGAACCCCCACCAGGGTTCAGGAGCGCTTCGGATATGCACCTTCGTATTGCATCAAATTTAACGCCACGCCTGCATGCTTTACAGTCTCTTTGTAGACACCCGTTGATCCGATCCGTTTCTCGTCTCCATCATTGGCATCCCGCAGGAACGAATGAGCCGGAGGCTTGGAGACCATGTTATTGGCAAAGGGTTTTCATTGCAATAACAGAAGATTACAGCCTGGAAGACCAGCCTGAGATGCCTTTCTGATCCTCCCTCACCCTCTACTGCCGCGCCTCCCCTTCCTGGTCCAGCTGGTTGTTCAAGAGGAGTCCTCCTCCGCCCGGCCGTCCCTGGAATAAGCTACCGCAGGCGATAGTAGGCCTCCAGGGCGGCGTGAAGGAGGAAAGGGCCGAGAAAGATGGCCAACACAGGGAGGATGTCCAGCGGCAACGACCCTGCCTGCCCGAAGGACTCGAAGGAGAACTCAAACTCACTTCCTCCCGCCGAGCCCTTGTCCCCAAGGCGGGTACGAAGCACCCAGGCAAAATATCCACCGATCACAAGTCCCAGAATAAGCACGTACTCGAGGGCCGCCCACCCGAGAGCGAGCAGGCCCTTGCCGACACTTTTCCATCCCTCCCCAAAGGTCCTCAGGGCCACGATCCCCATGTAAACGGCGATAATGCCGAGTGGGACGCTCGTCGGAAGATCCGTCGGCAGGCTGGAGTTCACCTGCGCCACCAGCACGTACAACAGCTTCGCAGCCGTTTCGAGAAACGTCGTGTGGGCCACCAGAAATGCCGAGAAGGCCACCGCCTGCACCCCTCGCTCGAAGTCACCCCGGAAAAGCCGCCAGATCGTAAGACTCAGAAGACCCGCAAGCAGGAGATTCGTAGCGATGAGAAAGCCCTGCGACTCGATGACGCGGTCCACCGTTGAGACCAGCAGAGACTGAATCTCACTTGCGGTTTCCGGATCGACCTCGGCCGTTTCCTCGTCGGAGAGATTTGTGGAGATTCGTTCGTCATAGGGCTGCCGCATTCCCAGCCCGGTAAAGATCTGCCGGGTCCCGAAGGCCACGACGATAGCGGCAAGGAGGTAGCGCCCCGGATGCATGAGTCTTTGGCGCGCCCCATTCAGATACCGAGCAAGGGCTTGTCCGGGGCGGGCGGTCAAGGCCCACAGCGTCGGCCATAGGCCGCCCTCGATGTCGATCAGCTCTCGAAAAAAGATGCTCAGAGCCCCGAGCAACGAATCGGGGGGGTCGGCCTCCTGCCCGCAATTCGGGCAGTAGTTGCCGACGAATCGACGGGAGCAGTTCTGGCACGTTCTGGTTTTGACAAGTGTCCGGGAAGAAGCCTCCTCCGTCGAGTCGGACGCGGCTCCCTCCTTTTGACTCTCCTCGTTTGGCGACACGGATAGGCTCTCCTTCTGTAGAACCGATTAGACTCGATTGGCCCCGGATATGCTAACGACCACCGGGGAGACTTTCACATGCACAGAACCCATCCCGTCTGATCCGTAAGGGTCTTCAATCCGCCCCAGTCTCTCCACGACGATGAACCGCTATGGATGACTTTACTGAAGACGCCTCCCCCTTTGACAGCAGCGAGCAGGTCTCCCTGGCGGAGGCCTCCCAAGCCGCGATGGACGTGCTGGAAGAAGCCCACGCGGAGCTGGCCGCCATTCGCCACCGGCTCCGGGAGGGCGAGATGCCCAAACAGTTGAAGATCGATGAGGAGGAGCTGCCCTCCCCTCGCGATCAGGCCCGACACGTCGCGGCTCGTCTCGAAGCCTGTGTGGGAACTCTCCGCGGCGCGATCGACAACGAGTCGTAGCTTGGTAAGCGGCCACGAGTTCATCGCCGATCCCTCAATTCCAGCGCTCCATCAGAGCGGGCCTGACAGGTCCTTCGCCGTCGAGCGGACCTGCTCGTGCGCCCGTACTGGGAACGCCGACGAGAGCCTTTGAGACGGAAGCGGCCTACAAAAGAGGATCGCGCGATGCCAGCCAAACACAAAAAGTCCCCCAGCAGGCGCTGAGGGGCGTTTTGAAGGCATTGCCGTACAGCGGTGGGGGAGGGATTCGAACCCCCGGGACCCTCGCAGGTCCTCCGGTTTTCGAGACCGGTGCATTCGACCAGGCTCTGCCACCCCACCGAAA
>JBDGQM010000027.1:0-7106 GCA_042219065.1 Salinibacter sp. | reverse complement strand
GATAGCCCCGTCACGTACAACTGGAGCTTTGGCGACGGGGCGTCCACGACGGGCGAATCGCCGACTCACACCTACGACGAAGCTGGGCAGTACACCGCGCGTCTCAACGCCTCCAACGAGGCCGGCGAGGACTCCCGCACGGTCACCGTCCGCGTCAACCGCGTGCTCCCGGAAATCTGCACGACAATCGGGGAACTCAACTCGGCCTTCTTTGAGCGCAACTCCAGCACCCTCACTGAGGAAGCGAAGGGAAGCCTCCAGGAAAACGCCGATGTGCTCAGCCAGTGCCCGAACCTGACGGCCCAGGTGGAGGCCTTCGCGGCGCCGGGCGAACGGAACCCGCAGTCCCTGTCCGAGGACCGGGCCGAGGCCGTGGCGGAGTTCTACGAGAACAACGGCGTGCCCGCCGACCGCGTGATGACCAGCGGCCAGGGACAGGTGGAAGGCGTGACCTCGAAGAAGGGCGGCACACGCCAGTACCGCCGGGCCGACTCCATTCCGAAGCAGGACGGCAACGGCATGTAGCCGCGTCGCTCTCCATTTCGATCCATCCCAAGCGGGTCTGTCCGAACCGGGCAGACCCGCTTTTTTATGGGATCTGCCCCCGTTCGCCCATGAAATCAGCCTCTTTCCCCCACCCTTTTGTTAACAAAAGGTGAAGAAAACGAAACGGCCGCGTTTGGGTGTCCGGTCGCACGCCGTTTTTTCGCGTGTATAAGTGAGGAGCCTGCAGGGCGTTTTCCCTGTGCTCCCACGACCCTCTCGACCTCCGGTGGGGCCCCTGCTTGCTGACAGGGACGGAGACGAGGGTCGCACGGGGCGGCGGGTAGCGGCCACATCGTCGATTCTTGGCCGTAGGACCATCACCTCTTTCTCCCGCCGCCCCTCCCCGAATTGGGGATCACTACCGAGCCGTACAGAACTCCCTGAAGATGAAGCCTCTGGGTATGGGCGTTGGGGAGCATGTGGGGATGAGAGAAAAAGCGCCCACACTCCCACACGCACCCCCGTTCCGCCAGGGCATTCTCGATCGAGGTCGGCGCACCCCGTGCACGAAGTTCCTCACGCATCGGTAAGATCCCCAGCCTACAGGTCGATCCCCCCGGCTCTCGTCGGGCGTTACCCGTCGACCCACACGGTCTTGGCGTTGACGAACTCTCGGATGCCGTGGTGGGACAGTTCGCGGCCGTAGCCGCTCTCCTTGATGCCGCCGAAGGGCAGGCGCGGGTCGCTCTTCGTCATTTCGTTGACGAAGGCACACCCCACGTCCAGGGCACGGGCCATCTGTTCTCCCTTGTCCAGGTCTGACGTAAAAATGCTCCCCCCGAGGCCGAACCGTGTGTCGTTTGCGAGCGCCACCGCATGGTCGGCATCCTCCGCCGCCACGATGGACGCGACCGGGCCGAAAATCTCCTCCTCGAAAGCGACTGTCCCGGGCTCGACGTGCGTGAGCACCGTGGGCGCGTAGTAGCACCCGTCTCGGTCGAGCGTGTGTCCCCCGACCGCAGCGACCGCCCCTTCGCCGATGGCCCGCTCTACCTGATCGTGCACGTCGTCGCGAAGGTCGCGGCGCGCCATGGGTCCCACGTCGGTCGCCTCCGCCGTCGGATCGCCCACCGTGAGGGCCTCGACCGTCTCCATCAGCCGAGTCGTGAAGTCGTCGAGGACCGGACGCTCGACGATAAACCGCTTCGCGGCAATGCAGCTCTGCCCGTTGTTTTGCATGCGGGCCGTGCAGCCCACCGCGGCCGCTGCGTTGAGGTCGGCATCGGCACAGACGATGAAGGGATCGGAGCCCCCGAGCTCGAGCACCGTCGGCTTCACCTGCGCGGCGGCCTGCCGGGCCACGGCCTTCCCGGCGCCGACGCTTCCGGTAAGGGTGGCCCCGCGCACCCGGCGGTCCTCGAGCACCTCCCCCACGGTCTCCTCGTCGATCCGGAGGACCTGCAATTCGTGGTCGGAAAACCCGGCCTCGCGAATCACGGTCTCGATGGCGTGCGCGCAGCCGGTGACATTGGGCGCGTGCTTCAGCAGAACGGTATTCCCCGCCATCAGGGCCGGGGCCCCGAAGCGAAAGAGCTGCCAGAAGGGAAAATTCCACGGCATCACCGCCAGAATGGGCCCGAGCGGCTCGTGGGTCACGTAGCTCTTGCGGGCGTCGGTCTCTACAGGCTCGTCGGCGAGGAAATCGGCCCCGTGCTCGGCGTAGTACCGACACACCCACGCGCACTTTTCGGCCTCCGCCTCTGCCTGATCGATGGGCTTGCCCATCTCCTTGGTCATGAGCGCCCCGTGGGAACGAGCATTCTCCTCCAGCAGATCGGCGGCGCGCCGGAGCCGCTCAGCCCGGTCGGAGAAGGAGCGCTCTCGGTTCGTGGCGAACCCAGTCATTGCTCGATCGAGCCGCCGGTCCACCTCTTCGGCCGTGTGGAGGGGATACTGGTCGATTTCTTCGCCCGTCGCGGGATTTGTGGAAATGAAGGCCATGACTTGTGTGCATGTATTCGGACGTGCGTGGAGGGATCATTCAGACGATCTTCCGTCCACAGTTGATCCTCTCGCGGATCGTCCGATGTCTTCGTCGAGTCATTAGATCCTGCAGTGGCCGTCTGCGTTGGGGGAAACTGTCGGTGCGATTTTCAGGACCACTGCCCTCCCGAATGAGCGACTCTTTCCTCCCTTCCGAGATTGACGTGCCCCGGTCCGAGGTCGAGCAACTGGTCGGTCGGTCCGTCGACGACCTGTCCCTCTACCGGCGCGCCCTGACCCATCGGTCCGTGCTCCGCGTGCATCCGGATGCGCCCCTCCGGTCCAACGAACGCCTCGAATTTCTGGGGGATGCGCTCCTCGATCTCGTGGTGGGGGAGGTGCTCTACGACCGATTTCCGGACAAAAACGAAGGCGCCCTCACACGCCTCCGGGCCCGCCTCGTCAGTGAGCGTCCGCTGGCCGCCTACGCCCGCCGCCTGGACCTGGGCACGCACTTGCTGATGAGCGACAATGCCGCCCGCGGGGAGGGGCGCGACAACCCGAGCATCCTGGCCGATGCGTTCGAGGCCCTGGTCGGGGCCGTGTACCTGGATCAGGGATACGAGGGCGCCCAGTCCTTCATTCGAGAGACCGCGATCGTCCCCTTCGACCTGATGGACCTGGCCAGCCAGGACGAGAACTACAAGAGCCAGCTTCTGGAATACATGCAGGCCCGGAGCCGCCCGCAGCCGACCTACCGCGTCGTGCACGAGGAAGGACCGAGCCACGACAAAACGTTTACGGTTGAGGCGCGGGTGGGAAGCACCAGCTACGAACAAGGAACGGCCGACACCAAACAGGACGCCGAGCAGCAGGCCGCCCGCCGGACGCTGGAGACCCTTGCGTCCCAGAACTCTGGATCGTAGTGTGCGATCACTACGTTGCCGCAGCAAACGCTTCTGCATTTGCGTTACATCTCCCTCCTTTCCCCCATGCCGCCGCTCTCCGACGCGCTCGACTTCGCCCTCCACCTGGCCGAGGTGGCCGAAGACGAAATTCTCCCGCGCTTCCGCACGGTCAGCGTCCGCCACAAGCCCGACGGGACAGAGGTGACGGAGGCCGATCGTGCGGCTGAGCGCATCATGCGCGAGCGACTGGCCGACGCCCATCCCGGCCACGCCGTCCTTGGGGAAGAGTTTGGCGAGAGCGGCCCCGACGACGCCCGGTACTGCTGGGTGCTCGACCCCGTGGACGGCACGGCGGGGTTCACAATTGGCGTCCCCCTCTTCGGCACGCTCGTGGCCCTGCTGGAGGACGGGGAGCCGGTCGTCGGGGTGATTCACTTCCCCGCCATCGACGAAACTGTCTACGCGGCACGAGGGCAGGGCTGCCGGTTCCGCACGGGGGACACCGAGACCGAGGTGACGACCGATCCGGTGGACGCGCTGGACGCCGCGACGGTCACCAGCACGGCCCTCCACAGCTCCGACGTGATGGCGGAGGCCGACCAGACGCCCTACCAACTCACCGATCTCGTTCGCCGGGCCGGCAAGTTTCGGTTCGTGACGGACTGTCTCCAGCACGCCCTCGTGGCGCGGGGCCGCACCCATGCGGCCGTCGACACCCTCATGCATCCCTGGGACATTGCGGCGCTGGTCCCCTGCGTGCGGGAGGCCGGAGGCGCGGCCCAGCCGCTCGACGCGACGGAAGAGAGCATTGTGTTCGGCGAAAGCCTCGTGACGGCCGGGAGCGAGACGCTCCTCCAAAACATTCGGAGGCTTCTCCAGCCCGACTGACGGATCGAACAACATCGGCCCTGGAAGGACGACCTGCGGAAGACCTTCACCGTCCGCCGAACACAGCATTCTCCACCACACACGTCCGCCTCCCGTCCCGCCATGATCGACCGTCTCCAGACGCTGGACCTCCGCTTTCAGGATGAGCCCCACATCATCGCGTCGTACCTGCTGCCGCATGCCGACGGGGTGGCCCTCATTGAGACCGGGCCCGGCTCCACGTTTCCGATGCTACAGGCGAGGCTGGCCGACCGCGGCCTGACCCCTGCGGACATTTCCGAGGTACTGCTCACGCACATCCACCTCGACCATGCGGGCGCCGCTGGTCACCTGGCCCAGCACGGGGCCACGATCTACGCGCACCAGGTGGGCGTGCCTCACCTGTTGAATCCGGAAAAGCTCCTAGCAAGCGCCACGCGCATCTACGGCGACGACATGGACCGGCTCTGGGGCGACATGCATCCGGTGCCGGAGGATCAACTCGTCGCGCTCGACGACGAAGACACCGTTGCTCTGGGGGGGCACACGGCCCTCGCGCTCGACACGCCGGGCCACGCCGCGCACCACATGAGCTACGTGATCGGGGACACCTGCTTCACCGGGGACGTGGGAGGGGTCCGCATTCCGGGAGAAACGCACGTCGAGCTTCCGCTGGCGCCGCCGGAGATCCGGCTTACCCACTGGCGTGCGAGCCTGTCCCGCCTGCGCGCTGCGATCGACCGCCACGGCGTCTCCCACGTTGCGCCCACTCACTTTGGCGTCTACGACGACGTCTCGGCCCACCTCGATCGGCTTTCGGGCGCCGTCGACGCGGCGGACGAGTGGACGACCTCCCATCTCCCCGACCTCGCCGAGGATACAGAAGACCTTCAGGACGCAGTCACCGACTGGATGCACCACCTCGCGGCCACGAACGGGGTCGACGAGGCGGCCTGGGAGCGCTACGAGATGGCGAATCCGAGCTGGATGGCCGCCCTCGGGCTGCGGCGGTACTGGAAGACCGTTCTCCGTTCTTCGTGAGCGTTGACCAGACGCCGAACCGAACTGGGAAGGAGTTCTATTGCGTATTTCGTATCTCGGCACCTTCACCACGGAATACGAAATACGCAATACGTTCTGTAGCAAAGTCAAATCCTTTTCCCCGAAGAACCGCCCTCCTTCTCAGTCGTCGCCAGCGTCGGGCAGTACAATCTCCGGCTCGTCCGGATGGGGGCGGTAGAGAAGCGCCGTGCTGCCGATGGTGCGCACCACCTGCACGTCGTCGAGGGCTGCGGCCGTCGCCTCGGCCACGTCGCGCACATCGCGGGGCGCGTTGTCGAGCACCCGGATGGTCACCAGTTCTCGCGTGTTGAACGTTTCGCGGACGGACTCCTCCACGGCGTCGGTAAAGCCCTCTTTGCCGATGTGCACCAGGGGATCCTGGTCGTGGGCGATGGAGCGGAGATGAGCGCGCTGGCGGGAGGTGAGGCGGTCGGACATGGAAGTTGGGGAGCGTCGAGGATCGGCATCGCGTTGGAAAGTGCCGTACGCACGGAGCCGCGGCGGGTGCCCCGTCGCAGGACCCTCGCGCGACGGTCCGTATCGTTTTCACGTGCCGAGCAGGGATGCGCGCCCCAGTGCCGCGTCCACACTCGTTCATCGACCCGCTGTCACGCCTGCGGTCAGGCGCAGTACCGAAGCGCCGTGCGGACGAGAATGCGCGTCAGGTCCGCCACCGAGTCGAGGTCGACCCATTCCTCCGTCGTGTGCAGTCCGTCGCCCACCGGCCCGAGCACGACGGTCTCCGTCCCCGCCGCGGACAGCAGCGCCGCGTCCGTCCAGAACGTCTGCCCCGCGTCGGGCGGGGCCTGTCCCAGCACGGCAGCCCCGGCGTCTCGCACCGCCTCGGCGATCGAGGCGTCCGGCGCCACCTCGAACGGCTGCCGCGAGAAGGCCGCCGCGCACGACGCGTCGACGGAGGCGTCCGCATCGGCGAGCGTATCGAGGATCTCCTGCACCTCGGCCACCGCCTGCTCCTCCGACTCGCCGGGGATCGTACGGCGTTCGACCCGGAGCTGGCACCGCGCCGCATAGACGCTCGACGCCGTTCCGCCCTCGATCTGCGGGGCGTGGAGGGAGGGAGCGCCCACGAGCGGGTGTCCGTCGCGGTCGCGGAGCGCCCGCCCCAACTCGTCGAGCCGGGCCAGGACGCGGCACATGTGCATATTCGCGTCGATCCCCTCGTCCGGACGACTCCCGTGGGCGGCGCGGCCCCGCGTCTCCACGTCCAGCCAGACGAAGCCCTTGTGCGCGAGGGCCAGGTCCAGGTCGGTCGGCTCCGTGACGACGGCCCCGTCCGCGTCGTACCGCTCCACCACCGCCGCCGTCCCGCGGCTCTTGTGCTCCTCGTCAATGACCGCCGCCACGATGACGTCCCCCGCAAGCTCCACGTCCGCCTCTTGCAGCGCCCGCACCGCGGCCAACTGGGCCGCGAGGCTCGCCTTCATGTCCTGCGTGCCCCGACCGTACATCCGCCCTTCGTTGATTCGCGGCGAGAACGGATCGTCCGTGCCCTCGACCCCCACCGTGTCGGTGTGCGCGTTGAGCATGAGCGACCGCCCCGCGCCCGTGCCGGGGAGCACCCCCACGACGTTGGGCCGCTCCGGCGCCGGTGTCCACACGTCGACCTCGAGTCCCAGTTCGTCCATCGCCTCGGCCACGTAGTCGGCGATCTCCGCCTCCCCCGCGCCGTCCGGCACGAGTTCTGGGTTCGTCGAGTCGATGCGGACGAGATCGGCGAGCTGGTCGACCAGACGGTCGCGGTCAACGTCGACGTCCGATGGACGTGTCATAGTTCTACAA
>JBDGQM010000269.1:29747-51248 GCA_042219065.1 Salinibacter sp. | reverse complement strand
ACGGGAGGGGGGGCACACGGTCGGCGCAGGCGTCGTGACCGAGATTCTGGACTAGCTCTGCCTCGTTGCGAGTAGCGAGTGCGCGCGGCCCTTTGGCCGAGAACGCTTTCCTCCGCACTCGACATTCAGCATTCGGCATTTGAAAACTGACACGTACTCATGGCTGCGCAGCAGGACATACGAATCAAGCTCAAGTCGTACGACCACACCCTGATTGACAAGAGTGCGGAGAAAATTATTCGCACGGTGAAGTCGACGGGGGCGGTCGTAAGTGGCCCCGTGCCGCTGCCGACCGAGAAGAAGATTTACACGGTGCTGCGCGGCCCGCACGTAGACAAAAAGAGCCGCGAGCAGTTCGAGCGACGGCACCACAAGCGCCTGATCGACATTCTTTCGTCGAGCAGCGACACGGTGGATGCGCTCATGCAGCTCGAATTGCCTAGCGGCGTGGACGTTGAAATTAAGGTCTGATGCCTACTTTCCGACCGGCAGCCGCAGCCCTCGGGCTTCTGTTCTTCTTTGGAGGAGCACTCCTGAGCGGCTGTGATGGAACAGGCTCCAAGCGGGCCTCGAAGTACGAGCGTCTCACCGGCACATCATGGGAAATTGCCCTCGAAGAGAGCTCCGGAATTTCGCTGAGTCTCTTTAGACAGAGATATACACGAGTCCGGCTTCTATTTGAAGAGGATGATGGAAGTCGAACGTATAGAATCACCGGGTACTTTTCGGAGGACTCGACCGCCGTGCTGGCGGAAGGCCTCGTCGCTCTCCCGAGCGACGATGTTCTTCGGATGGCATCAGGATTCAGACGAAATGATCCTGTAACGTGGACATTCAAATTCGAGGCAAGCCGCGCCATTTTCACAGCGCGTGTCGGGTCTCGGCGGTTCCTTCGGGCGCTGTTTCCCAACACGACGTGGAGTTCTCAGGCCGTAACAATGGCCCTCGCGCCGGTCGATGAATAATTTGGGCGCGCCTCTCAACGATGGACGTACCATTGCACGACGATCAGAATTATGAGTAGTGGATTGATCGGAAAGAAAGTTGGAATGACCAGCGTCTTCGACGATGATGGCAACAACGTTGCCTGCACGGTCGTCGAGGCCGGCCCCAACGTGGTCACCCAGGTGAAGTCGGAGGACCCCGACGGGTACGAGGCGGTCCAGCTTGGCTTCGAGAATGTGAAGGAAAAGAACGTGACCAAGGCCATGCTGGGGCACTTTGCAAAGGCCGACTGCCCCCCGAAGCGGGTCCTGTCTGAGTTCCGCGACTTCGACGAGGACGTGGGGCTCGGCGACGTGGTGCGCGTGGAAGACGTCTTCCAGGAAGAAGAGCGCATCGACGTGGTGGGCGTCTCGAAGGGGAAAGGCTTTCAGGGGGTTGTGAAGCGCCACGGCTTCAGCGGGGTCGGCATGACGACGCACGGCCAGTCGGACCGAGAGCGGCACCCCGGATCGATTGGGGCGTCGGCGGACCCATCGCGGGTATTTAAAGGCATGAAGATGGCGGGCCAGACGGGCGGGAAGCGCACGAAAATTCAGAATCTCCGCGTGGTCCGCATCCTCGAAGATCAAGACGCCATTCTCATTGAAGGGTCGGTGCCCGGCCCGAAGAGTGGGTACGTACAGCTGCACAAGAAAACGGGCGAGGGACACTGAGACGGTGTCTGTTCCGCGACCGCATCGAACAACCGCGAACTGTTGACGCTACGGACTCATGGACGTTGAAATCTACCAGGAAGACGGGGTGGGCTCGGGAGAAACGGTCGAGCTCGATCCGTCGGTCTTCGACATCGAGCCGAATGATCACATCATTTGGCTGGACGTAAAGCGGATCCAGGCCCATCAGCGTCAGGGGACCAACAAGACGAAGGAGCGAGGTGAGGTGCGAGGCTCGGGGCGGAAGCTGTACCGCCAGAAAGGCACTGGAAACGCCCGGGTCGGAGATGCCCAGTCGCCCATCCGTCGCGGCGGTGGACGTGCCCACGGGGCCCGTCCGCGCGACTACACCCACGACCTGAACAAGAAGGAGAAGCGCCTGGCCCGCCGGTCGGCCCTCTCTTACAAGGCGGACAACGACAACATCCACATCGTGGAGGATTTCTCGATGGACCGCCCCAACACGCGAGGACTGACTGATCTCTTTGAGCTTCTGGGCGTGGAGGGCCAGGACATCTTGCTTGCGACCACCGAGGTGGAACGAGAGATTTACCTCAGTGCCCAGAACCTCGAGCACGTGAACGTACAGGAGGTCAACAGCATCAACACAGTCGATATTCTCGATGCCGATGTTATTGTGCTCCAGGAAGGGGCACTCGACTGGCTCACGAATATCCTCACGACGGCCCCGGTGGTGGACCTTGCAAGCTGAGACGCATCCGGGAGATCTGACAACCTGTTGCATTCCAACGAGCAGCGCCAACCCATGAGCAACCGCGTACTGATTCGCCCATACGTCACCGAGAAGACCACCGAGCAGATGGAGGACGGAAAGTACTCCTTCATGTGCGGGCTCGACGCGACGAAGCCCGAGATTCGGAAGGCCGTGGAGGAGCGGTACCCGGGCGTCGAGGTGGATGACGTTCGTACCCAAATCGTGCCGGGCAAGCGCCGGCGCCAGTTTCGGGACGGCAACATGATTGAGGGCCGAACGTCGGGCTTCAAGAAAGCCATCGTGGACCTCGATCCGGACGGGAAGCAGATTGACTTCTTCGAAGGCATCTAGCTGCCCCCTGTGCGTGCCCTGCAGCATTCCCTTTCAACTGCCGACGACCCAGCGCCATGTCGATTAAGAAACGAAACCCGACCATAAACAGCCAGCGGCAGTACTCGGTCGACGACAAAGAGGACGTCACCGAAACCGAGCCGGAGCGCAGCCTGCTGGAGCCGCTGACCAACAGTGGCGGCCGCAACAACCAGGGGCGGATGACCATGCGCTACCGTGGCGGGGGCCACAAGCGTCGCTACCGGAAGATTGACTTCAAGCGGAGCGACAAGGACGGCATTCCGGCTCAGGTGAAGACGATCGAGTACGATCCGAACCGCTCGGCCCGAATTTCCCTTCTCGCGTACGCCGACGGGGAGAAACGCTATATCATTGCCCCAGACGGACTTGAGGTCGGCGAGACGGTCATGAATGGCCCACAGGCTCGACCCGAGGTGGGGAATTGCCTTCCCCTGAACAACATTCCGCTGGGGACGCAGGTGCACTGCATTGAGATGCGCCCGGGCAAGGGCGCCCAACTGGCCCGTGCGGCCGGCACGCACGCCCAACTCACGGCCCAGGAGGACGAGTACGCCACGCTGGAGCTTCCCAGCGGCGAGACGCGACTGATCCCCGCCCGGTGCCGGGCCACCATCGGCACGACGAGCAATGTGGAGCACGAAAACATAGACCTCGGCAAGGCCGGCCGCAACCGGTGGCTCGGTCGTCGCCCGCGCACTCGCGGCGTGTCGATGAACCCGATCGACCACCCGATGGGCGGCGGAGAAGGCCTGAAGTCCGGCGGGCACCCGCGTTCCCGAAAGGGCGTGCCGGCCAAGGGATACAAGACCCGCAAGCGCAACAAGGAATCGAACAAGTACATTATTCGGCGGCGCTCGGAGGCAGACCAGCAGGGCAGCGGCACGTAGCTTGCCCTGTCCCTCAAGGTCCGGCCGTGTTCGCACTGCGAGTCGCCTGCACTTTAGGAGTTAAACTTATCCGACGCCTATGCCCCGCTCTCTACGTAAAGGACCGTACGTTTACTACAAGTTGCAGCGTAAGGTCGACGCGCTCAACGACTCCGACGAAAAGAAAGTCATCAAGACCTGGAGTCGGGACTCCATTATTACCCCAGACTTCGTGGGCCACACGTTTGCCGTTCACAACGGTCATCAGTTCATTCCGGTGTATGTGACCGAGAACATGGTGGGTCACAAGTTGGGCGAGTTTGCCCCCACCCGGACGTTTACGGAGCACTCGCAGGCGAAGGTCGACCAGCGCATTCGCAAGCCTGGGCAGTAGTGCCCGTTCGGCGCCCACGCCGCGATCGGCGGGGGATGCCCCCGCGACTCTGATCCCCATTGCAAACCGTACGACGAGACATGCAAGCACGAGCCGTCCGCCGATACATCCGGAGCTCGCCCCTGAAGGCGCGCCGCATCATCAATCTTGTTCGCGATCGCAGCGTGCCGGAGGCCATCGCCATCCTCGATTACATGCCCCAGAAGGTGACGGACGTCGTCGAGAAGACGATTCGCTCTGCGGTGTACAACCTGATGGATCAGCACGAGGAGCGGTTCGACGAGGGGGCGCTTCAGCTGAAGGAAATTCGGGCCGACGAAGGCCCCACGTTCCAGCGCCATCAGGCCCGCGCTCGGGGCCGGGCGGCGCCCATCCGCAAGCGCACGACGCACCTGAAGGTGGTTGTGGAGGTGCAGGAAGAGGAACCCGAAGCGGCGGCGTAGGCCCGATCCTCCCGACATTACACGTTGCTCTCTGAACTAACACTACGAGGTACATACCCGTGGGTCAGAAAACACACCCCATTGGCTTTCGCCTCGGCGTTATCCGGGGTTGGGATTCCAACTGGTATTCCGAGGATGACTTCCAGGAAAAGCTCGTCGAGGATGAGGAGATCCGTCGCTACCTGCACACGCGCCTGAAGCGGGCCGGCCTGAGCCGGGCCGTCATCGAGCGCACGCCGGAGCGTGTCATCCTTACCCTCCACACCAGTCGTCCGGGCGTTGTGATCGGGCGGGGCGGATCCGAGGTGGAGAAACTCCGGGGGGAGCTGGAAACCCTCACGGGGAAGGACATCCAGATCAACATTAGCGAGATCAAGCGTCCCGAGCTCGACGCGACGCTGGTGGCCAAGAACATCGTCCAGCAGCTGGAGGGACGCATCTCGTTCCGCCGGGCGATGAAGCAGGCCAAGCAGGCGGCCATGCGCATGGGGGCCGAGGGCGTTCGGCTCCGCGCAGCCGGGCGCCTCGGCGGGGCCGAGATGGGCCGCGTCGAAGAGTACATGGAAGGCCGCGTGCCGCTCCACACAATCCGTGCCGACATTGACTTTGCACAGGAGACGGCGCTCACCATCTACGGCACCATCGGCGTAAAGGTCTGGATCCACCGCGGTGAGATCCTCGGCAAGCCGGACCTGAGCCCGAACGTGCAGGCCCAGCAGCGCAAGATGAAGGAGTCGCCGCGCCAGCGCCGCCAGCGCCGCGAGGGATCCTGACTCCGGCGTCCCGTTCCTGCGAGGTTTCCCGAGCTAAGTTCACGCGTACACGCACTTACGATCCATGCTTGAGCCGAAAGACAGAAAACACCGAAAGGTCCAGCGCAACCAGGGCCGGAAGCGCAACAAATACGCCGTCAATGGCACGCGCCTCAGCTTTGGGGACTACGGCCTGAAGGCCCTGGAGGAGGGGGAGCTCACGAGTCGCCAGTTGGAGGCGGCCCGGGTTGCCATCAATCGTTACCTGCAGCGGGACGGAAAGGTGTGGATTCGGGTCTTCCCCGACAAGCCGAAAACCAAGACGCCCGCCGAGACGCGGATGGGGAAGGGGAAGGGAGAGCCCCATCACTTTGTGGCGCCCGTGCAGCCCGGCAATGTGGTGTTTGAGGTCGGGGGGGGAGCTGGCGAGGAAGAGGCCCGTGAGGCCCTCCGCCTGGGCAAGCACAAACTGCCCATCAAGACGAAGTTCGTCGTCCGACCGGGCTCGCGCGCCGAGCAAGAAGAGTAGTCACGCTCCTGTCGCCCTCGGGGACCGTTGAATTTAAGCCGATCAGCACGATGGATGCCGACCAGATTCGAGACTTGAGCATCGCGGAGATCGAGACGCGCATTGATGAAGAGGAGGACGAGCTGGAGGAGTTGCAGTTTCAGCACGCCATTCGGGGCCGACTCGAAAACCCGATGTTGCTCCGCACCAAGCGTCGCCTCATCGCCCGGCTCAAAACCATTCGCAACGAGAAGCAAACCGCCGAAGAGGTGGCTTAGGCGTCGGCCGTCCGACCGTCGATATACGAACGCCCCACGTAGAAGCACAAATTGTTGAAAGGGTCTTATGGAGCAGACTGAAGAGCACACCGACCAGCACGTAGACGAGGCTGACACCCAAGATGAGGCCGATCAGGAGGAGCCTGATCAGGGGGAGGCTGATCAAGAGGAGGCCGACCAGCTCGATCGCAATGATCGGAAGGAACGCATCGGCGTCGTCGAGTCGGCCAAGATGGACAAAAGCATCACCGTGTCCGTGCGCCGCCAGATGAAGCACCCGATGTACGGGAAGTACCTTGAGCGATCCTCCACGTTTATGGCGCACGACGAGGACGACGACGCCCAAGAAGGCGATACGGTTCGGGTAATGGAGACCCGTCCGATCAGCAAAAACAAGCGGTGGCGACTCGTCGAGATCATCGAACGCGCCAAGTAGACCATCGGCGGACGGCTGCCGGAGAGCCAGGGCTGACCGGAATCTCAACGGAGCAGCCTGGTTTCCGTCGCCGTGTGGAACTCGAGACCTGTATCCGAACCCGGAAGGAATTCCCATGATTCAGCAAGAAACGCGACTTAACGTGGCCGACAACAGCGGGGCCAAAGAGGTGCAGTGCATTCGCGTGCTCGGCAGTAGCGGACGCCGCTACGCCGGCATTGGCGACCAGATTGTCGTATCCGTAAAGTCGGCCATTCCGAGCGGAGAGATCAACAAGGGCGACGTGAGTCGGGCGGTCGTGGTGCGCGCGGCCAAAGAGACGCGCCGGGACGACGGCACGTACATCCGGTTCGACGAGAACGCCGCGGTGCTTATCAACCCCCAGGAGGAACCCGTAGGGACACGCGTATTTGGGCCTGTGGCGCGTGAGGTGCGGGAGAAGCAGTTCATGCGCATCGTCTCGCTGGCCCCCGAGGTCCTCTAGCCCCTCTCGAACGCCACCTGTCGAGTGCCAAACGGCCTCGACGTCCGCTCCCAATCGACACTTGAACTTCGAACACTGCCACTGACATGAGCAAGCTGCACGTGAAAAGCGGCGACATGGTCATGCTGAACAAGACCATCACGTCCGCCAAGTCCGCGGGACAAGACCGAGAGGCCGGGTATGTCGGCAAGGTCCTGAAGGTCTTTCCTGAGGAGGACCGAGTGATCGTAGAGGGGGTGAACATTCGGGTCTTCCACGAGAAGCCGAGCCGGTCCGATCCGGAGGGGGGACGCATCGAGCGGGAAGCCCCGATTCATGTGTCGAACGTCAATCCGATCGACAGTAACGGAAACGCCACACGGATCGGACGGAAGAAGGTGGAGGACCCGGAGACGGGAAAAAGCCGGTGGGTGCGATACGCGAAGACGACCGGCGAAGAGCTTGACGAGTAGATCAGACGAGGGCCTCCTCGCCGTGAAGCATTCGTGGAGGGGGAACCCCATTCATAAATCATCGATTTCCAACGTCTGCGATGTCGGAGCGTTTTTGACTGGCTCCCTAGACATCGCCGACGTGTTGCCCGAAATAGCGAGTTCTGACTCCTGACCCATGGCCGACGCTCCTCGACTTCTGGAACAGTATCGGGATGAGGTTCGACCCTCACTGGAAGACCAGTTTGGGTACGAGAACCCGATGGAGATTCCCAATTTGAAGAAGATTACCGTCAACCGGGGCGTAGGGGAGGTTTCCGAAAACCAGAAGGTGCTCGACGACGCCGTGGAGGAACTCCGGAAGATTACGGGCCAACACCCGACGATCCGACGGGCGAAGAAGAGCATCGCGAGCTTCGACGTTCGGGAGGGGATGCCCGTGGGGGTCAAGGTGACTCTTCGGGAGGAACGGATGTACGAGTTCTTCGACCGCCTCGTCACGCTCGCCCTTCCCAACATCCGAGACTTTGAGGGAGTGCCGGACCGGAGCTTCGACGGACACGGCAACTATACGCTCGGCGTCGACGAACAAATCATCTTTCCGGAGATCGACGTGGACAGCGTCGACCGCATCGACGGCATGGACATCACGTTCGTGACGGATGCGGAGACCGACGAAGAAGCATACGCTTTGCTGAAGGGGCTGGGGATGCCCTTCGTCCGCCGCGGAGACGAAGAAGCGGCCGAAGCGTAGTTGGAAGGAGGGAGCCGCACCGCTGTGCATTTGCTATAGGATAGATTTGACAACCGCCGACATGGCCAAAAAGAGCTGGATTGCCCGCGAAGAGAAGCGCAAAGAACTATACGAGAAGCACAAGGAGGAGCGGAAGCGGCTGAAGGAGGAGGAGAAATGGGTGGAGCTGCAGAAGCTTCCCCGCAACTCGAGCCCTGTGCGTCAAAACAACCGGTGCGCACTGTGCGGCCGCGTTCGCGGTTACCTCCGCAAGTTCGGCGTCTGCCGCATTTGCTTCCGGGAACTGGCCCTTGAGGGCAAGATTCCGGGCATCCGGAAAGCGAGCTGGTGACTGCAATTTAGATTTTCGGTTGCGGGCCGTGGGGCACACAGTCCTGCGCTTCGCAATCTGAAATCAGAACTCAAAGCTTAGATCTCTATGAGTGGTATTTCCGATCCCGTAGCGGACTATCTGGCCCACCTCCGAAATGCCCAGCAGGCGGAGCAGACCTATGTGGACGTGCCCGCCTCGAAGCTGAAGCGGGCCATGACCCAGATCCTTCTCGAAAAGGGGTATATCAAAAACTACCTCAATATCGAGGATGGGAAGCAGGGCCTTCTCCGTGTGTACCCAAAGTACGATGAGTACGGCCAGCCCGCCATCCGGGAGATGGAGCGGGTGTCGCGACCCGGCCGCCGCGAATACGCGGACGCCGACAACCTTCCGGAGGTTCGAAACGGGCTCGGGATTGCCATTCTTTCAACCTCGCGGGGGGTCATGAGCGACAAGGAAGCGCGACGATTTGGGGTTGGGGGGGAAGTCTTGGCCGAAGTATTTTAACCGCGCTCTCGTTGACGGGCGCTCCTGCATGCCCACTCCTGTTGCACGAGACAAACTAATGACTCTATGGCTCGAATAGGAAACAACCCGGTCCCGTTTGGAGACGGAGTCTCCGTGTCGGTCGACGGGCAAAACGTTGTCACCGTCGAGGGCCCGAAAGGGACCCTCACGGAGCAGATTGACCCGGAGATGACGGTGGAGGTCAACGACGATCACCTGGTGGTCCGGCGCCCGACCGACAAGAAACGACATCGTTCGCTCCACGGCCTCAGCCGCTCTCTTCTCCAGAACATGGTGGAGGGGGTCACCGAAGGGTACAAGAAGGAATTGAAAATCATCGGGGTTGGGTACCGGGCACAGATGTCCGACGACACGCTCGAGCTTGCGCTCGGCTACTCCCATCCCATCTATTTCTTGCCGCCGAGTAATGTCTCGGTCTCGGTGGACTCGGACCGAGGACAGGACGACATCATCACGGTGGAGGGCGTGGACAAAGAGCTGGTGGGGCAGGTTGCGGCCAAAATCCGGAGCCTCCGTCCTCCTGAGCCCTACAAGGGCAAAGGTGTGCGCTACGTGGATGAACACGTCCCCCTCAAGGCCGGCAAGACAGCGGCCCGTTAGGAAACTTGAGCGTTCAGAGACACGACTCGTTTTGATCGTACGACCACGAAGGTACAGCGGTTATGCCAAAGGGTAAGAAAGAAAAGGTTGAACGCCGGCAGCGGATTCACGACAGCATCCGGGAGTCGATGTTTGGGACCTCGGTGCGTCCGCGGCTGTCCGTGTACCGGTCCAACCGGTACATCTACGCGCAGCTTGTTGATGACCTGGAAGGGCACACGCTGGCGTCCGCGTCCAGCCTCGCGGACGACGTGGACGGGGACACCCCGACCGAGGAGAGCCGGGCCGTTGGTGAACTTCTTGCCGAGCGTGCCGACGAATCGGGCATTGAGAAGGCGGTCTTTGATCGGAGCGGGTACAAATATCATGGGCGGGTCGAGGCGCTGGCCGACGGAGCGCGAGAGGGCGGGCTTCAGCTTTAGGCGCCGACCCTTCGCAATCACTTTAGTACGTACTCTACGCACGCAGCACGAACTGACATGGCGGACCGAAAAGAACGAAAGCGCGTCAACGCCGAAAAGCGACAAGAGAACTGGGTTGATCGACTCGTGTCGGTCAACCGCGTCTCGAAGGTCGTGAAGGGGGGGCGTCGATTCTCATTTAACACCGTGGTCGTCGTTGGGAACGAGGACGGCCTCGTTGGGGCGGGCCTCGGAAAGGCCAATGAGGTGTCGAGTGCCATTTCGAAGGGGGCGGACGACGCGAAGAAAAACGTGATCCGTGTTCCCCTGCGCGACGGCACCATTCCTCACAAGGTCGTGGGCAAGCAGGACGCCGGAGAAGTTCTCCTGAAGCCGGCGGCGCCCGGAACGGGCGTCATTGCCGGCGGGGGTGTGCGCGCGGTCCTCGAGTGCGCCGGATACCGGAATGTGCTTACCAAGTCCATCGGGACCTCCAACCCGCACAACCAGGTGAAGGCGACGATCAATGCCCTCGCAGACACCGAAGATGCCCTGGAGGTGGCCCGGCGCCGCGACATTCCTCTCGAGAAGGTTTTTAATGGCTAGCACTTCATCGTCCAGCCTGCTACTCATGCGCAAGCGCAAGATCTGAACAGGTTGGACGCATCAGCGAGCGTGTTGAGAGCTAGCGGGCGATGGGAGGCTAGCCTTCGCAGTATGCTCGTTCATGAAGACGCGCTACAGATTCGTGGCATGATTTCAGCCATTTGGTAGGGCAGAGAAGTTGGCGAATAGCGCTCCACCGACAGCGGACGGCAACGGGAGGGGGACATCCGATATGCATTTGACTGTGATGAGAACAGCGACAGACCCATGGATTTAAGCAACCTCAAGCCGGCAGAGGGCGCCACCCATTCGAAGCAGCGGCTCGGCCGTGGAGAAGGCTCCGGCCGAGGGGGGCATAGCTCGACCCGGGGCACGAAGGGCCAGAGCAGCCGATCAGGAGAGGGAACTCGTCCGATCTGGTTCGAGGGGGGACAGACGCCGCTTTTCCAGCGGGTCCCGAAGCATGGGTTCAACAACGTCCCCTTTCGCACCGATTATCACGTGGCCAATGTGCGACGGCTTCAGCGCCTGACCGACGAGGGGCGACTCGATCCCGATGAGCCGGTCACCCCGGAGGTGCTTGAAGACTTGGGGGTTGTTCGCAGTGCCGACCGCGTCAAAATTCTGGGCGATGGGGAGATTGAAGAGGCGCTGGATGTGTCGGCGCACGCGTTCAGCACCTCCGCTCAGGAGAAAATCGAAGATGCGGGAGGATCGGTCACCGCCATTGACGAGTAACCGGTCGATTCTGCGCGACACGTCCGTTTTCCTGCGGCTCACGCACCAAAGAGGCTAACACATGGCTGGTTTTGCCGAGAGCATCCGTAACATTTGGAGTGTCCAGGAGCTCCGCGAGCGCATTCTGTATACGCTCGGCCTCCTCATCATCTACCGCCTCGGCACGCACGTCACCCTTCCGGGCGTGGATGCTGCTGCGCTCGCGCAGGTTCGTGCACAGGAGAGCGGAGGAGGGCTGTTTGGGTTTCTCGACATGTTCGTTGGGGGCGCGTTCAAACAGGCCGGGATCTTTGCGCTGGGCATCATGCCGTACATTACGGCGTCGATCATCATTCAGCTGATGGGGGCCGTGGTGCCGTACTTTCAGAAGCTGCAGCGGGAGGGGGAAGAAGGACGGCGTCGAATTACGCAGCTGACCCGATACGGAACCATCGGCATCACGGCGCTGCAGTCGATTGGGTACTCCATCAACCTGCTGGCCGGTGCCACGGGCCGGGCCATCGTCATTAACTCCACGCTCTTTACGATTACGACGGTCGTTGTGCTCACGAGTGGCACGGCGTTCGTCATGTGGCTCGGGGAGCGCATCAGTGAGGACGGAATCGGAAACGGAATTTCGCTGATCATTATGATCGGCATCATCGCCTTTCTCCCGCAGGCGCTGATGAATGAGGTCAGCCTAATTGGCGACAACATCTTTATCCTGCTCGTGGAGATTGGGATCTGGGTCCTCGTCACAGGGTCCGTGGTCCTGGTGTCACAGGGCATGCGGCGCATCCCTGTGCAGTACGCGAAGCGCGTCGTGGGCAAAAAGGTGCAGGGTGGGACGACCCAGTACCTCCCGCTGCGGGTGAATGCGGCGGGCGTGATGCCGATTATCTTCGCCCAGTCGATCATGTTCATTCCCTCAACCATTGCGTCGTTCTTCCCCAACAATCCGACGATGCAACGAATTGGGGCCTGGTTCTCGGACATCAGCAGCATGAGCTACTCGGCCCTGTTTTTCGTGGTGGTCGTCTTCTTCACGTACTTCTATACTGCGATCACGGTGAACCCGCAGGAAATGGCGGACACCATGAAACGGCAGGGGGGATTCATCCCGGGGATTCGGCCCGGCAAGCAGACCAGCGAGTTTATCGACACCGTCCTGACGCGCATTACCTTGCCGGGATCGATCTTCCTGGGCCTCGTGGCCATCTTCCCGGCGTTTGCCATGCGGGCGGGCGTCTCGCAGGGGTTTGCCATGTTCTACGGCGGAACGAGTCTTCTCATCCTTGTGCAGGTGACGCTAGACACGCTCCAACAGATTGAAAGTCACTTGCTCATGCGCCACTACGATGGCTTCATGAAGAGTGGCAAGATGCGCAGTCCCCGGCAAGGCGGTGGCCTGTAGCCCTCTCTCCGGTCGAACAAGTTCTTATGCGGTGGTTTTCCCGCTTCTGGAATCGAATTTTCGGAGCCCCTATGGTTCATCTGAAGAGCCAACGTGAGATTGACCGCCTCCGCGAGAGCGCGGATCTTGTCGGCCGTACGCTCGCGGAGGTGGCCCGCCATATTGACGTGGGGACGACCCTGAAAGAGCTTGACGCCATCGCGGAAGACTACATCCGAACACACGACGCGGAGCCCGCATTTAAGGGTTATCAAGTTGGCGATAACGTCTTCCCCAACACGCTGTGCACCTCGGTGAACGATGCGGTGGTGCACGGCATTCCGGACGACTATGCGCTGCAAGACGGCGACCTTCTGTCGATCGACTGCGGCGCGAAGCTGAACGGCTACTATGGCGACTGGGGGTATACGTTCGGGATTGGCACCGTTGCCGACGAGGATGCCGCCCTGTGCCGCGCGACATACGAGGCCCTTCAGAACGGAATCGAGAAGGCGACGGCGGGAAATCGGGTCGGGGACATCAGCCACGCCGTGCAGACCCACTGTGAATCTCGTGGATTCAGTGTCGTGCGGGACCTGGTGGGCCACGGCATTGGGCAGAGCCTGCACGAGGACCCGAAGGTCCCCAATTTTGGGAACCCAGGGGAGGGCCGCCTGCTTAAGCCCGGGCTTTCCATTTGCATCGAGCCCATGATTAACCGAGGAGCGGCCGAGGTGACGACCGACGAAGATGGATGGACGATCCGTGCCGCCGACCGCCTTCCGTCTGCCCACTACGAGCACATGGTCGTCGTTCAGGACGGAGACGCCGAGGTCCTCTCGGACTATCAATACATCGAAGACGTTATCGAGCCTCCCTACAAAATCAACGCTCTCAAAGAAACCACTACTCCTTAATGGCAAAAGAAGAAGCCATCGAAAAGGATGGGGAAGTTATCGAAGCACTCCCCAACGCGCAGTTCCGTGTTCGTCTAGAGAATGGCCACGAGATTCTCGGCCTTCTGTCTGGGAAGATGCGGATGAACTATATCAAGATTTTGCCGGGAGATCGGGTCAAGGTCGAGATGTCGCCGTATGATCTTTCCAAGGGCCGAATTGTGTATCGCTATAAGAACTGAGGAGGCTCTTTGCCGCATCGTGGCCTAATTTTCGGAGTGGGGAAGGAGTCCAGTGGTTGCGCGGATTGTCGAACGAAACCAATTGATTAAAGTATGCCCAGAATCGAAGGAGTCGACGTACCGGAAGGCAAGCGTGGTGAGATTGCGCTCACCGAGATCTATGGCGTCGGTCGCTCGCGGGCCAACGAGATCCTCGAAAAAGCCGAGATTAGTGAGGACAAGCGCCCGCGGGAATGGACCGAAAGTGAAACCAAGCGGGTCCGGCGCATCATCGAGGAGGACTACACCGTGGAGGGCCAGCTCCGCACCGAGGTGCAGATGAATATCAAGCGCCTCAAGGACATCGGGTGCTACCGTGGGAAGCGGCACCGCGAGGGGCTTCCGGTGAACGGCCAGCGCACACGGACCAATGCCCGCACCCGCAAGGGCAAGCGCAAGACGGTGGCCGGGCGAAGCCAGTCCACGCAGAAGAAGTAACGCCCGCATCGTATTTGCATCCCCGGCGAGCCTTCGCTCCACCCGGATTCTTACTTTGAACTGAGATTTACTGTCCCATGGCTGAAGGAGATCGCAGTGGCAAGCGTACACCCCGAAAGAAGAACGTGGTCGTTGAGTCCAACGGCCGAGCGTACGTGAAAGCCACCTTCAACAACGTTATCGTCACGCTGACCGACCAATACGGCAACACCATCTCGTGGGCCAGCGCCGGCAAGATGGGCTTCAAGGGAAGCCGGAAGAACACGCCGTATGCGGCCCAGAAGGCTGGTGAGTCGGCCGCGAACGAGGCCTACGACCTCGGCCTTCGTCGCGTGGACGTGTACGTGAAGGGGCCGGGCTCGGGGCGAGAGGGCGCGATTCGGGCAATGTCCGAATCCGGACTCGAAGTGGCGAGCATCCGCGATGTGACACCACTCCCCCATAACGGCTGCCGTCCCCCGAAGCGCCGCCGCGTCTAACGAATTTGGATTGTGGATTTTGGATTTCGTCCCGATCCACAATCGGTCCAAATCGGAAATCTAAAATCTAAAATCGAAACATGGCTCGATACAGAGGTCCGAAGCAAAAAATCGCCCGTCGCTTCAAGGAGCCCATCTTTGGGCCCTCGAAGGCGCTGGAGCGAAAGCCCTATCCCCCCGGCCAGCACGGCCAGTCCCGCCACCGGCGGGAGAGCGAGTACGCCGTGCAGCTGAAAGAAAAGCAGAAGGCGAAGTACACGTACGGGCTGCTCGAAAAGCAATTTAAGAATCTCTTCGACAAGGCCTCGCGCATGCAGGGGGTGACGGGCGAAAAACTCCTGATTCTTCTGGAGTCGCGCCTCGACAATACCGTCTTTCGGATGGGCATTGCTCGCACCCGTCGCCAGGCCCGCCAGTTCGTGGCGCACCGCCACATTGAGGTGAACGACGACGTGGTGGATATTCCCTCCTTCGCAATGTCACCGGACGACGTCGTGTCTGTGAAGTCGGGGAGTCAGGACCTGGAGGTCATTCAGACGAACCTGGAGCACCGAAAGCGGACCTTCTCGTGGCTGGAGATGGACCGCCAGGAGATGAAGGGGAAGTTCATTGATCACCCCAACCGGGAGGAGATTCCGGAAAACATTGACGAGCAGCTCATTGTGGAGCTCTACTCGAAGTAGGCGGTACGGGCCCCCTTTGCCCAGGCCACCGAGCGCAACTGTCAGCTCGGCCTCAACACGATCGCTACACCTTGCAATTTTTTGATTCCAGCGTATGAGTAACCAAGGGCTTCAGATGCCGGAAGGCGTCCAAGTCGACGAAGACTCCGATTCCGAAGGTCAATTCGTCATGGGCCCGCTCGAACGGGGGTATGGTGTGACCATTGGAAACGCCCTTCGTCGCGTGCTTCTCTCTTCCCTCCGCGGGCTCGCGATCACGGCCGTAAAGATTGACGGCGTGCAGCACGAGTTCTCTACGATCCCCGGCGTTACGGAGGACGTGTCCGACATTATCCTGAACCTCAAGGAGGTTCGGCTCAAGGCGGACGAGATGCGCGAGGGGCACCTGCACCTCAACTTCGAAGGCCCCGGAAGTTGGACGGCCGAAGACATTGGCGAGGCGGCGGCGGAGTACGAGGTTCTGAACCCGGATCAGCACATTGCCACGCTGGCCGAGGACGCCGTCGTGAACGTCGACCTGCGCGTCGGATACGGTCGGGGTTACATCCCGTCCGAGGAGAACAAGCGGGAGGACGATCCGATCGGCGTCATCGCGATCGACTCCATCTTCACGCCGATCAAGAACGTCAAGTACGAGGTGAAGCCGACCCGCGTGGGGCAGAAAATCGACTACGAAGAGCTGGTGCTCGACGTAGAGACGGACGGATCGCTGACCCCGGAGGAGGCCATCACCGAGGCGGCGTCCATCCTGCGCGACCACGTCAGCTTCTTCATCCAGCTCGAAGAGGAGCCCGAGCCGGTGGTCGAGGAGCAAGAGGTCGACGAAGAGGTGAAGCGGATCCGCGAGCTGCTGGCCCAGTCGGTCGACGAGCTCGACCTGTCGGTCCGCTCCCACAACTGCCTGAAGGCGGCCAACATCAAGACCATTGGAGACCTGGTTCGCCGCGAGGAGGATGAGATGCTCAAGTTCCGAAACTTCGGTCGCAAGTCCTTGCAGGAGCTTGTGGAAGTGCTCGACGAACGCGGCCTTCAGTTTGGGATGGACGTGGAGGAGTATCTCGAAGAGAAAAAGACCACCTAGATCCCGCTTCTTCCGCGAGGATCGTCGCCTCGCACTGCGTCGTGATTAGTCACCTGTTTCGGACCACCAATGCGACACCGCAAGAAAGGAAAAAAGATTGGGCGTACGTCCTCGCACCGCGAGCGCACGCTGCAGGCCCTGTCCAATGCGCTCATTGAGAACAAGCGCATTACCACGACTGTGGCGAAGGCGAAGGCCCTGCGTCCGTTCGTGGAGCCGCTGATTACGCGGGCGAAGGAGGACACGCAGCACAATCGACGCCAGGTCTTCCGGCACCTGCAGAGCAACGACGCCGTGGGAGAGCTGTTTGACGAGGTGTCCGAGCGCGTTGGGGACCGGCCCGGCGGGTATACCCGCATCATCAAGCTCGGACAGCGGTCCGGCGACGGGGCGGAGCTCGCGATGGTGGAGCTGGTGGACTACAATGACGTTCCGCCCGCCGACACCGGAGGAGGCGGGTCCGGCGGCACGCGTCGGGGCAGTGGGAAGGGTCGCCGAGACGCCTCGACGGAGCCTCAGGAGCAGGACACAGCGACGACCGACTCTTCCGATGCGGAAGACTCCGGTTCGGAAGACACTGTGGACACGGAGGATGCCTCTGCCGAATCGCTCGAGGAGGACGCAGACGTGGCGGCGACCGACGAAGAGCCCTCCGAAGAGAACGACGACGAGGCGTAGGCTCCCCGTGCTTGGGGACGAGACTTCTCGGATTGTTGTAGGCGTCGTGAGGTCCTCACGACGCCTTTTCTCTTTGGGCGGGGCGTTGTGTGTCCCGAGTGTCGCAGTCTGCCCCGCAGCCACGAGCATACACGAAACGGTCGCCGGAGGGCGCCTTGAAAATCAATGTAGGTTGCAGTCCCGGGACCGTTAAGAAAGAACGTGACGGGGCGCCCTCCCGTGAATGGTGCTCCACGATGACGGGAGGGAAAAAGAACTTGCCGAGCATTTGGGCCATGACAGTCGCCACTCGTCCATTCCGGCATGCCTGGTGGGGGCAATGGCTGGCCCTCGTCTTGGCCGGAGCAATGCTGCTGCAGGGCGGCCCGGTGCGGGTCCTCGTGCAGGCGGCCGGACAGGCCGGAGCGGACGAACCGTGCCGCCATCATGCCCAGCAGAAGGTGTGTCCGAGAAATCCGGACGGGTCGTGCACGTGCACGCATCACGACACGCAGGACCGCTCGTCGGAGTCCGAACCCCCTGAAGGGCCTGCATTCGAGGCGTGCAATGGGGCGGATCCCGGTGCACTGAGCCCGGGCACGTCTCCGCTGGGATGGACGCCGGTGAGGGAGAGCCGCCCGAGTCCGCACATCTCCACCCACAGATACGCGCATCTCAACTCCACGTTGTCGCCGCAGCGCGTCGGCGACGATGTCTTTCGTCCTCCCCGAACGACGCCCGACGTGCGTCTGGCCTGACCAGTCAGGCGCGGTTCCGTCGTTCGGAGTGCGCGCGGATGGGTCGTCCGCGCACCAAAACAACTTGGAGGACCCTTCCTATGGATCGCTACGTCATTTCGTCCCTCGTATCTCTCATCGCCACTGTTCTCATCATCCCGTCCGCGGCGGCGCAGTCGACAGGCACCATCGCGGGCCGGGTCACCGACGCAGAGTCCGGCGCGCCGCTGCCGGGCGTGAACGTCGTGCTGCCGGAACTCGACCGCGGGGCCGCCACCGACGATGACGGCCGCTTTCGGGTGACCGCGGTTCCGGCCGGCACGCATCAACTCACGGCCCGCTTCGTCGGCTATGCTTCCACGACGCGCACCGTGCAGGTGACCCCCGGCACCACCTCGACCCTCGACATTGCGCTCCCCCCGAAGTCCGTCGACCTGACCGGGATTCAGGTGACGGCGCTGCGGCCCAATCTTCAGCCCACTGGCGAGCTCAAGAGCGAGCAGA
The DNA here is from genome assembly GCA_042219065.1 of Salinibacter sp. GTDB lineage: Bacteria > Bacteroidota > Rhodothermia > Rhodothermales > Salinibacteraceae > Salinibacter. The sequence goes on along the minus strand of JBDGQM010000269.1, from coordinate 32,843 downwards.
TTCGCAAAGCGGAGGTGGCCGATCCCGGGGCGCTTCTCCGCGACCTGCCCGGCGTCAACTCCGTGCGGCGCGGTCCCATAGGGCTCGACCCGAACGTGCGCGGCCTGTCGGAGACCGAGGTGGGCGTTTACATCGGCGGCATGCGCACCTTTCCCGCCGGCCCGGCCCGCATGGACTCGCCCATGAGCCACATCGACCCCAGTACAATCGCGAGCATCGACGTTGTGAAAGGGCCGTACGCCCTTACCTGGGGCCCCGGCAACATGAGTGCCATCCAGGTGACCCAGCGGGGCGAGGATCCGCCGCGGACACCGCTGACCGGATCGGTCCGCACGGGCTACGACACCAACCGGGAGGCCCGGGAGGCGACGCTCTTCGCAATGGGCCGCCAGGGCGACTGGTTCTACAGCGTGAACGGTGCCTGGCGGGGCGGGGCCGACTTTGAGGCGGGAAACGGCCAGACGGTGCCCGCCGACTATGAATCGGCTGATGGGCGCGCCCGGATTGGGGTGGAGCTGTCCGATCGGTCCACCCTCTCGGTGAACGGCAGCTATCAGGATCAGACCGACATCGACTACCCCGGCCGTCTCCTCAACGCCAAGTTCTTCGAGACGGGGATGGGGCAGGTGAAGTACGAGTTTGATCAGAAAACAGGCACGCTGCGGTCCCTCCACGTGCGGGTGAGCGGCCAGCAGACGCTGCACGCGATGACGAACAAGGGCAAGCCGACGTTCGAGGCCGGTGCGAACCGCCCGCCCCTCCGCATTGGCGTCGACTCGGAGATTCAAAATCTCAGCGGGCGCGTGGCGGCGACCCTCAACCCCGGCCCCCACTGGGACGTTGAGGTGGGCGGCGACGTGCTGCGGACGTTCCGCGACGCCGAGCGGCCCCTGAAGGCCGTAATGGACGACGGCTCGCGTGTGGTGCCGCCCTTCTACCGCACCGACGACGGCGAACGCCTCGACAACGCCTGGCCCGGCGTGAGGATCGCGCAAGAGGGCCTGTTCGCGAAGGGCAGCCGCACGCTCGGCGACCGGTCGACGCTGACGGGCACCGCACGGCTCGACTTCATCCAGTCGGACGCTGAGGATCCGACCGGGCCGTTCCTCGACAACGCAGGCGTCACCGAGGACGCACTTGCACAGAATGATGCCGCCCTGAGCGGCGCGCTCACCGCGTCGCTTCCAGTGGCGGAGCAGTGGACCCTTTCGCTCGGGGCCGGGTCGGTGGCGCGGCCCCCAAGCGCCCTGGAGCGCTACGCGGACCGCTTCCCGGCCAGCAAGTCGCAAACCAGTGCCGAGTTCCAGGGGACGCCCTCGCTCGACCTGGAGCGCAGCGTTCAGGGGGACCTGTGGATTGAGGGCGCCGGAACCGGGTGGACCGTGAGCCTCAACGGGTTTGCCCGCCGGATTGACGACTACATCACTCTCGAACCAACCGACATTTCGCCGATCCTGCCGCTGAGTCCGGACACGGTCTTCCGGTACGTGAACGGCGAGGCCACCTTCTTTGGGGCGGACCTGAGCGCAAGGGCGGCCCTTCCCGCGTCCCTCACGGCGCAGGTTTCGGGAAGCTATCTGTGGGGCCGGGACGAGACGCTGGACGAACCGGCGTTCGGCGTGTCGCCGCCGTCCTCCAGCCTTGGGCTGCAGTGGGCGCCGCGGCTTTCGACCCCGGTTGTGACGAACGTCTTTCTGAACGGATCGGTCACGCTCGTAGCGGAGCAGGATCGCGTGGCCACCACCCGCGGCGAAGAGGCCACCGACGGCTACGCCACGGTTGGCCTGCGGGCGGGCGCGGATCTGCTGGGCAACATAAGCCTGAAGGTGAGCGTCGAGAACCTGCTGGATGCCCAATATGTCAACCACCTGAACGCGAAGAACCCGTTCTCGGGACAACCCCTCCCGGAGCCGGGCCGCGTCGTCTCGACGACGCTGAGCGTGCAGTTCTGACGGCCCAGATCCCGGACGGCCCAGATCACGGACCGATCGGGGGGAGTTGCTCCTCGATCGCGGCCCGGTCGGCCTCCAGGCTCGGCGGCAGCGAGACCTGCCCGGCGGCAGCCTCCTCCACGGGGAACGGCGTGCCGGTGTCGGTGGCAATCTCGATGAGGATGCCGCCCGGCTCCCGCACGTACATCGACTCGAAGTAGTGGCGGTCAATGACGGGGGACGGGTCGAGGCCGGCCTGCACGATGCGCTCGCGCCACGCCCGGATCGTATCGCCGTCGGGCGTGCGGAGGGCAAGGTGGTGCACGCCCCCAGTGCCCAGCCAGCCCCGCGGGTCGTTTGGCCGCTCCACGACGTGAAGCTCGGCGGCCGCCCCGCCGGGCCCGGTCTCGAACACGACCGCCTCGGCGGCGTCGTCCGGCGACGGAACGGGCCGGTCGGACGAGGCATCCGACGCCGGCCGCTCCACCGCGTAGGACCGAGCCGCCGTAACGCCGAGTACCTCTGTGAGCACGCGGCGCGTGGGGGCCAGGTCCGCCACCGTGATCTCGACGGGGCCGAGGCCCCGGATCGCCAGGTCCGCCGGCACCGGCCCGTCCGTCCAGGGACTCGTGTCCGGCACGCGGTCCGTGTCGGCGGTGTCGTCCACGAGGTGGAGGCACTGGCCCTCCTCGTCGTACAGCGTAAGGGCGCGACGGCCGGCCCGATCGTGGAGTGGCGTGCGCCGCACCTCCTGCCGGTCGAGCCGCCGCGCCCACCGTTTCAGGGCCGCCGTGCCGCGAACCCGCAGCGACATCCCCGTGATAAGGCCGTGGCCGGGACGCTGCTCGCGGGCGTGCGGCACATCGAAGACGGTGAGGTTCGTCCCCGGACTGCCCGTCTCGTCGCCGTAGAAGAGGTGGTAGGACGACGGGTCGTCCTGATTGACGGTCTTGAGGACGAGGCGCAGGCCCAGCACGTCTGTGTAGAACTGGACGTTGGCCGATGCGTCGGCGGTGAGGGCCGACACGTGATGAAGACCGAGGAGGGGCGGCGAAGGCATGGGACGGAGCCCTGGTGGTTGCTCGACTACAGCCGAGTGTTGACGACGTTGTTGTAGATGGACCCGAAGGTGTACGAGAGGCCAATCGAGCCGCTGAACTCGTAG
>JBDGQM010000269.1:0-29647 GCA_042219065.1 Salinibacter sp. | reverse complement strand
TCCTCCGAGACGCTGCGGATATCGGTGGTGTCCTCGCGCTCGAACACGTCGACTTCCTGTTTACCGTCGAGTCGGACGTTCACTTTCCAGGCCTCCGTCACGCGCTCCGCGTCGAGGTTTCCCTCAATTTCATAGGCATACTCTCGCTCCTGCACGTCGGCACTCCCGGACACGCCCACGTCGAACACCCACTGATTCCAGGGGTCGGTTTCGGGCGAAGACGTGGCGTCGTCCTCGTCCGGCGGATCGTATGTAACCTCCAAGTGATCTGACTCTGGGGTGCGGTTCGCGAACGGAACGAGGCCCAAACGCAGTCGGTCGGCTAGACCCTGACGCAGTTCCTCACGGGTCTGAGTGGACCTTGCATCGTAGGTGAGTTCGTATCGCTGATCCTCGAACGCCTTGCGACCGATGAATTCCAGGCGGTAGGAGGCTCCGCCACCCCCGCTCGGGCGACGTGTCCCAAGCACGTGAACGTCCGCCTGCTTGCGGTCTCGGACGTAATCGACGAACGTGAGATTGCGTCGCATGTACGACTCGAAGCATCGCTCGCAGTCGAGATATACCCGAACGGGTCGATCGACGGAGGGGCGCACCGTGTCCGATTCGGCCCCCGGGGCCGGATCTTGGGCAAAAAGAAGGTTGGGGATCCAGAGCGCGAGAACAACGGGCAGGATCCAGAATACGAGTGGTGGTTCCCGGGGTGACGGGAAAACCCGAGGGGGAGGGGGCACGATGGCGAGGCAAGGTTAAGATTTATAGCGGGAATGCTTCGGAGGCGTCTACCGAGCCGTGCAGAACTCTCTGAAGATGAAGCCTCTGGGTATGGGCATCTGGGAGTATGTGGGTATGGGAGAAAAAACGCCCGTACGCCCACACTCTCATACTCACCCCCGTTCCGCCAGGGCGTTCTCGATGGAGGCTAGCGCACTCCGTTTACGAAATTCCTCACGCATCGGTAAAATATGTTCGGGGTAAACGCACACCCGGATGCGGGTTCCCCGGTCTGGACGAACGGCACTCTCGCGTCGTTGGCGACACACGGGCCGGCATGAGTGTTTTATACTGGGGCATTGGTTTCTCGTCTGGGGCCGCGATGCGCCCATCTGGCTCCTGGATGAAGAGTATGTCGAGATACATCTTTGCGAAGAGTCGCCTGTTGTATTTGCCCCTGTGGGACCCACCAATATGCACCGTCCCGCCCGTGACGAAACCGTTAAGGTTTAGCGTAAATCCTGTCGGATCGGAGGCAGGAGCGCCGGGGATTTTGGCTTGCCGGTCGCTCTGTCGTATGTTCACTCCGTGTCGAATTAAACGTCGGCGGGAGGGGGCTCCGACGGGACCTTGTTCCCGGTCGTGGATGGGGCCGGGAGGCCCGATTGTTCACTGCTGAACGGTATGTTTGTATGCCGCAACTCTTTCCCAAGAAGGCGAACTCGTTGCCCGTTCTTTCACTGGGGGCGTCTCTCCTTGGAGGTGTTCTTCTGGTGTTTCTGGTCTGGTATTACTTCTCACCAGAGTTTAAGGTGGTAGGATATCAGCCCGAACAACCCGTCCCGTACAGCCACGAGACCCACGTGGACAAGCTGGGGATGGACTGCCAGTACTGTCATACCAACGTGGCCAACTCGAAGCACGCCAACGTCCCAGCCACGCAGACATGTATGACCTGTCACAGCCAGATCAAGACCCAGTCCCCAAAGCTGCGTCCCGTCCGAGAAAGCTGGGCCAAAAACGAGCCCATCGAATGGACGAAGGTGCATCACCTTCCGGACTATGCGCACTTCAGCCACGCGGCCCACGTGAACAAGGGGGTTGGCTGTGAGACCTGTCACGGTCGGATCGACCAGATGGGTGCGGATGGGGTGTACCAGGCCGAGCCGCTCTCGATGGGGTGGTGTCTGGACTGCCACCGGCAGCCCGAGAAGTATCTCCGCCCCAACGATGAGGTGACGACGATGGGCTATACCCAGCCGGCGTCCTTCATCGAGCGCAACTTGGAGCGCATCAAGGAGGAAGGGATTCAGCCGCCGACCAACTGTTCAGCCTGCCACTACTAACTTGTTCGGGTTTTGCGTTGAGCGTTCGGGGTTGTGTGTTGGATCCTCTTCAACCCTCAACGCCAAACGCTCAACACCGGAACCCTCACCCCGAAACGCCACAGCGTCGTATGATTGAGCTTGACGTCATAGATTCGGAAACGGCCGACCGCCAAGCGGCCGACCGCGAAGAGTCGGGGCCTACGTTCTGGCGCCATTGGTCGGAGTCCTCGTCGGGGGCGGACGAAGAGGGGGACGACCTCACGGAGTTTGTGCCCGGAGACAGCGAGCCCCCGAGCGGCGCCTCGCGTCGCCAGTTCCTGCAACTCATGGGGGCGGCCATGGCCATGGCGGGCCTTGCTGGATGCCGGCGGCCGGAGGAGAAAATCCTTCCGTACTCCCGGGACCCGGAGAAGGTGATGCCAGGAGTCGAGAACTACTACGCCACGGGCATGCCGTTCCGCGGGGTGCTGCGTCCGGTCGTGGCCGAGAGCAATGAGGGGCGCCCGACCAAGATCAAGGGCAACGGCGACCACCCGGCGGGCCAGACCGGCACCAGCCCCTACGAGCAGGCCTCGGTGCTCAACCTGTACGATCCCGATCGTTCCCGGTCGGTGCGGCAGGACGGGAGCACGGTCTCGTGGAGCGACTTCGTATCGTTCTGTCGCCAGCTGGGCAACGAGGCCGAGAGCCGGCAGGTGGCCGTGCTGGTGGAGCAAAGCGACTCGCCCACCCTCCAGGCCATGCGACAGCGCATGGAGGACCGCTTTCCCAATCTGCAGTGGCTCTCGTATTCGGGCGCGGCGGACCGTGCGCGTCGTCGGGGCATGCAGCAGGCCTTCGGGCGCCCGCTCCGGCCGCGGTACGAACTCGGGGCGGCCGAGGTCATCGTGAGCCTCGACGCCAACTTCCTTGACGGCCGCGCCCGCGACTTCGCCTACAACACGAAGGCGTTTGCGGAGGGGCGGCGCCTGGAGGACGCAAACGACACGATGAGCCGGCTCTACACGGTGGAGAGCCGCTATTCCACGACGGGAGGCAGTTCGGACCATCGGCTTGGGATGCGCGCCGGACGCATTCCGGCCGTCGCCGCGGCCCTGGCCGCCGAGCTCGGGGTTGGCGAAGCCGCGAACGTCTCGTGGAGCGAAAAGGAGCGCCTTCACGTCCGCGAGATGGTGCGGGACCTGCGGGACGCCGGCGAAAATGGGGTCGTCATGGCGGGGCCGTCCCAGCCGCCCGAGGTGCACGCCCTGGCGATGGCGATCAACCAGCAGTTGGGGGCTCTCGGGACGACCGTGACGCTCTTCGACACGGGCGACGCGTCGGTTCGCTCGCAGGACGAGGCGCTGGCCGACCTCACCGCGTCGATGGAGGAGGGCGCGGTGGACACGCTGTTCATGCTGGGCGTGAATCCGGTCTACGACGCCCCGGCCGAGTTGAATTTTGAGGAGGCCCTCTCGAACGTTCGGGACTCGGTGCACCTGGGACGCCTCCGCAACGAGACAGCGCAGGCGGCGCGGTGGCACCTTCCCCGCACGCACTACCTGGAGCAGTGGGGCGACGGGCGCGCCTACGACGGCACGCTCTCGGTCATCCAGCCCCTGATTCGACCGCTATACGACGACGCGCACTCGACCATCGAGGTGCTCAATCTCGCCGCGACGGGCGTCGACGCAAGCGGCCACGACCTCGTGCGGGAGCAGTGGCGCACGCGGCTGTCCGGGCCGTTCCAGGAACGGTGGCGTCGCGTGTTGCACGACGGGTACCTGGAGGACTCGGGCTACGACGTGGCCTCCGTCGGAACGCCCACGGTCCCGTCGGTCGAGGCGCCTGCGGCCGACACAGAGGAGCTTGAGGTTGTCTTTCGACCGGACTCGAAGCTCTTGACGGGCCGCTTCTCGAACAACCCGTGGATGCAGGAGCTGCCGGATCCCATCACCAAAATCGTGTGGGACAACGTCGCCGTCATGAGCCAGGCGACGGCCGATGAGTTGGGGGTGGAGGTGCAGCGCCGCGAGGGCAACTTCTACGCCGACCGCGTGGAGCTTACCGCCAACGGGCAGACCGTAGAGCTTCCTGTGTGGATTCAGCCGGGATACCCGGACGGATCGATCGGTGTGTCGATGGGCTACGGCCGCACCATTGCCTCCACCCGCGAGTCCGAGAGCACGCCGTTCTGGGACACGAGCGACCAGACCAACATCTACAACGGGTCTCCGATTGCGGGGGGCGTGGATGTGTCTGGAAATGGGGTGGACGTGATTGGGGCGAACGTTGCGCCCATGCGACCGTCGGGGGGGCGTGTGGCCATCGGGGCCGAGGTGTCGAAGGTCGACAGCGGCTACCTTATTGCTACCACCCAGGAGGAGGGCAGCATGCAGGGACGCCCGATTGTGCGGTGGGCCACCCTCGAAGAGTTTAGGGAAAACCCGAAGTTCGTGAACGACGAGCAGCCGCCTGTGCCCGACGTGGGACACGAGGGCGACGGGCACGGAGAAGAAAGCGGTGGGGGCGAGCACGGGGGCGACGGGCATGGAGGTGGGGAGCACAGCGGAGACGGAGCGGCCCACGACGAATCGGCCCACGGGCTCGACGCCGGGCCGGGCACCGATGCGCACGCCGCGGAGAACATGCCGGAGCCGTCGCACGAGGAAAAGGGACAGCACGGCGCGGCGGGCTCGGGTGAGCCCCCGGCAGGAGAGCAGCAGCGAGAGTACCCAATGATCTGGCAGGAGAATCACCCAAAGGACCAGCCAGAGTACAAGAACAATCCCTACTACCAGAATCAGTGGGGAATGACGGTCGACCTCAATACCTGCACGGGCTGCAACGCCTGTGTCGTGGCCTGCACGAGCGAAAACAACGTGCAGGTGGTGGGGAAGGAGGAGGTGAGCAATGGCCGGCACATGTACTGGATTCGCAACGACCGCTACTACGTGAGCGAGGAGGAGGGCGACGACAATCCCGAGATGCTCACGCAGCCAGTCATGTGCCAGCACTGCGAGAATGCGCCGTGCGAGTCGGTGTGTCCGGTCGCGGCGACTGTCCACTCGCCGGACGGAACCAATCAGATGGTCTACAACCGCTGCATCGGCACGCGCTACTGCCAGAACAACTGCCCGTACAAGGTCCGGCGCTTCAACTTTTACGACTGGACCAAGACGCTGCCGACGGAGGTGCAGATGGCTCAGAACCCGGATGTGACCGTTCGCAACCGGGGTGTGATGGAGAAGTGCACGTGGTGCATCCATCGGGTGCGGGAGCATCAGCAGAAGGCCGACAACGAGGAGCGGGAGCTCCGTCCGGACGAAGTCGAGACGGCGTGTCAGGAGGCCTGCCCGACCGACGCGATCACCTTCGGCGACCTCAACAATCCTGAGAGCACGGTGGTGGAGAAGAAGAAAAACCCGCGCCGCTACGAACTGCTCTCGTACCTGAACACGAAGCCCCGCCTCTCCTACCTCGGTCGGGTTCGCAATACGAACTCGCGATTGGAGGAGGCGCTGTCGGACACGACGGGGGAGGAGATGCGCGCCGAGGCGTAGTGTCCGAGCCGTTGCTTGTATAGTTTCGTAGAATCGACCCGAACGACTCGTGGAGACCTCTAAGAAACTTCCCGCGGACCCGTCTGAGCCGGCGCCGCTTCCCGAGGGGGACGGGGCGATGGAGGACGACCGCCTCGTCAACGGCAACCTCTCGTTCCACGACATCACAGAAATGGTGTCGCGGCACGCGGAGAAAAAGGCCCCGATGGCCTGGTACGTCGCGTTCGCGGCGGCCCTGTCGGGGACGCTCCTGCTGCTGGGGCTGTTTGCCTACGTGGTGTGGAACGGCATTGGGGTGTGGGGCAACAACCAGCCCGTTGGCTGGGGCTGGCCCATCGTCAACTTTGTGTTTTGGGTGGGAATCGGCCACGCCGGGACGCTCATCTCGGCGATTCTGTACCTCTTTCGTCAGCACTGGCGCACGGGCATCAACCGGGCGGCGGAGGCAATGACGCTGTTTGCGGTGATGTGTGCCCTCATCTGGCCGACCTTCCACGTGGGCCGCGTCTGGGCCATCTACTGGACGCTCCCGATTCCCAACCAGATGGCCATGTGGCCGCAGTTTAAGAGCCCGCTGCTCTGGGACGTGTTCGCGGTGTCGAGCTACTTCATCGTCTCCCTGCTGTTCTGGTACGTGGGGCTCGTGCCCGACCTTGCAACGCTCCGCGACCGGGCCAAGGGCTTCTGGCGCAGCCGCATCCTCGCCTTCTTCTCGCTCGGCTGGACCGGCTCGAACCGCCACTGGCGCAACTACGAAAAGGCCTACCTCCTGCTGGCCGGTCTCGCCACGCCGCTGGTCCTGTCGGTCCACTCCGTCGTGTCGTTCGACTTTGCGGTGTCGGTCATTCCGGGTTGGCACACCACCATCTTTCCGCCCTACTTCGTGGCGGGGGCCATCTTTTCCGGCTTCGCCATGGTCGTCACCCTCATGGTCATCACGCGGGAGATCTACGGCCTGAAGAACGTGATTACGATCGACCACCTCGAGAAGATGAACATCATCATCCTGGTGACCGGCTCGATCGTCGGCTTCGCGTACATCACGGAGTTCTTTATGGCCTGGTACTCGGGGGTCGAGTACGAGCAGTATGCGTTCTTGAACCGGGCGTTTGGGCCGTACGCCTGGGCGTACTGGATCATGATGACCTGCAACCTCATCACCCCGCAGCTCTTTTGGTCGAAGCGGCTGCGGCGGTCCGTGCCGGTCATGTTTGCGCTGTCGATCGTCGTCAATATCGGGATGTGGTTCGAACGGTTTGTGATTACGATCACGTCCCTGCACCGCGACTTTCTGCCCAGCTCCTGGGGCTACTTCTCGGCCACCTGGGTCGACATCGGCACGCTCGTCGGCTCGTTCGGGCTCTTCTTTACGCTCTTCCTGCTGTTCCTCCGGTTTGTGCCCATGGTGGCGATGGCGGAGGTGAAGGGCGTGATGCCGCAGGCCGACCCGCACTACTACGACCACGGAAATGGGCACGCCGAGGGCGACGGCACCCCGTACATTGAACCGGCCGATCCGGCCGTCGCGGAGGCCTACCGGGGCGCCGGGGCGGACGAGAACGACGACGGGGCCGTCTCTCCGTAGAGTCCCCGACCGCATCACTGTTTCCACTTGCGCACCGCGCACTGCCATGTCCATCCCGCTCGTTCAAGACTTGAAGGCGCAACTGGGCATCTTCGAGAGCGATGCCGACCAGGTCCACGGCCTGCTGGCGGAGTTCTCGGACCCGGGCGCCCTGCTCCACGCCGCCGAGGCGGTGCGGGAGGAGGGGTACAGCCACTTTGACGCCCACAGCCCGTTTCCCATTCACGGCATGGACGAGGCGATGGGCCTGGGCAATGCCGTCGGGGTCGGCGTCCTCACGTTTTTCGGGGGGCTGACGGGCTGCGCGGGAGCCTACCTACTGCAATGGTGGACGGCCGCGGTGGACTATCCCATCAACATCAGCGGGAAGCCGTTCTTCGCGGTGGAGCCGTCCGTGCCCATCATGTTTGAGCTCACGGTGCTGTTTGCGGCCTTCGGAGCGGTGGCGGGCATGCTCGCACTGAACGGGCTCCCGCGCCCGTACAACCCGCTGTTCTACTCCGACCGCTTCGAGGGCGCGACGGACGATCGGTTTTTTCTGCACGTCGCCGCCAGTGACGATCGGTTTGACGTAGAGGACACCGCCGCAATGCTCCAGCGGCTCGGGGCGCGCCACATCGAGCTTGTGAAAGACGACGGCACGGCCGATGCGTGAGGCCGTCTCCGGATTCTGTTGCCCGTATTCTTCCCAGACTTGCCTGCACGATCCATGCGACGCTCGTTTTTCACCGGACTGGTGCTCGTCGCCCTGCTTCTGGCCGGGTGTCGGGGGACGCGATCGGACAATCCCCCCTTCCACATGAACCTGGACATGGACTTCCAGCAGAAGTTTGGGCCGCAGGAGGCCAATCCGTTCTTCGAGGACAATGCAGCTATGCGAACGCCGGTGCCCGGCACGGTGCCGCGGGGAGAGCTCCGCAACAATTCGGTGCTCTACGAGGGGCGGACGGAGGCGGGGGACTACGTGGAAGAGGTGCCCATTGCTGTCAATCGGGCCGTGCTGGAGCGGGGAAAGGACCGGTACGAAGTGCACTGTTCCGTGTGTCACGGAAAAACCGGTGACGGGAACGGCGTCATCATGCGGGGGGACTACGGATACACGCCGGCCTCCAGCTACCACATCGATCGTCTCCGCGACGCTCCGGACGGATACCTGTACGACGTGATCGCCAACGGGGTGCGCAACATGCCGGCCTACGGGCAGAAAGTGCCCGTAAAGGACCGCTGGGCCATTGTTGCGTACATCCGCGCCCTGCAGCGCAGCCAAAACGCGACGCCCGACGACCTGCCCCCGGGGCAACGAACGCAACTGGGCGTGGACGACGGAACGGCCCCCCAGCAGACGGAGGCAGAGTAGCCCCGTTTCTTCCACGCCCGCGCCCTCAACCCTCTTCTCCGGACCCCTGCGGTTCCGAACTAACGCTTCGACGCCATGGCCGATACGACGCACAAAAGTTCCATTCTGGAGTGGCTGGTCGACCCGATCCAGTCGACGAGCGACGACGCGAAGCGGGCATACCGGTTTGCGGGGGACCGCCGTGCCTGGCTCGTCCCGCTGGCCCTGGGCATTGCGCTGTTGGTGATTAGTGCCCTGGGCCTCTGGCAAAGCCCGGCGGACTTCTACTTCGCCTATCTCGCAGGCTGGTCGTTCTTGCTAACGACGGCGCTCGGGGGGCTCTTCTTTCTGGTGTTTAATCACCTCACGCGGGCCCACTGGAGCGTCGTCATTAATCGCATCAACGAATCGCTGGTGTGGGCCTTCCCGCTGCTTCTGCTGCTGGGAATCCCGCTGCTGTTTGGGATGCACGACCTGTACCACTGGACCCACGAGGGACTCTACGACCCGAATAGTCCGCAGTACGACGAAATTCTGGCGGGCAAACGCGCCTACCTCAATGTGCCGTTCTGGTCGATCCGCATCGTCGTTTACTTTGCGGCGTGGACGCTCCTCTCGTATCGCCTCTACACGTTCTCACTGCGCCAGGACGTGGATCCAGACCCGTCGATTCAGAAGAAACTGCGGAGCACCAGCGCCTGGGGCCTTCCGCTGCTGGCTGTCACCACGGCCTTTGCCAGCTACGACATCCTGATGTCGACCGATCCCCACTGGTTCTCTACGATCTTTGGGGTCTACTTTTTCGCGGGCGGCATTCTCTGCGCGGTCGCCGTCATCGCGCTGGTGACCATTCTGCTCCAGCGAACCGGGGGGCTGCTTCAGGGCATCGTTACGCCGGAGCACTACCACGATCTGGGGAAGTACCTCTTCGGGTTTGTCGTCTTCTGGGCGTACATCGCCTTCAGCCAGTACATGCTCTACTGGTACGGCGGCATTCCGGAGGAGACGGTGTGGTTCCAGCATCGGCTGGAGGGAGGATGGGCCTGGCACAGCGCGTTCCTCGTGCTCTTCCACTTTCTGGTGCCGTTCGTCGTCCTGCTGCCGCAGTTCACGAAGCGGGCCATCCCTACCATGGCCGTCATGTCGATCTGGCTCATCGGGATGCACTGGGTGGATCTGCACTGGGTGGTGGTGCCGGTGCTTCGAGACAGCGCCGGATTCCACTGGCTTGACTTTACGTGCTGGTTGGGTTTGACGGGAATCTTCGTCGGGGGGCTAATGTATCGATTGGGACGTCATCCCCTTGTGCCTCAAAACCATCCGTCGTTGGGCAAGTCCCTGCAGTTTGAAAACATGTAGAGCCTTTTGTTGCCGGCTAACGGCCTCCGGTCTGGACGGGGCTGGGTCGCTCTTTTCCGTCGATTTTCACTGAGGACGGTGACCCTGTCTTCAGTCCCCTGCGTTCGTACTCTTAGCCGACTAGCCACCTTGTTTGCGACATGGATTCTGAAGAAGAGCCCCTCGCGACGCCGTCTCTGGCGGCTCCTACGGATGCTGTGTCCGTAGACGGAAGCGAGGTGACGTTTGTCTGGTATCCGGTAGACGGAGCTGAGACGTACCACCTTCAGGTGGCGCCGACGGCCCAGTTCACGGATCCGGTTCTTGAAACGGATGTGGGGGCCGAGGCGGCGGTGACGGTGGGCAATCAGTTCCCGACCGACGGCCAGACCTTCTTCTGGCGCGTCGTTGCCGAGTCGGAGGCGGGAGGCCTCGAAACGAGCTCCGTGGAAAGCTTTCTCGCGACCGCAGAGGCCGAGGCCGACGCGGAAGCCCCGTCTCCAGACGACGAGGAGCCGGTAACCGACCTGGCTCGTGCCGCCCGGCGCGAGGCGACGGTGGACACCTTCGATTTTGAGGATCAGATCGAGAAGGAGAAGGAGCGGGGGGTGGCCTACGAAGGCGTGGCGGCGAGCCAGATCATGGCCATTTCGGCCTCGATCATTTTTGTGGTGCTCGTGGCTGTTGCCATTCTGTTTGGCTGGTTCGATCAAGTGAGCCAGAGTCAGCAGACTGCGGCGGCCAAGCAGCAGAAGTACCAGCAAATTCGACAGGCCGAACTGGAGGCCAAGCAGCAGCTCCAGCGGTACGGCGTGGTTGATCAGGAGGAGGGGACCTACCGGATTCCGATTGATCGGGCCATGGAGGCCATCGCGACGGAAAAGTACCAGGAGCGACAACAGCAATCGGAATAGGTCGATGCTCCGGAACGCGGAGGCGCCGTCGAGGCTCCTTCGTCCCACACGTCCCTTGCATGTAGAGGGTCGTTTTCGTGGGAAAAGAGGAAAGAGTTCGTCCCATCAACGACTAACCGAGACATGGGTGATTTTTGGCTTCCCGAAGCGGCGTCCACGATGGCGTCGGAGATCGACAGCCTGTTCAACTTCGTGAACGTCGTCAGTGCCATACTGCTCTTTGGCATCGTGGTGGCGATGCTCTGGTTCGTGTACCGCTATCGGCGGCAGGATCCCGCGGAGCGTCCCGACCCTGTTCAGGAGAGCAAGGTACTGGAGATTTCCTGGATCGTGATCCCCACGATTCTCGTCCTTCTCGTCTTCAACTGGGGCTTCAAGTCGTTTGTGGCGCAGAAGACCACCCCGCCCAACGCCTACGAGATTCGGGTGCAGGCCCAGTCCTGGAGCTGGTTGTTCGAGTATCCGAATGGCGCGCGGTCGGACACGCTGTATGTGCCGGCGAACCGGCCGGTGAAGACGACCATGAGCAGCCAAGACGTGATCCACAGCTTCTTTGTCCCGGCGTTCAGGGTAAAACAGGATGTCCTGCCGAACCGCTACACGTCCGTCTGGTTCGAAGCTACGAAGAAGGGCACGTACGATCTGTTCTGCACCGAGTATTGTGGCCGAGGGCATTCCGAGATGGGCGCCACGGTGAAGGTCGTGTCCCAGCAGCGGTTCGACGAGTGGGTCAAGAATGCCGGGATGCCGGACGACATTCCCCTCCCAAAACTGGGAGAGAAGCTGTATTCCCAGCAGGGATGTCAGGGATGTCACAGCCTGGACGGTTCGAAAATGGTGGGGCCCACCTGGAAGGGCCTATACGGCACCACTGGTCACAAGCTGTCAGACGGCTCGACAGTTACCGTTGACCAAAACTACCTTCGGAAGTCCATTCTGAAATCGAGCGCCCAAATCGTTCAGGGCTACCAGAACGTCATGCCGTCCTACGCCAACCTTTCGGAGCGAGAGGTGACCGCCCTCGTTGAGTTTATGAAGGAACAGAGCGACAAGGAGCCGCCCCAGGAGTAAGATCTTGCAGGTGTTTCCGTCCCCGGCCCCTTCCGGCCAAGACGACTCGCCGTGCATCCCCGTCACAGACCAGATTGAAATCCCATGAGCACGACTACACACGACGCCCCGGTCGAGGAAGGAGAGCACCACGACAAAGAGACCAATTACCTCAATCACGAGACGGGCATCTGGTCGTGGTTGACGACGAAGGATCACAAGCGGATCGGGATCCTCTACCTGATCTCTCTTGCGGTTGTCTTTCTGGTTGCGGGGACGCTGGCGCTCTTCATGCGGGCGGAACTGTCGGGCCCCGGAGAGACCATCATGAGCAATGACACCTACAATCAGGTGTTCACGATGCACGGCATCCTGATGGTCTTCCTGTTCCTGGTGCCGTCCATCCCCGCCATCCTGGGCAACTTCGTCTTGCCCATGCAAATCGGGGCCAAGGACGTGGCCTTTCCCCGGCTCAACCTGGCATCCTGGTATGTCTACATGGCCGGGGCCGCCTTGACGATCACGGCCCTCCTGACCGGTGGTGTTGACACGGGCTGGACGTTCTACACGCCCTACTCCTCGAGCACAGGGGGCGGGGTGCTCTGGATGACGGCGGCCATCTTCGTTGCGGGCTTCGCCTCGATCTTCACGGGGCTCAACTTTATCGTCACCACCCACAAGATGCGTGCGCCGGGGATGACGTGGAATCGGCTCCCGCTCTTCGTCTGGGGCCTCTACGCGACGAGCATCGTGCAGGTGCTGGCCACGCCGGTCATCGGCATCACCATGGTGCTGCTCATTCTGGAGCAGACCATGCAGATCGGCATCTTCGACCCCGCCCTTGGAGGCGATCCAGTGTTGTTTCAGCACTTCTTCTGGTTCTACAGCCACCCGGCGGTCTACATCATGATCCTGCCGGCCTTCGGCATTCTGTCGGAGCTCATCGCGACCTTCTCGCGGTCGCGGATCTTCGGCTACCGGGCCATTGCGCTCTCGTCGGTGGCCATTGCCATGCTCGGCTTTCTGGTGTGGGGGCACCACATGTTCGTGAGTGGCCAGTCGGCGATCTCGTCGATCGTCTTTTCGCTGATTACCTATCTCATCGGCATTCCCTCCGGCATCAAGATCTTCAACTGGGTGTCGACCCTATACAAAGGCTCGATCTGGCTGCAGACCCCGATGCTCTATGCCCTGAGCTTCCTGTTTCTCTTCACGATCGGCGGCCTCACGGGCATCATGGTCGGCGTGCTGGCTGTGGACGTGCACCTGCACGACACCTACTACGTTGTCAGCCACTTCCACTACGTCATGATGGGCGGGTCCGTCATTGCGCTTCTCGGAGGGATGCACTACTGGTGGCCCAAGATCACCGGCCGCATGTATAACGAGACGCTGGGGAAGATTGCGGCCGGACTGGTCTTCGTCGGGTTCAACCTCACCTTCTTCCCGCAGTTGATTCTCGGGTCGAGGGGCATGCCCCGGCGCTACGCCAACTACGCGGAGCGCTACGCGGACCTCCACCAGCTCTCGACCTACGGATCGTGGATTCTGGGCGCGGGCCTCTTCCTCATTCTGGGATACGCCCTGTGGTCGCTCGCGTACGGCGAAGAAGCGCCCGCCAATCCGTGGGGCGCCACCACGCTCGAGTGGACCAACGTGGCCGCCGTGCCGAGCCACCACAACTTCGAACGCACACCGCTGGTCACCCGGGGGCCGTACGACTTCCACCTCGCCGATGAGGTGTTTGGGGGCGGCGACGGCGAAGCGCTCGGTGACGGGACGCCCCGGATTCCGGAGCCCGCCCCGTCCGCCCCGTCGGAAGACACGACCGAGACGGAGGCGGCATAGACGCCTCGCGCCCCCGCAGCCTCCGTTCTGCGCGGGTCGGATCGACTGACCGCGACACTTGCTTCACGAGACTTCCCGACTGCTCATGGCCACGGAAACCGCCCCGGCTCCCACGACCGACGTTGATGCCGAGCAGGAGCATCACCCGGAGCATCTCGAGCACCACTTTGTCTCGTCCGAGCAGCAGTTTGACTCGGCCAAGCTCGGGATGTGGATTTTCCTGATCACGGAGATTCTGCTGTTTAGCGGCATGTTTGTGGCCTACGCCGTCTTTCGGCAGTGGAATCCCGAAACGTTTGCGGCGGCGGGGGCCACGCTCAATCAGATCATGGGTGCGGCCAACACTCTTGTCCTGCTCACCTCGTCCCTCACGGTGGCCCTGTCCATCCACTCCATCAAACAGGACAAGGTGAAACAGTGCGTGTACTACCTTCTGGGGACGCTTGCCCTCGCCGGGACGTTCATGGTGGTGAAGTACTTCGAGTACACGGCCAAATTCGAACACGGCGTGTTCCCGGGCGGTGCGTTCGATCCGCATGGGGCTCACTACGAGCACCTGGCCGGGATGGAGGCGGCCCCGCAATTTTTCAGCATCTACTTCGTGATGACCGGCATCCACGGGTTTCACGTACTCGTGGGGATGGTCGTCATTGGCTCCATCGCGTACATGGCCTGGAGCGGCTCGTTTAGCAGCGAATGGTACACCCCGGTCGAGCTCACTGGCCTGTACTGGCACCTGGTCGACATCGTCTGGATCTTCCTGTTCCCGCTGCTTTACCTCATTTGATTCCTTTTGCTCTGAATGCGTCAGTTGTGGTTTCCTGACGAGAGGAAGCGCGCTGCTCGTCGAAGGCCCGTGATTTCGTGATGCGTGAACCGTGAATGCGAAATTCCCTCACGCGTCACGTTTCACGCATTTCGCCTCCGTTCCGCGGGGGAGCAGGCAGCCGGCCTTCGGTTCGGCAACCGAGCTTACTAACACGTTCACGACTTGAATTATGGCCCACGACGGTCCACACATCGTTCCCAAGTCCGTCCTCTTTCAGGTGTTTGGGGCCCTCATTGCACTGACGATCCTGACCGTGGCGGTGGCCTATGTGCCGCTCGGACCGCTCGACGTGGCGGTCGCCATCGGCATTGCCGTGGTGAAGTCCAGTCTCGTGGTCTTGTACTTCATGCACCTGAAGTATGACAATCCGGTGAACGCGCTCACGTTTACCATCGGTACCATCTTCGTGATCGTATTTGTCGTAATCACACTTCTTGATACGGCGTTTCGCGGCGACCTGGACAACGTGAGCAGTCAGACGGTCCAGCAAATTCAGGCCGAGGAGGAAGCCGCCCAGGAGCGTCAGGAGGCGGTGCCGGCCGAGTCACTGCGGATTGCACCGGGGGATTATCCCAACCAGGACCGGGGCGCGAGCCTGCCGACCGACGGCGGGTCGTAGACGGGGAAGCGGCCCGGACGCCGTCCCGGATAGTTACGTTGGCGCCGAACTTTCGTGAATGTTCGGTGTAGGATATAATACCTTCCGAAGGGGCCAAGAGTCGGCTCTTTGGGCGCTTCCTCACGCAGTCGTCGCCACACGCTCGCCGGACGTCATGTATCTTCTGTTTGCTGGACTTGTCGGGGTCACGTTCTTTGCATTGCTTGTCTGGGCCGGGACCATGGTGTACCGGCTCTATCATCCCGAACGGGCACAACCGTTCGACGAGCATCCGGTCGTGCAACGGGAAAAGGCGACGGCGCGGGGCGAGCAGGTGTCCGTCGGGGTCCGTGAGATTCGGGCCGATCGGCGGCGAGAGCGACGGAAGGAGGAGCCGCACCCAGAGTATGTGTGGGGCCGCTCCGACGGCATCCCGGAAGCGTGGCGTGAAGATCTGTGGCGACGCCGAAACTGACCGAGCAGATTCCCCGGCTCCTCCGTCGAAGGACTAAGAGGAATCCGTGGCGCTCGCGTCGGCGTGGGTGTGCAGAAAGCGAGCGACGGCCTGGAGAGCATCGGCCCGTTCGGTGGCATTGTCTTCGGTCCCGACCCGGCCGGTAATGCCCTTCACGATGTGGCACGACGTGCCACGCTGGGCCGCTACGTACGCGACGGGATAACCGGTATCGTCCCGCATGTCGGCAATTCGCTCCCAGTAGCTCCGCTTGTCGGAGGGCTCATCGTCCGTGTGGTCCTGAGAGACGAGCGTTCCTTCCCGCGACAGGTCGTCGAAGGGAGAATCGAGCGGCATGCGGGGATAGGTTGGCGCGTCGAGCGCCACCCGGTCGCCCTCCAGCACGAAGGTGGCTCCCACCACCGTTCCTACGTCGAGATCGTCCGTCAGAGCCGTGGCCCCCCCCGCCTGCACGAGCAGATCTACGTCGTACCGGCGGAGAAACCGCCCTGTGGCGAGGGTCGCTTTGATTTTTCCCGGCCCCGTGACCGTAACGATCACCTCGTCGGTCTCTAAATACTGCCCCTCTTCCAGCTCTTCGGTCCGTCCCCCGATGTGCCGATCAATAAATGGGGCCGCTTCTTCCGAAGTGGAAAACAAGACTCCAAGCATCGAACACCCTGGATTTTGGAAGGTATGATGGGTGGCGTTTTCGCGCCAGTCCACAACCAAGCAAATTCGTGAACGAATGTCACGTCCCGCATGAAGGTTACCGAGCATTTTGATCAGGCATCCGAGCCGCTCATCTCCTACGAGATTATTCCGCCCAAACGGGGCGGCTCTGCAGAGCAAATGCTAGAAGTGGTCGAAGAGCTCATGCCCTTCGACCCGCCGTTTATCGATGTAACGAGTCATTCGGCGGAGGTCGAATACAAGCAGAAGGACAACGGAACCTGGGAGCGGTGCGTGAAGCGGAAGCGCCCCGGGACCATCGGGCTCTGTGCGGCCATTGAAGCCCGGTTTGGCATCGATACGGTCCCGCACCTCCTCTGCAAAGGGTTTACCCGTGAGGAGACGGAGGACGCGCTCATCGAGCTGAATTACCTGGGCATCGACAATGTGCTCGCCATTCGGGGCGACGACAAGGGGTACGAGAAGTCCATTTCGGGAAACCGGTCCCGCAACGAGTACGCCGTCGATCTCGTCCAGCAGATCCAGGACATGAATCAGGGGGCGTACCTGGAGGACCTCATGAACGCCGAGCCCACCGACTTCTGCGTGGGGGTGGGGGGCTATCCGGAAACGCACTTCGAGGCGCCCAACCTGGCCTGGGACATCATGCGCCTGAAGGAAAAAGTAGACGCGGGCGCCGACTACGTGGTGACGCAGATGTTCTTCGACAATGAGTACTTCTTTCGCTTCGTGGACAAGTGCCGGGAGGTGGGGATTGATGTGCCCATCGTGCCGGGCATCAAAATCATGAAGCGGAAGCGGCATCTTCGCATGCTGCCGAAATACTTCCACACGGAAATTCCGGAAGAGCTCGCCGCCGAGGTCGACGCGGCCGACCCGGAGGACGTGGAGAAGATTGGGGTGGACTGGGCCATCCGGCAGGCCCACGAACTGATGGAGGCGGACGTCCCCTGCATTCACTTCTACATCATGTCGAGCGCGGACACGGTCAAGAAGGTGGTGGAGCCCCTGCGCCAGCCCGAAGAGGTGGCGTGAGACCACAAATTGGACCACAAATTACGGCCAAAAAAACGGGCTCAGCCTCGAACACCGCAGGCTGAGCCCGTCTGGTATGGAGGATGGGTCCGCGGTTATCGGTGCGCATCCTTGTCCTTGCTTCGTAGCTTCGACTTGTATTTTTCGAGCTGACGCCGCAGGTGGTCGACGCAGAGGTTGATGGCCTCCTCGTGGCTGCTCGCCGCATCGTCGGCCGAAAGGCGTTTCTGGTACACGTCGATGTTGATAGAGGCGGTTTTGTTTTCGGCAGGGGAGTTGTCCTCGCCGAGAATAACGTGCGCACTCACGATCCCGTCGAAGAACTGCTCCAGCTTAGCCGTTCGGGTTTGTGCGTACTCGTGAACGCGATCGCTTACGTCGACGTGACGCGTCGTGACTTGGGTTTGAAAAGCCATAGAACGTACTTCCGGGTTTTGTGGTAGAAGAGGACGAACCCCCCCGCCTCATTCCGTAATGCTCACGGGCGTTCTCACATTCCGTCTCGTGGGGAGATGTTTCCGGAGGTGACCCCGACGGAGGCCTGCGGGACGGCATGCGGGCGGAGAGAAACGGAGGACGGATCAATGGCCGTCCACCGCGGCTGAAACGCCCGACGTGATTGGCGGACGAGACGGCGCGAACGGCCGGCTCACGCGCTGGACACCGCGTCGATCGCATCGAGGTACTGATTTTCCTTCTCGCGCATCGTCTCCTGGGCCGCGGCGGTCGCGTCGTCGTACCCCACGAGGTGGAGCACGCCGTGGATGACGTAGCGGTAGGCCTCGCGGTCGAAGGACGTGTCGAACTCCGCGTGGCGCTCGGCGGCCGTATCCAGGTCCACGTACACCTCTCCTTCCACCGCGGAATCCTCCGCGTCGGTTCGGGCGGGATCCGGCCCGTCCCGAAGCGAGAAGGACAGGACATCGGTGTTGTAATCGTGGTCGAGGTAGGACCGGTTCAGGCGGCGGACCGTGTCGTGGTCGGCGAGGACCACGCTCAGGTGCAGAAGGGGTGCTCCCTCCGCGTCGAGAACGTGGCGAATCACCTGCCGAAGCACCGCGTCGTCGAGGCGGCGAGACGGATGGGCCTGTTCAATCGAGAGGGATTCCGGATAGACCTCGGACACAACGTCGAAGACCCTGAAGAGAGAAACGAGATTTTGCTACAAGAAAGGCCCTCAGGAAGATCCTCCGGACAGGGAGGGGTTCACCTCTGCGGTGGGGTCAATATCGGAAAGGTCGAAGCTCCCCTCGTCCGGATCATCATCCGGACCGTCCTCCTCCTGTTCGGTGTCGGCGGAGAGGGGTTCCACCTCCAGGGCGTGCAGGCCTTTGGGTCCCTCATTCATGTCAAATCGGACCCGCTGGTCACTCTTCAGCGTCTTGAAGTCGTCGTCCGACTCGATATTCGAGTAGTGGACGAACACGTCGTCGCCGTCCTCTGGGTGATGGATGAATCCGTATCCTTTGTCGGCGTCGAACCATTTAACGGTACTCGTCTGCATATCGGGCATGGGGATTTCTGATCAGTGGGGACTTCGTCCGTTCCGGGCATCTGTGCAGAGGGACGAGACAAGCTGCGCCCGCAACGACTCGGAGAAGAGTTCGGCTGAAATTATGAGTCTCGGAAGATCCGAAAAACACATGTGTACGGTACCATTCACATGCACCACGAATAGACCGAAATCTTGTGTGGAATGATACGCACTCGCCAAATATAGATGGGACTGATCATTCTGTCAAGTGTAGAAGAATCCTGCTCAGGGCGATCCTATGTTTGAGATCAATTCGAGCGGGCCGCCACTACGATGCGATTGTCGTAGGGGACCGCCCGCCTGCTCGTGATCGCCGACCGTGTCCGGACTGTGTGGACGTATGGGCATCGATGGGTCTGCCCGGTGGAGCATCGAGAGTCAGGTCCGGAGGCGGGAGGCGATTGTCACGGGAATCCGGTTCCGCACCGCATCTGTCGGTGCGCCGGGACGCCCAGAGAGGTCGTTCCCGACGCATCCCCATTCTCGCACGTATCCCCGAAGATGAGGAGCGGCTTCGTGAAGCGACGTTTAGCTACCATCACTTTGCTCGCACCGGCCGGGAGCTCCGAAAATCCTCGGGCAGAATCGCTGTTTTTCCGTCGAACGCGCCCCATTTGAGCGTCTCGGTCGAAAACTGACCCACGCTGTTGCCAGTGCACCATTGTCATTCCGGAGGAACGGCCTTACCGAGCCGTGCAGAAATCCCTGAAGATAAAGCCTCTGGATATGGGTGTTCAGGAGTATGTGGGTATGGAAGAAAAGACGCCCATACGCCCACACTCCCATACTCAACGCCGTTTCACAGAGCATTCTCGATCGAGGTCGGCGCACCCCGTTCATGAAGTTCCCTACGCAACGGTATGCTCGGCGCCTGTCCGGGAGAGGCATTTGCCGCCGGAGCCGACATTCCCCGCTGCACCCCGCGATGACACCCGGTCTCGGATCGACGGGACCGGCGCTCTGGGCAGCGGAGAGATCGGGCTATTCCTCGTTCGGAGGCGGGGAGGACTGCGGGGGCTGCTGGGAGGGGGGCGCTTCTTGACTCGGAGAGGGCATCATTTCGGGGGTTTCCGGGCCGCCGCTCGTATCGGTTGCCAGGCCGTAGGCCCGACGGATCCGCGTAGGCACCTGGAAGGGAGCCTGGGCCAGAACCTTGTCGATTTTCTGGTCGAAGGCCTCCCTGGCCGCTCTCTGATTTGCCTTCAGGTACGAGGTGCGGATCCGACCGGCGTACTGCAACGCCCGGCTAAATTGTTTCCGGGAGCTTGCCATTCTGAGTTCCTCCATCACGAGCGGCTCTCCTTTTTTCAAGAGATTCGCTGCCTTCTTGGTATTGCCGAGTGTGCGGTAGGCCCGGGCGGTAAAGAAGAGCGTCTGCACGTCCCCCGGAATCGTGGAGAACGGCACTGCCTCCGTGAAGTTGGTCAGGAGCTGCTCGGCGTTTTCCCCCTGGCCCTTCTCGCTCAGTTGCTGGGCCGTGTGGGAAAAGTGAAGCCGGTACCCGTCGACCATTCGCCGGGCGTTCTGATTGTAGTAAACGGAGGGATCGTCGAGATTGGTAAACCGGAACTGCGAGAGTCGTTTCTCGGTCAGCCCGGGGATGACCCGCCCGAGGGGCTGGTTGTGCTGGATGGGAAGAACGCGGTAGGCCTGTCCTTCCAGCTGGAAATAGTTGTTGAGGTTGAGTTGTCCGGAGCGGGCCACCGTGACGGCGAAGTAGATGGGTCGGTCCCATCCGTTTTCGGCGTTGGTCCGCAGCATGTTGTACGTCACCACGTCAGCGGCCTGTAGCATCCGGGTGTCCTTCCGTAGGGGACGGCCCTTCAGCGTCCACGTCATGGGGCTTTCGAGCTTCGAACTGCTCGTGGAGTCCGGCAGATACGCCTTCAGCTCCGGTCGAAGCTCGTCGGTGTTGACCGGGAGCGTCATTTGCTTAGGCTTCCAGCGCCGGTAGCCGAGCTTGTCGATCTGGTCCTCCGACATTGAGATCGGAAGCGGGGCGGAGTCGTACGCGGCCTCGTTTTTCAACTGGCGCGCGTACCACTTTGTGTTGAGCAGCGAGAGGTTGACGACACGCACGTCCTGTCGCACCCCCTCCACGGACTGGAGGTACCAGAGGGGATAGGTGTCGTTGTCCCCATTGGTGAAGAGGATGCCGTTTTTTGCCGTGCTGTTGAGCATGTTGTAGGCGTAGTCCCGCGGCACGTAGTTCTCCGAGCGGTCGTGGTCGCCGTAGTTCTCCAGTGCCATCCAGCCCGGCACTGCCATGAAGACCAGTAGGCCGGTCCCGAGGAGCGACGCCACCTGGGTTGTGCCGGAGACAGCATCGCGGAGGGCATCGTACACCATCTGCAGGATGCCCCCGGCCCCGATCCCGATCCACAGGCTGAAGGCGAAGAAGCTTCCCACGTAGGAGTAGTGGCGCTCGCGCGGCTGCATCGGCGACTGGTTCAGGTATATGACGATCCCGATGCCGGTGATAAAGAACAGGACGAACACGCTAAACGCCCGCCTCCAGTCGCGGCCGAAGTGGTAGAAGGCCCCGAACAGTCCCAGAAGGAGGGGGAGGGCATAGTAGGCGTTGCGCGATTCCTTCTCGCTGGGCGCCTGCAGGGTCGGCAGGTCGGCGTGTTGGTCGAGTCCCGGAATCCCAGTGATCCAGTCCGCCCCCTGTACGTCGCTGGCCCGCCCGGAGAAGTTCCAGAGGAAGTAGCGGACGTACATGTACCCGATCTGGTAGTCGAGAAAGAACTCCAGGTCCGAGTCGTAGCGCTTGTACACCTTCCAGTGCTGAGGATTGACGGAGTGGCGGCGGGGAAAGAGGGTCGACTCTCCGTCGCGCTGATTCACGCGTCCGGTGGCGTCGTCGTACGTGACGCCCTGCAGAAGGGGCGTGTCTCCGTACTGCTCCCGCTCCAGGTAGGAGATGAACTTCTCGATGGTGTCCGGGTCGTTCATGTCGATCGGCGGGTCGGTGGCGCTGCGCACGAAGACGAGCGCGTAGGAGGCGTAGCCGATAAAGATCACCGTGACGCACATGAAGGCGAGGTTCGCCAGGCCCATCCCCCGCTGGTGGGTCTTATAAATGCCGTAGGAGAGGACGAGAACGATCGCCAGGGCGGTAATGAAGGGCGCCCCCACGGCATGGAACAGCTTCGGCAGGCCGACGATGATGCCCGGGTAGATGGCAAAGAAGATGGCCGAGGAGAGGGCGCCCGCCCCCACGATTCGGAGCCAGCGCTCCTGGGTGGACCACGCCTCTTTGTCGAACTCCGTAAAGAAGACGATGAGGGCCACGAAGAAGAAGGCCAGCAGGCTCAGAAGGTGCACCCCGATGGCCATGCCGAAGAGGAAGGCGATGACGACGAGGTACCGGTTGGCGTCGAGCTGGAAGAAGTGGCGGCCGCTGCCGAGCTCCGCTTCCTCAGCGCGGGCGAGATCGCTCCACCGGAGGATGAGCCACACCACCAGGGCCGTAAAGAACGTGGACAGGGCGTAGACCTCGGCGATGCCCGCGTTGAACCAGAAGGAGTCGCTCACCGAAAACGCCACGGCCCCGACCACCCCGCTGGTGAGCGAGATCACGTACTGGCCGCTGGTCAGCTCGCTCCGGTCGCCCTGCCAGCGCCGCACCAGACGGACGATGATGAGATGGGTGAGCAGTACGGTCCCCGTACTGGCAAAGACGGAGATCAGATTCACCATCCACGCGACCGTCTCGGCCGACGGGGCCAGCATCGAAAAGAGCCGCCCCAGCAGCAGATAAAACGGCGCGCCCGGTGGGTGCATTACCTGAAGGGTGTAGGCGCTCGCGATCCGTTCCCCGGGGTCCCAGAACGAGACGGTGGGCGCGACGGTCGCGAGGTAAAGGCCGAGCGCCCAGAGAAAGACGAGCCCGGCGGTAAGACGATCAATCCGCTTCCGATTCATCCTGACGACAAGCAACTAGTGTCTGGAAAAGTAAGAAGGAACAGGAGAAGACCGTATCGCAGAGGCGCTACCAGTCTTTCCGTGTGGCGTCGAGGAGCGACTGGATCGTGCTCATCTCCATTTCGCCGTAGTTCATGGCAAAGGCCAATTCCCCGTTCTGGTGAAAGATCCAGGTGGAGGGGATCCAGGTAACCGGCAGGCTCAGAAACGAGTGGCGACGGTTTGCTTCGTTGTCGCTCGGGCCTAGGTCCGGCTGTGTCACCTCGGCGACCCGGTCCGGGAGACCGTAGTCGTCGAGGACGGAGGCGCCGTCTTCGTTGTCGTTCCACACGGTCACGAAGGTAAAGGTGACGTTCGGGTTGTCGGTGACGAGGCCGGCCCATCCGTTTTCCAGCTCGCCCGTGGAGTTCGGGCACCACGGCGCCCAGAAGTGGACCACGTGGAGGCCGTCCTTCTTGATTCGGTTCTGCACGAAGGCTTCGGCCTCGGTCGCGGGCGGCACCGATACGGCGGGCGTGGAGTCGGTCACTTTCGACCGCTTGGCCCACGCCGGGTCGGCGTTCTGGGCGGCAGGCATAGAGTCCGACGAGGCGTCTGCCTGAAGGGACTGCAGGTTCCCGGCCGGACACGCCGAGTCGTCCTGGGCGTGGACCGAAAGGGGGGACACGAGCAGAAGACTCAGCAGCAGAAAGAAAGATGACCTCACAGCAATGGGACGTCCGGTGAGCAAGTCAGGCGAGAGAAGACACAGGGGGGCGGTTACCGATGCGTGAGGAATGTCGCGAACGGAGTGCGCCGACCTCGAACGAGAATGCTCCGGCGGAACGGAGTTGAGTACGGGAGTGTGGGCGTTTTTTTCTCACATCCCCACATACTCGCAAACGCCCATACTCAGAGGCTTCGTCTTCGGGAATTTCTGCACGGCTCGGCAAAGGAAGAAAGAAATCACCTCTTCCAATCAAGGGATGTGCGTTCGCGCCCGCGGATTTCCGGGGTCCAACCGGCTCCCGAGCAGAGCCTACGTCCGACTGCCATCGAGATCTAGAACGAACCGCGCGCTGCTCATGGAGCAGAATTCGTTCTAGGAGGCACCGTGGACCACGATAACGCATTCCCCCCGCACTTTCGTATACCCCGCGAAATACGACCGCACCTCTTCGAGCGTTCCCCGCTCCACCTCTTCGTAGGTTTTCGTGAGTTCGCGGGCCACGGCGGCGAGGCGGTCGGCCCCGAGGTATTCCATCAGGTCGTCCAGCGTGCGAAGGAGCCGATGCGGCGACTCGTAGATCACTACCGTCCGCGGCTCCGTCGCCAGCTCCGTCAGTCGCGTCTGTCGCCCCTGCTTCTTCGGGAGGAAGCCTTCGAAGACGAAGCGGTCGCTCGGGAGGGCGCTCGCGGTGAGGGCCGGAATGAGGGCCGTGGGGCCGGGGAGCGCCTGCACCTCAATGTCCTCGTGCCAGCATTCGCGGGTGAGATAAAATCCCGGATCGGAAATGCCCGGCGAGCCGGCGTCGCTGATGAGGGCAATGTCGTGACCGGCGCGCATGCGGGCCACGAGCTCGGGGGCCTTGTCGCGCTCGTTGTGCTCGTGGTAGCGCGTGGTGGGCGTCTCCACGTCGTGGTGGTCCAGCAAATGCCCCGAGGTGCGAGTGTCCTCGCAGGCAATCAGGTCGGCCTCGCGGAGCACCTGGAGGGCCCGGAGCGTGATGTCGTCCAGGTTGCCGATGGGGGTGGGGACGAGATACAGCACGAGCGGGGTGTCTGGACGTGGGGGGGTACGGAGGATGGACACAGAAGCGGCCCGCCAGGACGCCTGCGCGCTGCTTCGGGGGGCCGAGGGCCGAAAGATCAGGACCGGAAGGAGGTAAGCCAGTCCCACAGGCGTCGGCGGAGGGGCGGGGTGGCGCCCAGATCGAGCACGACGTACAGAATCAGCCACACGCCCGCCCCCGACATGATGAGGTTGGCGATCCACATCCCGAACCAGGGGGGGAAGAAGCCGCGCTCCGATAATTTTTCGCCCTGCACCAGCGTAATCCAGTAGAACATGAAGATCCCGAGCGCGATGGCCCCGATGGTGGCGAGGCCGCCTCGGCGGAGCGCCAGGCCGAGCGGCGCTCCCACGAACATGAAGACGAAGCAGGCGAGCGCAATCGAAAACTTTTTATAGAACGCGACCTTGTAGCTCCGGAGGCGCTGGCGCTTCCATTTCGAGTCGCGCTGCATATTCTGGATGGTGGATTCCACCTGCCGCGCGTCCTGGGCTGCGCGTTGGCCGACTGATCGGTAGTTCTCCGTGTCGAGCCCGGCAAGGGCCACGTAGGGGGCGGCCGCCGACGGGGGCAGGGGAGGCAAAGACGCCGTGTCCGGGGCCGCTGCGCCGGACGTGTCTGGGGCGAGGGTGTTCTGGACGTCCCTGTACAGGCTCCGATATTCGGAGCGGACCTGGGTCTCCAGGGAATCCAGCGTGTCGAGGAGCTGTGGCGTGCGCATGGTTCGGGTAGACCGGGATATCTCCCCAGACTCGGACCGCCGGAAGACGGCGTTCGACATTCTAAACTCGATCCGATGGCGGTCGAAGGCGAGTTGCTCGTACCGTTCGTTTCGGTTGTTGGCGTCCGGCGGCAGGGGACGGTGCATCTCGCCGTTGCGGAGGGTGAGCGTGAGGCGAGCCCCATTCGCGTGCGACTCGATCACGCCCCGCTCGGCCTTGATGACGGCCTGGCGGTCCCGCCCCTGCGTATAATCGTAGATGGTGACGTCGATGAGCTTGTTCGTTCCCGGAGGACGGTTCTCCACGAGAATGCTGTAGTCTTCCACGCCGTCGTAGAACACCCCCGGCTGAATCTCAAACCCCGGCCGTTTGCCGCGGATGTCGCTCCAGAGCTGACGGGCCCGATGGTTGGCCTCCGGCAGCATCACGTTGTTAAAATAGAGCATCCCGCCCATAATCACGGCGGCCACCACCAGTGTGGGCCACACGATTTGGCCGAACGAGATGCCCGTGCTCTTGATGACGGTGTAGTACTTCGACTCTGCCAGTCCCCCGAACGCCATGAGGGCGGCCAGCAGCACCGACATGGGCACCGCCAGCACCACCATGTACGCCAGGTTG
This sequence comes from Salinibacter sp., assembly GCA_042219065.1. Taxonomy (GTDB): domain Bacteria; phylum Bacteroidota; class Rhodothermia; order Rhodothermales; family Salinibacteraceae; genus Salinibacter. The sequence goes on along the minus strand of JBDGQM010000269.1, from coordinate 3,804 downwards.
TAGGCGATCAGCTCAATGATGACGGGAATCGGGATGCCCTTACCCGCAATCTCAGGCAGCCACCGGATAAGAAACTGCATCAGCAGCAGAAACATGAGCGTGCCGAGCCACCCGAAAAAGGGACCCGGCAGCCGACGCAGAATGAGCCAGTGAAGCCGCCGCAGCATGGAGGCGCCGTTTCGTGGTATGAACGCATTCCGCCCAACGGAGCCGTATAACGCCGGGGAGAATTCGCGTGTTCGGGCGGGGGAGGGGAGGGTGCAGGGCTATCGCATCTGTCAGGCAATCCCCTTTGTTCGGGGCTGCGGTAGGTCCCGGTCGCCGAACGCATTGGCGTCAAGCAAACCGTAAAGGTTCTGTGAAACGCCCTTCGCCGGTGAAGCTCCAGGCGGGGATTGGGGCCAAAATCGCAACCAACCGACCTCGTTCAAGCAAATATCAGACCTGTTTGGAATTTCCCTGACGCGCATGCGGTCGCCGAACGGGATCCCTCCCAACTGCCGTCGGGGTCGCTCCGGGTCGGCGAACCGGAGCTACTTGGGGCCTTCGAGCCCTGAATTCGTGGAATTTTTGGGTTCGAAAGTCGGAATGTCACCATAAGATCAGAAAAACGTGGTCCCCTCAACACAGATGCGATAGTTCTGGGGGAGGGTGTAGGGAGTGGGCGGGACGGAATTGGATCTTCGGGGAGAGAGAGGAATTGGGGAATCGCGTTTCCTGTTCTCCATTACTCAGCCCAGTCCCCGATGCAGGTCGAGCCCTTTACCTTCAACCCCTTCATGACCAACTGCTACCTCTGCCACGATCAGGGCGAGGCGGTGCTCATTGATGCAAGCTGTGACACCGACGCGGAATGTGCGGAGGTCATGCGGGTGATCGACGAGCACGACCTCGAAATGCGCCACCTCCTTCTGACGCACGCCCACGTCGACCATATTTTCGGCTGCCGGTTCTTCGAGGCCCAGTTCGACCAGCGATTCAAGGCCCACGAGGCGGCGGCGCCCTTTATCGAGCGGGCCGACGAACAGGCCACGGCTTTCGGAGTGGAGGTCGATCCCCCGTCCGTGCCGACCACGCATCTCGGGGCCGGCGATACCATTTCCTTCGGCGACACTACCCTCGACATCCTCCATACACCCGGCCACTCGCCCGACTCCATCTCGTTCGTGCACCGTCCGAGCACGCAGGCCGTGACCGGCGACGTGCTCTTTCAGAACTCGATTGGCCGCACCCAGGGGCTCCCGGAGACGTCCCGGTCTCAGCTGATGGACTCGATCACCGAAACACTGCTTCCGCTTGGGGACGAATTTACGATCTATCCCGGCCACGGGCCCACGACGACCATCGGCCAGGAGCGCGCGCAAAATCCGTTCGTGCAGGAGGCGGTCGGGCAGTAACGCTAGGGGCGGGCCGCCACTGCGCCTTCCCGGACGCGCTCGTAGTAGTCCTCGTACCGGGGCACCACCCGGTCGATATCAAAGGTATCGACCGCACGGGCTCGCGCCGCGGCTGCCATCTCGTCGTGCAGATCGTCGTTGGTCAGGAGCTCTCGGGTGCACTCGGTGAATTCCTCAAGGTTGTCGAGGGGACAGAGAAAGCCCGTCTCGCCGTGCACGATCAGTTCCGGCAGGCCGCCTACGTCGGTCGCCACGACGGGGACCTCGCAGGCCATGGCTTCGAGGGCCGCGAGGCCAAAGGTCTCCGATCCGCTCGGCATGAGGAAGACGTCCGCAATCGACAGAATTTCCTCGATCGGGTCCTGCTTGCCGAGGAAGCGAATGTCGTCGTAGACGCCGAGGTCGCGCGCCTTGCGCTCCGTGGGCACACGCTCGGGGCCGTCGCCCACCAGCAGGAGCTTGACGTTGGAGGTGCCGTTCTGCAGGCGGTGGAAGACCTCGACGACCTGCTTGGTGTTCTTGACCGGCCGGAAGTTGGAAATGTGGACGATGACCTTCTCCCCGTTGGGACAGAGCGCCTGCTTGAAGTGCTCCTTGTCCTGCCGCACGAAGCGGTCTGTATCAATGAAGTTGGGAATGATCTCGATGTCGTTGGAGACCTCGAAGTGGTCGTACGTCTCCTGGCGGAGGTAGTCGGAGACGGCCGTGACCCCGCTCGACTCGTTGATCGACCACGTAACGACGGGGGCAAACGACGGATCCTGGCCGATGAGGGTGATGTCGGTGCCGTGGAGGGTCGTGACGATGGGAAGGTCCAGGTCCTCCGAGTCCAGAATCTGCTGGGCCATGACGGCGCTCGACGCGTGGGGCAGGGCGTAGTGCACGTGCAAAAGATCGAGCCCCACGTGCTTGGAGATGTCCACCATCTTGCTGGTGAGCGAGAGGGTGTAGGGCGGATAGTCGAAGAGGGGGTAGCTCTGGACGTTGACCTCGTGGAAAAAAATGTTGCCCGCCACGTGGGAGAGCCGGAAGGGAAGATCCGAGGCGATGAAGTGAATCTCGTGTCCGCGTTCCGCGAGCGCTTTGCCGAGTTCCGTAGCGACGACCCCACTGCCGCCGTAGGTCGGGTAGCAGGTAATACCGATTTTCATGGGAGGGAGAAAACTGGAGCTTGAGTACAGAGGGTGGGAGGCTGAACACGATCGTCAAAGTGCATTGCATCTACTCTCTGTTCGGAATGAGGTTGCAGGGGAGAACAGAAGGAGCCTCGGAAAGATTGTGTCGGACCTGCAAAGTATTTGCGTCCCTTCGCATGTGCGACCATCAGGGACCCTCCCCCATCCCGCCGACGCGCCCGTCGACCTCGAACCGGATAAAGAGACGCAAAGCCCCGATGGAGGGGTGGGAACTTTCATCGCGACCCGTTACTTTGCGCGCTTGAACTGCGCCTTCCCTCGTGTAGGGGGCGCAGCCTGCGGCCCGGCCACACGATCTCTGAGCACGCGTTGTGCTATATGTCGAAAGTATGTGTGCCCCTCTCTAAACGCTAGAAAGGAGCGACGGGTGTGATGTTTTCTCCCGGAGGAAGCAGTCTTCCGGTGCCGCCCACATGCCTCACACCATAGCACAGGCCGTTCTGAGCGGCAAATGCTCCGGGCTCCGTTCATTCTCTCGACAAACGACCCAACGTCTTTATGCGCGTTTCGATGAAGCATATCGTTTCCTCGACCCTTCTCGCCCTCGTGTTCCTCGGCGTGTCGGCCCTGCCGGCGCAGGCCCAGTTCGGGATTGCCGCCGGGGCAAATTTCGACTCCGTAAGTGACATCCAGAACGGCCAGAACGTTAGCGAGAACGCGACGGGGTACCACATCGGGGCCGTCTACGACCTCGGCCTCGGTCCCGTGAGCATTCGGCCGGGCCTGTTCTACCGAAAGGTTGGCAGTTACGACTTTTCGGACGTCACAGGCGCGGATGTTGAGCAGCTCGATGTGACGGCGTTCGAAGTCCCCGTAGACCTTCGGGTGACTTTGCTGCCGACGCCCCTCGTGAGCCCGTATCTGGTCGGGGGGCCGAATGCGTTTCTCCCACAGAGCAGTGAGGACAGCTTCGACGAGGACTTCGAGGACGTCTCTTTCACCTTCAACATTGGGGTTGGCGCGAACGTGTCGGTTCCCGGGGTGGGGCTGACGCTGCAGCCCGAACTGCGGTACGAGTTCGGCGCCTCGGACTACATCAGCGACGATTTCGACGTTGGCGGCACCAGCTTTTCGCCGAGCGATCGAAAACTCAGCGCCTACGCGCTCCGTCTGAACGTCCTCTTCTAACCGACCGGGGATGTGCGACATGGGGGGTCTCCAACCGTCAGCCCGCTGTCCTCTCTGGAGGGCAGCGGGCGATCGTTTGCGGG
>JBDGQM010000268.1:0-3903 GCA_042219065.1 Salinibacter sp. | reverse complement strand
GCGCGGGCCGTCGAGATCTGCAGGGCGGCGTTGTTGGCCTTTTCCTGCGCGGACCGGCGCTTCTGGCGGGCCTGTGCGAGCTTCTGGCGGGCCCGCTCGACCTCCAGGCGCAGTCCCTGGAGCTTGCTGGCCCGTTGCTCGGCCGCGCGGCTGGCAAACCGGTCGGCCAGGTAGGAGGCCCCCAGGTCGTCCAGCACCGCGATGGTGTCGCCCGCGGCCACCCGATCCCCCTCCACCACCTTCCAGGCCTCGATGCGGGCCGGAATTTGCGACTCCACGGTCCGGGGACGCGCGTCCGGGGCGAAGGCCGTCACCTCCCCCGTGCCGGAAACCGTCTGGCGCCACGGCACGAGCGCCAGCACCACCCCAAGAAGCAGGAGCGCGATCACCGAGCCGACGAGGACCGAGCGCGTGATCGACGGGGACTGTGCCGCCTGCAGCGCGCTCGTGTACTCGGGCCCGGCCGGAGCGTCCATCTCCGCGGTCGGCCGCAGCCACTGCCGCTCCCGCGAGGGCGATGTCTCATCTGGCAGAGACGCGTCGGTGTTGGAGTGCTGGGCGGACATGGGGCGTCAAATGCTATTCTATTGTGCAGGGGGAAACGGTCGTCGAGCCGCCCGGCTGGGGTGGGCACGCCAGGATCCGGCAGGAGCGAAAAGGCGGTCGGGCAGGCCCCCCGTCAGGACAGCACCTCTTCCTCCTGCACCGTCGTGGCGAGTTTCGGGAAGTGTTGCTCCAGGAAGTCGTCCGGTTCGCCACGGAGTTCCTCCGGGGCTCCCTTCCACACAGATGCCCCTTCGTCCAAGACGAGGACCTGGTCGGCCCGGCGCACGGCCATCGGGTTGTCGTCGGCGGCAGAGACGATGGTCCACGCGCCGTGCTCGTAGATTCGGTCGGCCAGGGTCTGCTTCACCGGTTCCTCGATGCCGTTGAACGGCTCGTCGAGGATGAGGAGACGGGGCTCGCCGATCACGGCTCGGGCAATCATGATGCGCCGAACCATGCCCTGCGGGAGGCTCAGCCCCGCGGAGGTGATGGGGGTCGACAGGCCATCGGGAAGGTTCAGGACCGCCTCGTCGAGGCACGAGAGGTGGAGGGCCTTCTCAATGTCCGCGTAGCGGAAGGAGCGCCCCATGGTGATGTTTTCCTCCACGGTGCCTTTGAACAGCTCGTCGGTGGGAAGTGCGAGGCCCACCACGCTCCGGTACGCCTGCGGGTCGAGGCGAGAGATGTCGTGGCCGTCGAACATGATTTGGCCCTGGTCGGGCTCGTGCATCTGCACCAGGGCCTGGGTCAGGGTGGTCTTGCCCGCCCCGCTGTTCCCGACGACGCAGAGGTGGGCGCCCGACGCCACCTCGAACGACACGTCGTCCAGCGCGGGCGTCCCGTCGTCGTATCCCACGGTGACCCCGCGCAGATGAAGCGACGCAGGCCCGGATCCGGACGGCACCTCCTCTCCCCCGAGCGTCTCCAGCGGCTTCTCGGTCACATGAAGAATCTTGCTGATGGCCGTCAGCAGGTCGTACCCGGAGGCAAAGAGCTCGACGAGGTTGAAGCCGTTGTTCGTAAGGTACACGATCAGAAGCTCCGCGGCCACGAACTGGCCGAGCGTGATGCTGCCCTGCGTGACCAGGTAGCCCCCGATGCCGAGGGCCAGGCCCACGATGATGGCCCGAAAGGCAGCGGCTGCCGCGAGCTGCCGGCCGAAGATCTGGAAGTGGTTCCCCCGCGCCCGGACGTAGTCGGAGGCCAACTGGTCGGTGCGGGCGTGCACGTACGACGGCGATCCGTTGAGCTTGAAGCTCTGCTGGCACCGGGCCAGGTCCTCCAGCCAGTGGGCCATCGAGTACTTAAAGCTCGACTGCTCGATGCTCGTCTTCAGGCCCCTTCGCCCAAGGCCCCAGATGAGCACCGGCGTGAATAGAACCGCCGTCAGCCCCACGATCAGAAAAAACGAGCTGTAGATGGTGAGGAGAACCAGGCTCACCAGCGCGATGAGCGAATAGACCAGCCCGTTGAGCAGGATCTTCGACAGGCTCTTCTGCATCGCGACCACGTCAAAAAACCGGTTGATCAGCGCCGGCCCGTACTCGCCCTCCAGTTCCGATCGCTTCATGAGGGGCAGGCGGTAGGCCATCTCCAGGGACGTGGAGGCGAAGAGACGGCGCTGGAGCATGTCCACCGTGTAGTACTTGAGGACGTCAAATCCGCCGTAGAGGAGGAGCCCCACGGTGATCGCGGCGCAGAGCACGACGATCTGGTTGGTAAACGTCCCCAGCGACACCGAATCGATAATCCCCTGCGAGGCAAGGGGAACGGTGAGGGAAAAAAGGGCCACCATGGCGGCGTATACGGCCACCGTGATGACGTCCTCCCCCTCGTCGCTCAGCAGCCGCAGGAGGCTGGTGAACGTCTCCTCGATGTTCTCGCGGTGGTCGTGGGGGTCGTGGATGTACTCGGCGGACCGCCCCCCTGCGCCGGGCGACGACTGGTGCTCGCTGTTGAGGAAGTGGGGCGTCTCGCCCTCAATGTGGAGAAGCGATACGGGCCCCTCCTGTTCAGCCAGGGCGTCCGCCCCCATCCGCTGTTTTCCCCCGGGCCCGAAGCTGCGGACTGACACGACGCCCACACCTGGGCGCGTCTCCTCAACCACCCCGAGACTCCCACTGGGCAGCAAGATCAGGTCCCCCGGAGCGCTCTCGTCCGGCAGACGCGTAGAGGGAAGGGTGCGCGCCTCCGTCACCAACCCCCGGGCCCGCCCAAAGTCGGCAAGTAGGCCGAGCACAGTGTCCGGAGTGACCGTCTTTGCCCGAAGGAAGGCCCGAAGGCGCTCCGGACCGACGTCCCGGTCGACACGCCGCTGCACCGCCTCGAAGGCCTTGACCGATTGGTCGATTAATGACGGACCCGAAGCGGAGCGCTCATCCCGGCCCGCCTCTCTCGACCCGTCGCCGGACACCCCATTGCTGGATTCTAACATCGGCTGAAGATGAAGGGCTGCTGGAGGGAACGATTCGAACGAATTTTGTAAAGGTGTATTTTTATCTAACGCGGTCGGTTAATACAGGCATCGGGAGGCTCTGATCGGTCTCTTCGGGACGTTACGGCAATTGAGGCGTAACGTCGTCGTGATCACTTGATCACTGAGCGCAAATCCATCCGATCGGGCCTGAGAGGCTCCGTGATCTTTGTCTCCGGGATCGCCCCTGCGGATAAACAGTCGTTCACGCCTCGAAGCCTCCCGGGGGCGGGCCAACGGAGCACACTCCGTGAGCGCTCTCGGAGCGAAGAGGACTCAGGGTGCAGACGGTCTCCGGATCCCATCCCGCCGCCCATTGCCGCTCGCTCCTTCCAGCCTGGACGAGGAGGGAGTCCGGACCTCTCATCCGTTGCCCCCCCATGCCGCCTCGGCTCATCGAAAGTGCCAACATCCCGACATGAGGTTCTCGTCTCGCAGGAACGGCCCAGCATCCCGGAGCATTTCTCAGTCCGTACGGGAAGGCATCTCGGGGGTCCCTCAGAGAGACCGGTAGAGACGACGTGCCGCGGTGCTATCACGATGAGTCCCGCTGCGACACGCGTCCTGCGCCGCGTGCATTTGCCCAGTCGCCATTCCAGCGCGTGCTCAAGACCATCCCGCCATGCAAAACTCTGCGGCCCTGCCCGGCTCTGTTGCCCTGCTGATCGCCCTGGTCCTGCCGCTGTCTGCCGAGGCGCAGGTTCTCGATACGCTGAACGTGACGCCCGACTCCACCAGTTACGCCGTGGAGGTGTACTTCGTGAAAGCGGACACCGCGTCGTTCTTCGAGCCGCACGGCGACGACCGGAAAGTGGAGCGCCTCATCGAACGCACGGACATAGGCCTGTGCAGGGCGACCACCGTGATGCGCGCAGCCAACCAGA
>JBDGQM010000267.1:0-5793 GCA_042219065.1 Salinibacter sp. | reverse complement strand
CGTTCTGGGCCGGATGGAGGAGACGCGAGGCCCACAATTCTCGTACGAGCAATGAAAGAAGTGAACGCAAGAAGAACAACGGCGCCTCCGTCCCCGGTCTTCCCCTCCCCGCCAACCCGTCCTCGCCGACAAAGGCATGGCGAAAAAATCGGTGGTCCCCCCGTCAACGGCCCGATGATAATATTGCCATAACAACACCGTTCGCGGACTTGAGGTAGGGAGTAGTAACCATCAATCTTCGAAACCAACAGATGACGTGTCGTGGATGAGCAGACGCTGGGCACCGGGCCCACCGTTCTCGTCGTGGACGACGAAGAGGACCTCCTCAGCCTGGTCGAGTACAACCTCGAACAGGAAGGATTCGAGGTCATCCTCGCCCGCGACGGCGTGGAAGCGATCGAGCAGACGCGCGAGCACGAGCCGGACCTCATCATTCTCGACATCATGATGCCGAAAATGGACGGCATCGAGGTGTGCGAGAAGCTCCGAAAGGACGCGCACCTCCGCACCATTCCCATCATGATGCTCACGGCGCGGAGCGAGGAGGAAGACAAGGTCCAGGGGCTCGACGTGGGGGCCGACATCTACCTCGGCAAGCCCGTGTCCGTCTCCGTCATCGTGAGCCAGACGAAGGCCCTGCTGCGCAGTGCCCGCCGCTACGAAGATCCGCCCGACCAGATTGAGGTGCACAACCTCCGGGTGGATCGGGACCGGTATCTCGTGTACCAGGGCAATGGGGAGGAGACGGAGATGCGCCTTCCGCGCAAGGAGTTCGAGCTGCTCTACTTTCTGGCCTCCCATCCCGGCCGGGTCTTCTCCCGCCAAGAGATCCTCGACGAGGTGTGGGGGCGCGACGTGTACGTCGTGGATCGGACCGTGGACGTCCACGTCCGCAAGATCCGCGAAAAGATCGGCAGCGAATACATCGAGACGGTCAAGGGGGTGGGGTATCGAATGAAAGAATAAACCCTCCCGAACCCGCTTTCTCTTGCCCTGCGTGTGCGTTATGATGCAGCGCACTCGACGAATTCCTTCCATGAACGCACCCTGCTTGTAATGCGCTCCATGCGTCCTTCCGATTCGCTGCCTTCCTCCCTCGTGCCGTGGCTTGGGCTCGCCGCCGTCCTGATATTTGCGGTTGCACTTGCCGGCTGCGGCGGCTCGTCGACCAAGTCGGTGAGCATAGACGGCTCCAGCACGGTTTTTCCACTCACGGAGGCCGTGGCTGAGGAGTTTATGAAAGAAAACCCGAGGGCTCGGGTGAACGTGGGCGTCAGCGGCACTGGCGGGGGCTTTTCCAAATTCCTGCGGGGTGGGACGGCCATCAACGATGCCTCGCGGCCCATCGCCCCGAACGAACTCGAGAAGGCCAAGGCCAACGGCATCGAGTTCATCGAGATTCCGGTGGCGTATGACGGGCTGGCCGTGGTGGTCCACCCGAAGAACGATTGGGTCGACTGCCTCACCGCCAGCGAGCTTCAGCGCATTTGGAAGCCGGACAGCGCCGTCGAGCAGTGGAGCGATATTCGCGACACGTTTCCGGACCGGGAGATTGCCCTGTACGCCCCCGGCACCGCCAGTGGAACGTACGACTACTTCACCGAAGCGATCGTGGGAGAAAGCGGCGCCAGCCGGTCCGACTTTACGGCGAGTGAGGATGACAATGTGCTCGTGCAAGGAATCAAGGGAACGGAGGGCTCCCTTGGCTACTTTGGGCTGGCCTACTATGAGAACAACGCCAAGGAACTGAAGGCCCTCAGCATCGATCCCGATACCCAAAACAGCGGTGCTTCCTGTGTACGCCCGAGCACCAAGACGGTCAAGAATGGGACGTACCGCCCTCTGTCGCGTCCCCTCTTCATCTACGTAAATCCCGCGAAGCTGACGCCGACCGTTGAGAAATTCGTTGAGTTTTATCTCGAGAACGCCGACAAGCTCGCCCGCGACGTGGGATACGTGGGCCTTCCCGACGAGGCCTACCAGCTTGCCCTCGAGCGCTTTCAGAACCGGACGACGGGCACGGTCTTCGGGGCGGAGGGCGTTGACGTGACCGGAACTCGGGTGGAAGAGATGCTTCGATCGGCGGGCACGGGGACAACGCCGCCCGACACCACGAGCGAAGGATGAGGCCCTCTGCGTCCGCGAGCGCTCTGACTAACTTTCGCCTTCATGAGCTCGACGTCTTCTCCGCCCCCAACAACCACCGAGGACGAGCCCGACCGAGAGGTGCGCACGTCCGAGGACCTCACACAGCAGGTATACGACAGTCCGAAAGAACTGGCCATCAAGTACGCGCTGGGGGCGTGCGCGCTCATCAGCGTACTGACCACCCTCGGGATCGCGGCGGTGCTCGTCGTCGAGTCGATCCCGTTTTTTCAGTCGGTGCCCCTCACGGAATTCTTTGGGGACACGCGCTGGACCCCGCAGTTCGCCGAGAAGCACTTTGGCATTTGGGCGCTGTTGAGTGGGACGCTGCTCGTAACCGTGATCTCGGCGGTCGTGGCCCTGCCGGTGGGCCTGGCCAGTGCCATTTTCATTTCGGAATACGCGTCCCGGTGGGTCCGGAAAGTCCTGAAGCCGGGCCTGGAGCTGCTGGCGGGGGTGCCCACCGTCGTGTACGGGTACTTTGCGCTGACCTTCGTGACCCCGCTCCTGCAAACCTTCATCCCGGGGCTCGGCGTCTACAACGCACTCAGCGGGGGCATCGTGGTCGGCATCATGATCATTCCCATGGTGGCGTCCCTCAGCGAGGATGCCTTGCAGGCGGTGCCCGACAGTCTGGCGCAGGCGGCCTACGCCCTCGGGGCCACCAAGTACGAAGCCGTGGTGCGGGTCAACGTCCCGGCGGCGTTCGGGGGCATCATGGCGAGCTTCATTCTGGCCATAAGTCGCGCGATCGGCGAAACCATGATTGTCACGCTGGCGGCGGGGGCCTCGCCCAAGACGACCCTCAATCCGACCGAGGCAATTCAGACCATGACGGCCTTTATCGTGCAGGTGAGCAAGGGCGACACGCCGCAGGGCACCATCCAGTACCAGAGCATCTTTGCGGTGGGACTGGTCCTGTTCCTCATTACCCTCGCCATGAACGTCTTCGCCAACCGCATCACGCGCCGCTTCCAGGAAAAATACTAAATAGTTAAAGGTTAAAAGGTCGAATGTTGAAGGTTCGGGAGGGGCTTTTCCATCACCAACATTCAACCTTTAACCTTCGAACCTTCAACCTTCATACCTATGGAGCCTTCCTCGAACGGGTCGTTTGACCTCCGCCGGTCGCGCCGGGAACGCATCGGAATGATTCTGGCCGGGGTGCTCTTTCTGGCCACCATCTTTGGGATCGTCGTGCTCGTCACGCTCCTCGTGGACGTGGCGGTGACGGCGGCCCCATGGCTCGACGGCCGATTCGTGAGCAGCCTCCCCTCCCGGCATCCGAGCGAGGCCGGCATCCGGTCCGGCCTGTTCGGGACGCTGTGGCTGATGGGCCTTACGGCCCTCATTTCCGTGCCCCTGGGCGTAGCCTCGGCGGTGTACCTCGAAGAATACGCGCAGGAGGGCTGGTTCTTGCGCCTCATTCAGGTCAACATTGCGAACCTGGCCGGCGTGCCGTCGGTGGTGTACGGCATTCTGGGGCTGGCCCTCTTCGTCCGCTTTGCCGCTTTCGGGAACAGCCTCCTGGCCGGTGCTCTCACGCTGAGCCTACTGATTCTTCCCATCATCATTATCAGCACCCAGGAGGCCCTCCGGAGCATTCCCAGCGGCATCCGCGAAAGCGCCTACGCCCTCGGCGCCACCCGCTGGCAGGTCATCTGGAGCCACGTGCTGCCCATGGCCGCACCGGGCATCATGACCGGAGTCATTCTTGCGCTCAGCCGGGCCATCGGCGAGACGGCGCCCCTCATTCTCGTCGGCGCCCTCACCTTCGTCCCGTTCGTGCCTCAGGGCGTCCTGGACCAGTTCACCGCGCTGCCAATACAGATCTTCAACTGGACGGCCCGCCCGCAAGACGAGTTTCGGGGCCTTGCGGCCGCGGCCATCGTCGTGCTGATGATCCTCCTGTTCACGATGAACCTGACGGCGATCCTCCTGCGCAACTACTTTGAAGAGCGTCGTGCCGGTACGTAAGCGTGCCGGGTTCCTTTTGCGTCTGTCCGCACGATCCACAGTGCATACCATGCCACCCGACGACCCGATCGACGACCTGCCCTCCTCGGCGACGGCTGCCGACGAGACGACGCCGGACGGCCGCGCCGATGATCCCGACGACCATCGGGCGGACCCGGCCCCGGCCGACCCCTCTTCGTCGGAGGGGCCTACCGTGCCGCCGAAACTGAATATTGAGGACCTCCACTTCTGGTACGACGACAACCATGCCCTGCAGGGCATCACCATGGACGTGCAGCCCAACCGGGTGACCGCCCTCATCGGGCCCTCGGGCTGCGGAAAGTCGACCCTGCTCCGGTGCCTCAACCGGATGAACGAGCTGATTCAGGGCACCACGCTCGAGGGGACCATTCTCGTCGACGGGCAGGACATCTACGCGGCGGACACCGATCCGGTAATGGTGCGCCGGCGCGTCGGGATGGTGTTTCAGAAGCCGAATCCCTTCCCCAAGACGATCTACAAGAACGTGGCTTGGGGGGCAGAAATCAACGGCTATACCGGCGACATCGATGATCTCGTGGAACGCTCCCTGCGCCAGGCGGCCCTGTGGGACGAGGTGAAGGATCAACTCCACAGCAGCGCGCTCAACCTGAGCGGGGGCCAGCAGCAGCGCCTCTGCATCGCCCGGACGCTCGCCGTGCAGCCGGACGTGGTGCTCATGGACGAGCCCGCCAGCGCCCTCGATCCCATCGCCACGTCGAAGATCGAGGAGACGATCACGGAGCTCAAGAAAGACTACACGATCGTGATCGTCACCCACAACATGCAGCAGGCCTCCCGGATCAGCGACGAAACGGCCTTCCTGTACATGGGTCGGCTCATTGAGATGAACCCGACCGACCAACTCTTCACCCGTCCCGAAAAGGACCGGACCGAGGCCTACGTCACCGGGCGCTTCGGATAATCCGCGGATCGCCGCTCGTCCAGTGTTTTCTCCAATGCCCCTCTGGCCATGTCAAACCGATCATCCCTCGACCAGGAACTTGCGTCCCTTCGCGGCCTGATCGCCGACATGGCCAACCGTGTCGACGAGCAGTTCGCCGACGCCATGAATGCCCTTCTGCAGGGCGACGTGGCCCTCGCGGAGCAGGTCGTCGCCAACGACGACGTGATCGACGCCCTCGAACTGCGGATCGACGAGCAGTGCGAGCGCATCCTGGCGCTGCACTCCCCCGTGGCCGTGGACCTACGCATGCTCATCATGGCCGTCAAGATCAACACCGACTTCGAGCGAATCGGCGATCAGTGCCGCAACCTCTCCCGCAACGCGCGGCACCTGGTCGATGCGCCGGGCCTGCTCGCAGAGACGCGCCTGCCGAAAATGGCGGACATGTCCCGCACCATGCTGCGGGAGGCGGAGATGGCCTTCCTGGAGGAGGATCGGCTCAAGGCCCGTAAGGTGATTGCGCGGGACCTGCAGGTGAATCGGCTCCACGACGAAACCTTCAAGACCCTCGTGGGCATGTGCGAGGACGGCCACGAGCAGGCCGAGGTGATTGCGCACCTGCTCACGGTGAGCAAATCGCTGGAGCGCATCTCCGACCATGCCAAGAACGTCGCCCAGAGCGTCGTCTTCATGGTGGAGGGGCGCGACCTGCGCCACCGCGGGCTGGAGGAGGACGAGGAGCCTCC
>JBDGQM010000266.1:0-1704 GCA_042219065.1 Salinibacter sp. | reverse complement strand
CACAGCCCGCAATGCCTCCGATCTCCAGCGCCACGACGCCCACGTTGCTGTTGGCAATGTAGACGTTGCAGCCCACGCCCATCACCTGGTTGACCTGCGGCGACGTGCCAAAATCGACGCCGTTCAGGGTCCCCAGTTCGAAGGTGCCGACGGCGCTGAGGCCCGTGCTCGAGTCGCCGGTATCGACGCCCGTGCTGTCGATCCGGAACACGTCGATGACGCCGTTGGGCCGGGCGCCGTAGACGAGATTGCTCGGCTCGTTGGACACGGCCGGATCATCCCGGTGCAGGGTCAGGCTCGTGTAGTAGCTCCCGTAGGGCGGTCCACCCTTTCGGTAGAGCACGTCTCCACTGGACGCATCGAGCACGGCCATTCCTTCCGAGCCGAGGGCCAGGAAGAGACGGGGTCCATTCAGCACCGGCTCGCTCCGGGCGTGAAGCCGCCCGATGGCCAACTCACCCACTCCGGAGCTGATGTTTTTTTCCACCGTGAGCCCGCCGGGCGACTGGACACTACTGGAATACGCTTTCGCCGCGCGGTCAACCGTGAAGATGTCGTCCGAGGTGGCAGCCACGGACCGAAACTCCGCGCCCTGCACTTCTTCGGTCGCCTCGTTGCCCAGGCCGGCGTCGTACCGGTAGAGCGTCTCCTCGTCGGTGACGGCGTAGACGTCATGCGTCTGGTCCCCGTCGGGCGCAATCACGACGCTCTTGCCGACCTTCCCGGCCAGGTCGACGCTCGAGGTGGTGGGATTGCTGAAATTGGTCACCTTCGTGAGCAGAGAGGGACTTTCGCCCACAAACGTGGAGGGATCCGCGGCCGCGGCGACGTAGAGGGCGTTCTCGTCGCCGTCGTAGGCCACCTCCTGCACGTCGACGTTGTTGCTCCCGAGGCTATTGACGTCCAGAATGTTGGTCGGATTGGTGGCGTCGAGGATGTCGATGCCGCCCTTGAAGGGCGCCCCGAGCGCCTTGTACCCGGCGTAGACGGTGCCGCCGCTGTAGGTGATGTGGCTGGCCCGGGTCGTGTCACCGGGGGGATCGATCTGAGCGATGCTCGTGAGCGAGAGGGACGGCCCCGACGTCGAGGCGGCGCTGGTCTTCGCGGTGGGGTCCCCGAACGGACTCATGGTTACGGACTTGCCCATCGTTTCCATCCGGTCCGCCAGCGTGTTGGTCGCCTCAAAGAGGGACTCTCCGTCGGCGGACGGCCCGGAACCGGAATCCGCGAGCTCTGCCGGTCCCATACTGTCGCACCCGACGAGTCCCACACCCAGAAATAGAAGAACGGCGAGCGATGCAACCGAGGATGTTGGAAACCGAGCACGCATGGCGTCGTGGCAGGCGCTTGTCCGAAAAATCGTGGAGATGCCCCTTCGGATGACCGACCCGCCTCAGCATAGAGGCAGAGGACAGCCCTCTGAGGATGTACTCACATGATCTCGGTGCCACTAAGTGATTGCTTGTAGTCTTCGCGCAGACCTGTGCTCGGATGCGCCGTGCTCGTTTCCGATGTTCACGGATCACGTATCCGCTTGTAAGAATCGTGCATCATCACAAAATCGTCGCCGATGCGTGCAAAACACGGTGCCGGGCGTCGATGCCCCAGCCCTGGTCGTGACGAACACGTTCTTTGGATAAACCTCCCACGCTCGAATCAGAACTCCGGTCCCAAACTGCGGCCGCCCCACTCCGTCCTCCGCGG
>JBDGQM010000265.1:1362-15897 GCA_042219065.1 Salinibacter sp. | reverse complement strand
TGGACGGGATGAAGTAGGGGGTTCGGGAACTACAGTGCAGGAGTCATCGGCGCTGTACAGCGTGCCCCTGTCACCCCTCCATCGTACCGGGGCGCAGGCTCGGCGTCGCTTTGTCCGCCCACCCGCTCGCACGAGACAGCTCCGCATTAGGGCCGATCACGGTCCGTCCCCGCGCGTCGGACGGCCCACAGGCCCAATCCAAGCGCGACAAGAACCATGGGCACGCCGACCTTGAACCACAGCGTGGAGTTCCGAAGCATGTAGCCCACTGCAGATCCGCCGACCCCCAAAAGCACGGCGACGGTTACCGCCCCAGTGAGCGCCGTTGACGGAGCCTGCTTCTCTCCGAATCCTCCTGCCTGGAAGACTGACTGCCACAGACTCGCCGCCCATCCGATGGCAACAAGGGTTGAGTACGGAGCAGTGTGAAGGATCATGTTGATGAAGGCCTGCCCTCCTCCATCAGTCACATGCAGGTAGATCCGGAACGAAAGGCCAAAAAGAGCCGCTGCGGCGCAAGCCCCGACGATCCACCAGGGCCGCCCCGCGACCCGAGCCACTAGCGACCCGAGCATGTATGGAACCGCGACGAATCCCGACGTCACCACAGCCACGGCAAGAGCGCCACCGACAGCAAAGGCTTCTGGGGAATTGCCCTGGACGATGAGGCCCCATGCCATAATGGTGAGAAAAAGACCAAAGGTCCCGATCCCGGCGACCAATGCTCCCATGCCATGAATCCACCGGCGCGGACGGCTTTTAGGCCAAAGTGCCTGCCAAAGTTGCTGCATATCAGCTTTCGCGCACTGTCCACAGGGCGTTCGATTTTACGGAACGCAGTGGCTGGCTCGAAAAGACGGGGTTCTTGACTTCAACCGGAGCGTGTTCACCTGAACTACGGTCGTGATGCCTCCACCATGCTGAACTGAGTCTCCTCCGGCGAGTGGGACCGCACATACTCAAGCCCCGATCGCTGCAGGATCGGCTTGTACTCGGCTGGAGTGCGCGAGCGGCCCCCTGTCGTGATCATCAACTGGATGTCGATAAGCTTCGTCGGGTCCGGCTCCGTTGATTCCGGAATCATCGGCTCGATAATGAACACTCGGGCCCCGCGGGAAGCAGACTCACGGATGTTCGAGAGAACCTCGATCGCATCCGCTTCGGGAACGCTGTTCAGGATCCCCTGAAGGAAATAGGCATCTGCCCGGGGCACCCCCTCAAGCATATCGCCCGTCTGGTACGTGCAGCGGTCCTCAACCCCAAGCTTCTGGGCCCACCGGCGGTCTCTCTGCTCGATGACACCGGGGAGGTCGAGTACGGTCCCCTTCAGGTGAGGATGTGCGTCCAAGAGATGGCACAGCATGTGACCGTGGCCCCCGCCGACGTCGCAGACGTGGGAGGACGCCCCGAAGTCGTAGTCCGCGAGCATCTCAGTGACGGCAGCCGTCCGTCGATCCCGCAGTGCCGACATGAGGTGGTGGAACTGAGAGCCCAGTTCGTCGTCCTTCTCAAAGTACTCCCACATGGTCGCCCCAAATTCCCTCTCGAAGCCGTCCGGCAGGCCCTCCGCAATGATGGTCGGGAGATGGGACCAGGCCGCCTCGAGCTTCGGGTTGAACCAGAACCGGATCCCGTCCCCGATCGAATCCGGATGGCCCAGCTTGAGGTATCTCCCAAGTGGCGTCAGCGAAAAAGACCGCTCGGGCCTTTCGGTAACAAAGTCGGTACTGGCTAAGGCCCGGAGGAGCCGGTAGGCGTACTCGGGTTCTAACCCGAGCTCCTCGGCGAGTTCGCTGGCCGCCCTCGGCTCATCCGCGAGAGCCTCGAACACCCCCAGTTCGAGTCCGGTGCGGAGGACGTGGCCCCGCATGAATCCCTCTATCAGCCCGAAGAACGACCCTACAACCTCGCCGTACGGCGCTTCTTCCAGTTGTGATGCATCCTTCGGATGCGGTGTAGAGGCATTATCAGCCATTGGCTGGGTCCTGCTATCCAAATTCGTACCTCAAACTTAAACGACCTCCCAAAACGAGGAGTAGCGTGCCTGGTGGCAATCACCCTATCACCGCGAAAAGACCGGTTTGCGGCGTCTGAGTGACGGCTGAATCGTCCGAAAACACCTTTTCGATCCAGCCATGACGAGAGCATCGAAAAGGAGGGTGAGAACCCCCCAAGGAGAATCGTCCTCCTCAGGTCTTCCATTGTCCGAACCAAAAAACCGGACTGGCCCGGACTCTTTTCTGTTCATCCCGCGGTCTTTTCGGCGTTCAGCTCAATGCCAAACTCCTCCCGCAGGACCGAGGCGTACTGCTCCTCGGAGACCTCCTCTTCGGTGACCGACGGCTCCTCACCGTCTCCCGCGCGGACCGTCGTGAGCGTGGTGCCGGAGAGGGCCTTGTGTCCCCGCTCGGTGGCCCTCACCACCAGCGGCCAGTCGGTAAATGTCGCGTCCGGGGCGTACCGGTGGTACTCGCAGGCGGGCTCGATGTAGCTGAGGGGCCTCGGCTCGGCCCGGAAGAGAAACCGGTCACTCCACCCCTCGCCCCGAAACCCGAACCCTCGGGACTGCGCCGCGTAATCGGCGCTCGGCCGGTCGCGTTCGACGAGCCGCCAGGCCCCTTCCGGGCCCTCCTGGGGCGTCCCATCGAGCGGCAGCGGGCTCCAGATCACGTCGCCCCCAAACCCGACGTCGACGAGGTGAGGCCCCTCGTCGAGTGGTACCAGAAGGGGCATGTGATCTCCCGGAGGGCCGAGAGTGCCGTCCGGCGCCACCACCCGTGCGGCCAGCCGGTGCGCCTCGATCCCGAGCGCCGTCAGGAGCCCCCGAAAGAGCTCGTTGAGCTCGTAGCAGATGCCGCCCCGCCCCTCCTCAACGATTTTCTGGTAGAGGGCCTCCGGCTCCAGAAGCACCCGGTCGGACGTCGGCTCTAGACGCCCGAACGGCCCGCCGGCCACCGACAGCGTGTCGAAAGGCACCGAGGTCAAGTGGGCCCGCTGCAGGCGCCGAACCGCCGAGCGGGGCGGCGGCTCCCCGTCAGGCCTAAGTCCGTTCTCAGGCCCGACTTCACGTCCGTTGCCGAGGCCGGATTTGAGTCCGAGATCGCTTGGCGTCAATCCAATCCGTCGGAGATACGTCTGGATGTTCATCGGTCGGGAAAACGTTTGTGTGGAAAACCCTTCGAGCAGGCATAAAGCTCCGAGATGGTTAATGGACCGCCGGAAACGGTGTGAAGATGTTTACTCTGAGGAGCCTCACCTGACTGGATATCAGAGATCACGCAATAGCCGCCCCCCCGGCCTTCAGAAAGTGGCCGCCCGGAGGCCCCCGATCGCGGAAACGACCGAAATTTATCGTGCCCGAGCCCGACGAATGGAGGGCGAGTTTGATAAATTTCAGGGGCCCGAAGGGTCATCCCACGTGGTGGAGCGAGCGGGGGACTCAGGCCATTTTCTGCCAGCCAAGCCCTTTTCGTCCATTTTGGGGCCGCCAAAATGGACACCTGTCGGTGTAGGAAGGCCCTAACACAGGGGACTGCTTTGCCGGCATGGCGAAGCGGAAGGCAATCTGCTGGCATGCAGATCGGCAGAGATTCTTTACGAAGGCAACTTCACACCATTGGGCCGCCGGAACAGCATTCAGGAAATAGGCAGATGCCGACGACGCCGCACAGCAGCGATATGATCATGAGCACGGGGGGCTCACGGGCGGCTGCTCCGACGAATAGTGTGCCTGAATGCCTCAATGGGCGTGCGGAATCGGCTCCCCGAAGACCTTCCCCTCGAAGGCGAACGGCTGGGACCGCAGCGCCTCGATGTAGTCCGGGAGCGACTCGCCGCGGAAGCTCGCCCCGTGCATCGGGTGCACGAGTCGAGGCCCGTATTCTTCGATACGGTCGACGACGTCGAGGACGGGGTCCTCGTGGGCAAAGATGCCGATGTCCCGGTACATCCCGCACATCTCGTCGCCGAGGTCCTCGTCGGAGACGGCCGGCTGCTCCCCGGGCTGCATGAACAAGTCGGCGGGGAAGAGGCTCTTGGTCTCCTCCTCGACCACCATCATCGAGTCCCAGTGGTGCACGTGTGGGGTCTCCCAGAACTGGAGCGTGTGCCGGCCGAGGTCGATCTGATCCCCGTCCTGCACGGCGTGGACCTCGCCGTCGTAGTCCCACTGCTCGAGGCTCACGAACGCGCCGACCATGCTGCAGACGAGCTCCGCCTGCGGGGCCTCGTCGACGAACCGGTGCATGCCCCCGCACTCGTCGGCCTCGAAGTGCCCGATGCAGACGTAGCGGATGCTTGCGGGGTCGAGCACCTCGGCGACGGATTCTCGCACCTGATCGTACATCGGGAACATGCCGGTGTGGATGAGTGCCGGCCGCTCGTCGTCGATCAGAAACTGATTGAAGCTAATCGGCGCATCGGGCGTCATGATGCGGATGCGGTAGATGCCATCCTCGATGTGGTCGACCGTGGCATCGTTGACGCGAAGGGGTTCAGGCATGGCTGATTACAGGTGTCGGTTGGTGAAGAATAAGGTGAGTGATACAACAGGAGCGGGCTCCCGCCCGTGAGTGCAGGGGGAAAACGAGCGCGATTCAGGACCCGTCCTGCTGGACCAGATTGCCGAGGACGAAGCGGTACTCACTCGTCTCGGTGTCGAAGGTAACGCGGTAGCGCGTCGGGTACATGCCGGCCTTCTCGTAGGCCTCCGGTTGGGGGAGTTGCGTCGTCACGTCCGGCCGGCCTGACAGGAAGTCCGCCGCGACCATCGGATTGATAAAGGTCGACTTTCCCTCGTGAAAGCCGTAGATGATGGTGTGAGTAAACGGCTGGCCGCGAAACTCCGATGCGGTCGTGTCGGCGTAATTGACTCCGAGCCTCGGGACGTTTGGGCTGAGTGGCGCGTAACCCTCGGGCAGGTACCTCGGGGCCGGGTACGTCTGAACGGGTCCCCCCTTGATTGCCTTCTGCTCCGCTGGCGACACGAAGAAGAAATGCATGCCGAGGTGGGGAACCACGTAGGGCCCGGGCGGGTGGCCCTCCGGATTCCACAGCATCGTGACGTGGTCGTACGGCGGCGGAGCCTCATCGGGCATCGGCAGATTGAACGATACTGGTCCTTCGTCTTTGGTGACGGGGCGGCCGTCGATCGAGCGATTGCCTGAGTGGGTGTGGCCCGTGTCGGTGAGCGCCTCGTAGGCGGCCTTCGAGAGCGACGCCCCAACGGCTTCGGGCTGGTCGTCACTGCCGAGGCGGACCCAGGCGTAGGCGGTGCCGCCCCCCTCGACAGAGACGGTCGGGCCCTCGACGACCTCGGGGGTGCCCGGACCGCTGCTGTCGCAGCCGGGCAGGACGGGGAGAATGAAGACAGAGAGGAAGAGTATGAAGCGGTAAGCGCGCGTCATCATTGAAACGGGGTTGTTCGAGCGTCTGCGCGATGAGAACGGAGCGATGGACGATCCGGCACTTAGGCCGGCACGCTTGCTGTCTTTTCTCCTCAACGTTCTCACTTGTGGTTGCGATAGGGAGGGCGCGGCTGAGTCACGACGAATCTGAAGATGAAGTAACATGCCTCCGCGTAGGTGCGAGAGCAGGGGGGCAGGCCGGAAGAAGAACCGACAGCCCTGAACATCTTCGATATCATCGATTTTTGAACATCCTACGAACCAAAACGCGCTGCCCGACTGGACAGGATTGCCCGGTGGAGAACATCGGCTGCGAGACTCGTTCCGTCTTCTTTCGGCTTAGTGCCGGGCAGAGATGCCCCTTGGGAACCACGCGAACGATATGGACGACGCTTCGGAGGGACCGGCCGCGGACGTGACGGCTCTGCTGGATCGGGTGCAGCGCGGGGACGGAGAGGCGCTTGACGACCTGCTTGCGGCCGTCTACGATGAGCTACGCGGCATTGCCCATCGGCAGATGCGTGGGGAACGAGACGATCACACGCTCCGCACGACCGAACTGGTGCACGAGGCCTACGCGAAGCTCGTCGACCAGGGCGCGGTCGACTGGCAGAACCGCCGCCACTTCTTCGGGGTCGCCGCCCGGGCAATGCGACAGGTCCTCGTCGACTATGCGCGGCGTCGCACCCGGGAGAAGCGTGGGGGCGACGCTCCGGTCGTGTCGCTCGAGGAGGCATCCCCGTCGGAGGTCCCGGCCGACAGTCCGGAGGAGGTGCTCGTCGTCGACGATGCCCTCGACCGCCTCGCGGAGCAGGACGAGCGGATGGCCCGCGTCGCCGAGTGCCGCTTCTTCGGCGATTTTACCCTGGAGGAGACGGCGGACATCCTCGACGTGTCCCGCTCGACCGTGGTGCGCGACTGGCGGGCGGCCCGGGCCTGGCTCAACCGCGAACTGAGTGGCTCGGCGGAGGGCGACGGTGCGTCTAAGTGAGTCCGCTACTGGGGCAGTGTGCGCCCGCCTCCGTCTCGTTGCGTGACCGCACCGAATCGAAGACCCAACTGCACCATGGCATCCGTTCAGTGGGATCGCGTGAAAGAGATCGTCGACGCCTTCCACGAGGAGGCGCCCGACGACCTGGAGGCCTGGCTCGACGAACGCTGTGGCGACGACGAGGCCCTGCGCCGCGAGGCCGAAAGCCTCCTGCAGGCCGACCAGGGGGGGCGCCTCTCCGACGAGGACCGGGCGGCCGACCGGCTCTCCGTCGAGATGCCCGGGGCCGAGGACCCGCCCGGCGCCCCAAAATCGCCGCTGGGGCCGCCGGGCGGAAAGGAGGGGACCACCGTCGGGCCCTATCGGCTGCTCGAAGAGATCGGCGTCGGCGGGATGAGCATCGTCTACCGCGCCGAGCGGGCCGGAGCCGACTTCGAGCAGACCGTGGCCGTGAAGCTGTTGCAGCGCCGACTCGGCGACGAGGAGGGACGGCAGCGGTTTCGGACGGAGCGGCAGGTGCTGGCGAGCCTCGACCATCCCGGCATCGCCCAGCTGATCGACGGGGGCGTGACAGAGGGGGGACGCCCCTATTTCGTGATGGAATACGTTGACGGCACGCCGATCACCGAGTACGCCGACGCCCACGACTTGGGGCTGGAGGCCCGGCTGGACCTGCTCCGGCAGACCGCCGAGGCGCTGCAGGCGGCCCACCGTCAGCTGGTGGTGCACCGCGACCTGAAGCCCTCGAACGTCTTCGTGACGGAGACGGAGACGGGACCGCAGGTCAAACTTCTGGACTTCGGCATCGCGAAGCTCCTCGGGGACACTCTGCCGGTGACCCGCCCCCGGACCCAAACCGGCCGCCGGCCCATGACCCCCGCCTACGCCGCGCCCGAACAAGTGGGCGGGGGAGAGATCTCGACCCAGACGGACGTCTACCAGCTCGGCATGTTGGCCTACGAGCTGCTGGCGGGAGCGCGTCCCTTCGACATCGAGGACGCCTCCCCGGCCGAGCGGGAGCGACTCCTCAGAGAAGAGCGGCCGGCTCGGCCCTCGGAGCAGGAGGGGAAGGGCGGAGTGCCCGCCGCTCGCCTGCAGGACGACCTGGATACGGTGGTGCTGAAGGCCCTCCGGAAGGAGCCGGACCGGCGCTACGCGTCGGTGGGGGCGCTTGCGGAAGACCTGCGGCGCTACCGGGCCAACGAGCCCGTTCGGGCCCGCCCGGCGACCGCGGCCTACCGGGCGCGAAAGTTCGTAGAGCGGAACGCGCGGGCCGTCGCCGGCGTCGCCGCCGCCATGGCCGTGATCGTCGGCCTGACCGCGTTTTATATCCACCGGATCTCCGAGGAGCGGGACCGGGCCCAGCGGGAGGCCCGGAAGGCCGAGGCGGTGGCCGGGTACCTGACGGACCTGCTGCAGTCGACTCGTCCCGACGAGTCGGCCGAGGAGGAGGTCACTGCCGCCGACATGCTGCGCCGGGGCCGGCGCCGGATCGACCAGCTGGAGGGCCAGCCGGCCGTGCAGGCGCGGATGCTGCAGCTGCTAGGCAACGCCTACCGGGAGCGGGCCGACTACGAGCAGGCCACGCGGCTCCTCCGCCGCTCGTTCTCAATTCGAGACTCCCTCTACGGCGACTCCCATCGGAGCATCGCCAACACGCTCGAGGAGCTGGCCCACCTCCAGCAGCAGCTTGGAAACTACAGTCAGGCCGATTCGCTCTGGCGAGAGGCCCTGGAGGCCCAGAAACTGCGGCTTGGCCCCGGCAGTCCGAAGTTGTGGGAACCGCTCAATAATTTGGGAATCGTGGCCCAGAAACAGGGCAACTACGCAGAGGCTGACTCCTTCTTTCAGGCGGCCCTCCAGGCCGAGCGGAGTGCTTCCGTGCCGGACAGTGGAAATCTGGCCGCGACGATGCAGAACTTAGCCATCGCGTACGACGAGCAGGGGCAATACGATCAGGCCGACTCGCTTTACCGAATGGCCCTCCGGCTCAACCGCGAGCAGTATGAGGCCCCCCACCCAAGCATCGCCACGACGCTGTACAATCAGGCGGGGCTGCTCGCACAGAAGGGGAGGCTTGTGAAGGCTGACTCCCTGATCCGACGCGCGACTGATATGGACCGGCGAGGGATGGGGCCTCGACATCCAAGTGTTGGAATTGACCTTGTGCTCCGGGGAAAGATCCTGGCAGACCGAAGGCGTTTCGAAGAGGCCCGCTCGGTTCTTCGGAAGGCCCGGTCGATCCTCCAGGAGAACCTTCCCAGCGACCACGTCAGAATCGTCTCGGCAGAACACCAGCTTGGTCGCGTTCACATGGAGCTGGGCAATTACCGGAGGGCCGAGTCGCTATTGAGAGGCTGCCTCGAACGAGTCCGGGAGAAGGGAGCGAGGAAACAGGTCCAGAACGTACGCGCCGACCTCGCGAAGCTCTACGACAGGTGGGGCAAGCCCGAGAAGGCGGCCACGTTCGACACCACAGCAACGGCGAGAGCTCCTGGGTAGAGGAGGGCTCGCAGTCGCCGGGGGATGGTCCGGGCAACGGCAGGCAAGCGTGTCGGTCGGCATCGGCTGGACCACGCCGTAGAACGTTCAACGTTAAACGTTCCAACGTTGAACGTTCTTCTCGATCTGAGGAACGAGGCAAATTCAGAACTTCACCGCTGCGATAAAAGGGGGAGGGAGCGTCAGTATCCAACAACATATCCATCCTTCCGCATCTCGGTGCCGCCCCAGTACACCTCCTCCTCCGGGTCCCAGCGGATGGCCTGGTAGCCGCCGTAGCCCCCCGCGTCGACCTCCACAGCGTGGCCGCGCCCCCGAAGCGCCCGCACCACGGCGTCCGGCACGCCGCTCTCTACGTTGAGCGTACCCCGGCCCTCCATCGTCTCGCCGGTGGGCGAGCTGCTGCCGTAGTGCCGGTAGCGCGCCGCGTCGCCGGCCGCCTGCACGTTGAGGCCGAAGTCGACGATGTTGCTGAGCACCTGCACGTGCCCCTGCGGCTGCATGCCGCCGCCCATGACGCCGAAGCTGAGGAACGGCTCGCCGTCCTTCATGGCGAAGGCCGGGATGATGGTATGGAAGGGGCGCTTGCCCGGCTCGTAGACGTTGGGGTGGCCCTTCTCCATCGTGAAGAGCGCGCCGCGGTCCTGCAGCATGAAGCCGAGGTCGTCCGGCACGAGGCCGCTGCCCATGCCCGCATAGTTGCTCTGGATGAGCGACACCATCATGCCGCTCGAATCGGCCACCGTCAGGTAGATCGTGTCGCCGCTGTTGAGCCGCTTGCGCATCGTCGGGTCCAGGTCTGAAGTCGTCACCGCGCGGGGATTGCCGGCGTCCGGGGCGGAGAGGACCTCGTCCATCTCGATGAGTTGCCGTCGCTGGTCGCCGTACTCCTCGGAAATGAGCTTCTGCACCGGCACGTCGGCAAAGTCCATGTCCGCGTAGAACCGGGCGCGGTCCTCAAACGCCAGCTTCTTTGCCTCCGCCATCACGTGGAGGTAGTCGGTCGAGTTGAGGCCCATGTCCTCCAGGTCGAAGCCCTTCAGGATCTGCAGCATCTGCAGGGCGGCGATGCCCTGGCCGTTGGGCGGCAGTTCGAAGACCTCGACGCCGCGGTAGTTGACCGACACCGGCTTCACCCAGTTCGCCTCGTGCTTTCGGAAGTCCTCCATCCGGAGGTAGCCGCCCGTGCGCTCGGCGTAGTCGGCAATCGTCTGCGCAATCTCGCCCTCATAGAACGCATCGGTGCCGTTCTCGGCGAGCGTCTCCAGGGTGTTGGCGAGGTCGGGATTGCGGAAGATTTCCCCCTCCTTCGGGGCCCGCATCTCGCCGTCCTCCCCCTCGATCAGGTACGTCTCCGTCCAGTTTTGGCTCTCCGGAAGCAGGTCGCTGTTCTCGCGGAAGGCCTCCACGTTGCCCTGCCAGTAGTAGGCAATCACCTGCGAGAGCGGGAAGCCCTCCCGCGCATACTTAATGGCGGGGGCGAGGTCCTTTTCGAGCGGCAACTGGCCGAACCGTTCGTGGAGCTTCCCCCAGCCGCTGGCGGTGCCGGGGACGCTCACCGGCAGGTGGCCGAGCAGCGGAATCTGGTCGCGGTCGCCCAGTGCCTGCTGCATCTCGTCGTAGGAGAGGCCGCGGGGCGAGCGGCCGCTGGCGTTGAGGCCGTAGAGCGAATCGGTCTCCGGGTCGTAGACGATGGCGAAAAGGTCGCCGCCGAGGCCGTTGCCCGTCGGCTCCATGAAGCCGAGCGCCGCGTTGGCGGCGATGGCCGCGTCGACGGCGCTGCCGCCCTTCTGCAGTACGTTGACGGCAATCTGGGAGGCGAGCGGCTGGCTGGTGGCGGCGATGCCGTGCTCGGCGATGACTGGACTCCGGGCGTAGTCGGGGCCCGTGAGGCGGTCGCCACCGCCGGTCTCGGGCTGGGCCTGCGCCAGCGCAAGGGCGAAGGGGGCGAGAAGGAGGGCGAGGAGGGAGACCCTGAAGGCGTACATGGGGGGGTGGGGCAATCCGAAAGGTTATGCATCCCGCAATCTATGGGCTGAGGGGCGGACTGAAAACCGACCCGTCTCACGACAACGGCCTCGTCACAATCGGGGTCAACTCCCGCTCTCGTTCGCTCATTCTCCCACGCTCCCTTTCTCGCTGGACGCTTTCACCCAGGTCTCCTATCCTACAAGACGCATCGAACCTCGCCCACTCAAACGGGGCGTGGCCGTGTCTGTGACCCTACTCTGGATCTCGGATGTCCGCCGGCCCGGTCCGGGTGTGGCCCTGCTGTCGGTTGTGGGGGCGCTGCTCGCCGTGTGGGCGGGCGGGGCAGCGCTCGCCCAGACCCCCGACGCGCCCCAGCCGCGCCTCGGGCATCCCGTCGTGCGTACCATCTCGCCCCAGGCCTACGACGGACACGGCGAAGTGTGGGACGTTGCCCAGGACGAGCGCGGCCTCCTGTACATCGCCTCCAGCTACGGACTTCAGCAGTACGACGGCGCCCGGTGGCGTTACCTCCCCACCGCCAACGAGACGACGCCGTGGGCCATTGCCCGCGATTCGACGGGCACCCTCTACGTGGGGGCGCGAAATGAGCTGGGCCGCTACCGACCCGATTCGCTCGGGACGCTTACCTATCGGTCCCTGCTGCCCCACGTCCCGGACACGCATCGCCCCACGAAGAGCGTGCGAGAGGTCGTTTCGACGGAGGCGGGCGTGCTGTTTCGGACGCACAAGGGCGTGCTTCGCTGGACGGGATCCCGCATGCAGGCCGTGACCGACACGACGGCGGAGGGGCTGTACGCATGCCGGGACACGGCCTACCTGCGCACCCTCAACGGGGCGCTGAAGCGCGTTGCGGGATCGACGCTCGTCTCCGTGTCCGAAACGACGCTTCGGGAGACGCCCATTGCGGGCGTGATCCGAACGGGCTCGCAGGACTGCGACGTGATTACGGGATCGGGCGAGCGCTTCGCGATCACCGCGTCCGGGCTCGACCGGCGTCCCCTCCCGGGCGGGTCGGTGGACGAGCCGGTCGTCGAGGCCGTGCGGGGCCCGGACGGGGCCCTGGCGATCGCCACGAAGACCCGCCTGCGGCTCATCGGGCCTCGCGGAACGATCCATCGACTGACGAGGGCGGACGGCCTGCCGGACGGCAACATCCTGGCGCTGTACGTGAGCGAGCGGCAGGCCCTGTGGGTGGCCACCCGGTCGGGCCTTGCGCGGGTGGCCTGGCCCGATCCGGTGGCCGTCGTTGACGAGTCGGAGGGCGTACAGGGCATCCCGCATTCGGGCATCACACGTCACGGGGGGGCGCTCGTCGTCGGAGGCACGCAGGGACTCTGGCGGAAGGACGGAGGAACGCTCGAGAAGTGGGCCGAGGTCGGGCCCGTGGACGACGTGCTGTCGACGGAGAGTGGGCTGCTCGTCGCGGGGGACGACGGGGTCTTTGTGGTACGGGAGAACAACGTTCGGTCCCTCGCCTCCCAGGAAGCCTATGTGCTCCGGAGGAGCCGACAGGATTCGTCGATCGTCTACGTCGGGTTGTACGGCGACGGCCTCTTGCGCCTCCGGCGACGGGACAGACGATGGCGAATCGCGGGCCGGACCGGTCGCATTGACACGCCGATCTTCACGATGGCCCAGGAGTCCACGGGCGCCCTCTGGCTGGGCACCGGGCACGACGGCATCCTCCGCCTCGGTCCGCCGCCGCATCCTCTCAGCGAGGCCCCGATTGCGCGCTACGACACGAGCGACGGCCTCCCGGCCCCGAGCTTCAATTACACCACGCGGGTGAAGGGGGCGGTTCGGTTCATCACCCGAGACGGCCTCTACCGGAAGACCGCCTCCGGGTTCGGCCCCGACGAACGCTTCGCGCCCGTCTATGCCGACGGCGTCCGGCTGCACTGACCGGTCGTCGACGGCCCGAACGGAGAGGTCTGGATGGACTTCGGCGGGCACAAGCTGGGACGGGCCTACGGGGCACCGGGCGACTCGCTGCGGTGGACGGAGCGCCCCTTCCGCCGGCTCGCCGACATGGGCGACGTGTCGGGCCTGTACCCGGACGGTGACAGCCTCGTCTGGATGGGCGCGGAAAGTGTCCTGGTCCGCTACGACCGGCGGCTTCGGCGCTACGGCGGGCACGCCGCGCCGTTTCGGACGCTCATCCGCGGCGTGCGCACCCGCGACGACTCGCTTCTCTACGGCGGGGACACGGGCGCGGCGACGCTGCCCGCCGAGGTCGGATTCGCCCACCACGACCTCCGCTTTCAGTTCGGCGCCACCAGCTACGAGCGCATCAATGGGCCCCTCCACAATCGCGACCGACCGCGCCAGTACCGCTGGCAGCTGGTGGGGTTCGATGACGAGTGGACCAACTGGACGACGGAGCTGAGGGCCGACTACACGGGCCTCCCGCCCGGCGCGTACACGATGCGGGTGCAGGCCCGCAATCTCTACAACGTCGTCGGCACGGAGGCCCAGCTCTCGTTCACGGTCCTGCCGCCGTGGTACCGCACGACGTGGGCCTACGGCCTGTACGGACTCCTCGCCCTCGCCCTCGTGGCCGGGACGGTTCGGTGGCGCACCCGGCGCCTGCGAAAGCGTCAGGAAGAACTGGAGAATACTGTCGCCGAGCGCACCGAGCAACTCGAAGCGCAGAAGGATCGGCTCGAAGAACAGGCCGAGCGCCTCCAGGAACTCGACGAGGCCAAAAGCCGGTTCTTCGCCAACGTGAGCCACGAGTTTCGGACGCCGCTCACGCTCATCCGCGGCCCCGTCCGGTCTGCGCGGGACGCCCTGACGCAAACGGACGGCGATCTGGCCGAGAAAGCCGAGCAGCTCGAAATCGCCGAGCGCAACGTGGACCGTCTCCAGCGCCTCATCGACCAGATCCTGGGCCTCGCCCGCCTGGACGCGGGCACCTACCAGCTCGACGCCCGGCCCACCGACCTCTCGGGCGAGACCGAGCGCATCGCCCGCCGCTTCGAGCCGCTGGCCGAACGGCACGACCTCACGCTCCGCGCGGAGGTCGGGGAAACGGCGCCCGACAGTGCCGACCCGGTTTACGTCGACCGCGAGGCGCTGGAGCACGTGATCGACAACCTCCTGTCGAACGCGATCAAGTTTACGCCCGAGGGGGGCACGGTGACCGTCCGGGTCGAGGAGACGGTGGAGAACGCCGCGATCCACGTGGCGGACACCGGCCCCGGCATTCCCGAAGACGAGCAAGAACAGATCTTCGACCGCTTCCGGCAGGTGGACGACACCAGCACGCGGCCCGAGGAGGGCGCCGGCATCGGCCTCGCCTTCGCGAAGGACCTCGTGGACCTGCACGGCGGCACCCTGACGCTGGATTCCGCCGGGGGCGAAGGCACCACCGTCACCGCCCGCTTCCCCCGCGGCCCCGACCATCTCGCCGACGCCCACCGCGCCGACGACGACACGCCCGCCGCATCAACGCCGAACGCCTCACCCAGCACACAAAATCCCCAACCCTCAACCCCCAACGCCCCGCCGAAAGAAGACGACACGCCCGACGACCAATCCAAACTCCAAAATCCAAACTCCAAAATCGTCCTTGTCGTGGACGACAACGCCGACGTGCGCCGCTACGTGCGGCAGGTGCTGCGGCCCGAGTACGAGGTGATCGAG
>JBDGQM010000265.1:0-1262 GCA_042219065.1 Salinibacter sp. | reverse complement strand
CGACGTGCGCCGCTACGTGCGGCAGGTGCTGCGGCCCGAGTACGAGGTGATCGAGGCGGCCGACGGAGAAGAAGGCGCGGAGAAGGCCCGCGAAGAGTTGCCCGACGTCATCCTGGCGGACGTGATGATGCCGTCCGTCGACGGCCACGAGATGACCCGCCGCCTGAAGGGGGATCCCGAGACGGAGGCGATCCCTGTGATCATGGTCACCGCCCGGGCCGAGACGAGCGACGAGGTCGAAGGCCTGCAGGTCGGAGCCGACGATTACGTCACCAAGCCCTTCGATGCCAATGTGTTGCAGCAGCGCATCCAGGGCGTGGTGGCCATGCAGGAGCGTCTTCGTCGCCGCCTCCGCGAGCAGCTTCGAGGCGAGGAGCCCCCGGGGACGACGCCGGAGCCGGACACTGCCGAACAGTCCGACTTCGAGCGCGAGGCCCGCGAGGCGATCCGGCAGCACCTCTCCGATCCTACGTTCGACGTCGATGCCCTGGCCGAGGCCCTCCACGTGAGCCGGTCGACCCTCTACCGCCGCTTCCGGGAGCACACCGACACCTCGCCCGCCGACCTCATCACCCGGCTCCGCATTGAGCAGGCCGCCGATCTGCTTCGGCAGGGCGAAGGCACCGCCACGCAGGTCGCCTACGCCGTCGGCTTTGAGCGCCTCGCCGACTTCAGCGACCAGTTCGAGGCGATCATGGGCGTCCGCCCCAGCCAGTACGCAGGATAGCCCGCGTCTCCCGCTTCAGCTCTGCGGGCGACAAATCGCGTCCTTTCCCGCCCACGACCCGGCGAAGACGCTCGTCGCAGCCGTCCGCCCGCAGTCGCCGTCTTCTGCCTCCTCGAACCGGGAGAACGCGCCCCTTCTCTATGTCTTCACTTAGATGAAGGGACCGTGAATCCCGGGGTTGGCACGCATATCTAAACTTTTGGGACGCATATCGAAGCGTCTCTGGGCGGGCCATCGTCACCTTGGGGCCACGAACGCAGCCGACGTTCCGCACAGACGCGGGACGCCCGCCATTCGGAAAGCGCCCCCCAAGAGCTACGCGGCCCGCCCATGACCGACCCGCCCGCCGACGCCGACCCGGAGTCCCCGCCTGATGGAGAAGAGACATCCGACAAAGAGCTCGCCGGAGAGGAGGAGCCCTCGGAGGAAGGCTCCCCCTCCAGCGGCGAACACGGCGCCGGCCCCACCCGCACCGCCCTCGGCGCCCTCCGCGCCATGATCGGGTCCCCGCCGGAGCCGCCCCCCAAGGATTCTC
>JBDGQM010000264.1:0-5932 GCA_042219065.1 Salinibacter sp. | reverse complement strand
AAAATCGAACGTGGTCGTCCCCCGTCACGAGGGGATTGTCTCTGAACCGCTCGTCGTCGGTGGCGTCCTCCACCACGAGCCGCTGGGCGTCCCCGAGGGTATGCACACAGAAGGAACTGTCCAGGTCGAGCTCCGGCCGGTCGAACCCGACGCAGGCCTTGTGCCACTGCCGATCCGCCTCAAGGAAGGTGATGAGCCCGATGGGTGCGTCGAACAGGGCCGCCGCGAGATCTGAGATGCGATCAAACGCCGCCTCCGGGGGGCTGTCGACGATGTCGTAGCGGGCCAGGGCGCGGAGGCGATCTGGATCCGCTGAACGACTCGAAGAATCACTGCCGGAAGGGGAAGGGTGGGAAGCCACGGGAGAGAACGGGTCGTTTCGGCAAAGACAGGAAAGGCGCAGCCCCTACGGTCGGGCGCTTCTGGCCGTCTTATCGAGGAGTTCTACAGGGAGCAGCGGCCCCTTCAGGGACAGGCGCTTTCGGGGAGATTCAGGGACTACGCTTGCTTGTGGCGTCGAGATTGAGTGTGATATTGTGCGTGTCCTCACCGCCTCCGGCAGAGTGGAGGCCCGAGGAAGCCTGGGGGGGCATGCCGGAGTCCATACTGATGGCAGGACTCATGTGAGGACGCTTTCCCGGCAGAAGTCGTCTCGGTGGATGGATCTTCCGCGTCTCGTGTCTGAGGGGCGTCCCAGCCTCATGATGTCTCGAGGGCACGGCGTGCCTCACGCTCCGTCCTCGCTGGGGGCAGAGCCGACAATCCGCGCCGCCATGGCCTGCTGCTCCCTCTCGCTCAGCTCGGCGTAGTAGATCACCCCGAGTCCGTCGCGCGCCGCCGCTTGGGCATCGGCGTCGTTCGACGATAGCCCCAGTACCGCTCCGCGACCTTCGAGTGCGTGTGAGCCGTCCGCGTCCGTCGCGTCGGGGTCAACAATGTAGAACCAATGAGGCGCGGGCGGAGAGCAGTCGGTTGGTGACTCTTCCGTCTGGCGCAGAACGAGGTCCAACTGCGGGCAGGCTGCAGTTCGGGAGCGCATGCTTCGGGAAGAAGTAGGTCAGAGGGAAAGCACTGGCCTCGCGTCGAAAGCCCTCGGCTGGCCGTCCCGTGTCGAGCGACGCCCTGGAGGGGGCAAGCGAGGCGGTCCTACATCGCGTATTTTTTACACAGTAAAATATATAGAGCGGAGAGGTGTGATAATGTAACAAATGTGGCGAAAATGTGATGAAATTGGTCACACGTCACGCCCACCGCCCGGTGGGCACGTCGCCTTCGCCCATCCGATATTCGTTTGATCCTCTCTCGGTCAGTGACGTTACTGGTCCGGTGCTGATTTCGGCGTCCGTAATCTCTCGTCTGCGATACACGTTCTTTCTGTAGTGCCGTCCTCCTCAACGACCACCGAGCAGCTCCGTCCCGAGAATCCGTTCGCCGTGATGAGCCTGAAAGGGCTGGCGCGGCGTGCCCGCGACGTCCGCATGGATGCAGGGGTGTCTCAGTTGGAGCTTGCCCAGCAGCTCGGCGTCGACCGCTCGGCCATCTCCAAGGCGGAGCACTACGGCCAGGGAGATGGCTTTACGGAACTTCGAAAACAGATCATCGAAGAGTTGACCGGCTCGGACGTGAAAGGACCGCTCTACCAGGTGTAGGGCGGGACTGACGAGGGGCTGGGCAGGATGCAGGGTGAATCCCGTCCGCCAGACACGGACCGGGCCCCTTTCGCAACAGACAGGTGTTGCTCGTCCGGACGAGAGCGACGCACATCGGATCCTCAGAATTCCTCGCCTCGCGAACGGCCGCGTGCCGCTCACGCTGCACCGCCTCCCGCCCGCCCAGCGCCCTGTCCAGATCACGCAGGACCTCGCCCACTTCTGGCAGGACACCTACTACGAGGTCCGCGAGGACATGCGCGGCCGCTGCCCGAAGCACTACTGGCCGGAGGACCCGCTGGCGGCCACGCCCACCCACACGACGAAGGCGCAGATGGACGCAAATGCGTAACGGATGAACCTGCCTCCATCTCCGCTCATTAACGAGAGCAGAGATCAATCCGGTTGATTGAAAGAGAAAAATGTCCAACATCGAGACTCCCAAACATGTCGACAGGGATGTCTTCTCTGTGACGTCTCTCTCGGGCCAATCTGATAATCGGGCGTACTGGCAGTCGAAATCGACCGAGGAACGCCTCGCGGCCATCGAGCAGTTGCGCCGACTCAATTATGAATACGACTCAACTGCCGGACGACTTCAGAGAGTTCTTGAGGTTGCTCGACGATCATGATGTCCGTTACTTGATTGTCGGCGGCTACGCGGTGGGGTTTCATGGGTATCCCCGCTCCACTGGCGACATGGACGTTTGGGTGCAAACAACCTCCGAGAATGCCGACCGGCTGGTGGAAGTGTTGGAGGAGTTCGGGTTTGACGTTCCTGAGTTGGACACCGGTCTGTTTTTGGAGCCTGATCGCGTAATTCGAATGGGACACCCACCGCTACGAATCGAGCTCCTCACCTCTGTATCGGGAGTAGGGTTTTCTGAGGCGTTTCGGACGCGGGTCCAAGATACGATCGATGAGATTCCGGTGTGCTTCATCGGCCTGGAAAAGCTGAAGGAAAACAAGCGGGCCAGTGGACGTCACAAAGACCTGAATGACCTCGAGCATCTGCCCTGAGATTGTCCCTGACTCAGCGCATGCAGGACTGCACCCACTTCTGACAATCGCTCTTCGTTCGCGTTCTACACGTGTAGCAACAGCTGTCTCCCAACCGCTGTCTGCCCTCCCGAACCAGGCGACACCGGAGGGCACGGACCATCACGCGGGGCGTCGAGGCGGTTCCGGGACTCGTGAGGAGGAGTTCAGGACGGACCGGCCGATTGATCACGGCGTAGAGGAAGGGCACCGCAATTCGCTCACCCCGTCGCTCGTTTTTCAAGGGCAACGGACGTTCAACTGGGGAGCCTCATCGAGTCCACTTCCGACGTTCGAAAGGGCGCCCGTGTATCGCAGGCACTGGGGGTACGGTTCGGCGCGTCGTGTAGTGGTATCGACTCGGCCACGCCCCAGAAGACATTGCGGATCGGATTGGGCACCTCTCCATGGCGCAGATCTATGCGGCCCTGGCATACTACCACGCCAATCAGGAGGCGATTGAGGCCGACCTCGAGGAAGAGGCGACCACTGCAGAGGCCCTCGAACACGAGCATGAGGACTGATGGAACTTCGGCTGTAGCTGGACGAGGACTCCATGGATCAGCGGTGAGTCCGGGCGCTTCCGGCTCGGAGGATGGACGTGGAGACGGTGCTGGGAGCGGAGCCCCCTGAGCGTATGCGAAGAAGTACTCGTGGAGTTGCGACCGAGTATTCCTTGGGTGCGCTTGAAGCCGAGATGATCGAACAGCCGGATAAGAAGCATCTGCGCTACGCCGCAGAAGTAGGTCGCGTCCTGCACACGTTCAACGTCGGGGATTTCTACGAATTGCAGGGCGATACATGAGCGAAGGACGGGAGCATGCTGGTCCCGACGGCCGTCGGGATGCCGACACAGCAGCGCTCTGATATGGGGAACGGATGCGGAGTCTGCTCCGACTCCGTGCGGAACGAACCGCAGAGGACATGCAGAATCGAGTCGTGTTTCTCGGGTCGGTTGGAGACTCACCGGGTATGCATCCCGTGACTCGTCCCACGTGTCACGTTATTAAACGTGTCCCGCAACATCGGCATGACCCTTCAGAGACTGTTTTGCGGGCGCCGCTCTGCACGGACGTTCCGGCTGACGCGGGACCCGTTTGAACATCGCTTCACAGTGTGCGTATCTCATTTGTCTACAAAGCACACCTGCGCAGCGTCAACGCAACGCCTGAGGTTCCGCTACATCCAGGGCGCGTGTGTCGCCCCGCACCAGGCCCATGATCCGATTCGTCCGACACATGCCGCGTCGAGAGGGGGGCGTTGCCCTGTGCGTCGTCCTGTGTTTGCTGGCCGGATGTGACTTCTTCGGGCTCGGGACCGCGGGGCCGCCGAGTCCGGACTACGAGGTAATGAGCACCCTCGGCGACCGGACGGAAGTGCTCAGGGGCGCCTTTTCCCCCCCGTCGGCGAGCGGGGCGCCGGGGGCGACCGTGTCCCTGACGCCGGTGGTGCAGGTGCGTCCCCCCACAGTAAAGAACACGCAGGCGCAGGCCGGGCACGTGAGCTACGACCCCGAGACCGAGCGCCTCCACGTGGCCTACAAGCTCTCGGGCGCTTCGTTTGGGGGCGGCATCGACGTGCTGGACGTCCGGCCGGGGACGACGGCCGCCGCGCTCGTGGAGGGGCGGCGCAGCCTGCACAGCAGCAACGTGGACATTGTGGCGGTGCGCTCCGACGCCGGCGCGGAGGCGCTGTACGCCGCCGGCGCGGTCACGACGAAGAAGCGGCGCCGGTCCCCGGCGGTGGTCTCGAAAATCGTGCCCGGCGATACGACGGTGCAGGCCCAGACGAGCAAGCGCCTGTCCCACAACGTCGCCAAGAGCGTCGTTCTGGGGACCGACCCCGAGGCGGTCTACGTGCCGACCGACGAAAACGACCTGTACCGGCTCGGCCCGGACCTGGAGACCACGACCAAGCAGACGGCCGGCGGCGCGGCGGGCTTCCGCTCGGCGGTCGCGCAGGACGGGCAGATTTTCGTGCTGGACCGGTCGGGTCGCCTCCTGCGCACCAGCGCGGGCGACTTCCAGGCGCTCTCGAGCGTCGGGACGCTGACGGACGGTCCCTTCGGCAACGGAACGGTGGCCCGGCTCCACGCCGACGCCGACCGGCTCTACGCCGCGCTCAACGAGCAGGGCTTTGCGCTGGTGGCGCCGACGGGCGCGCCGATGTGGACGAGCGGGGGGGCGTCCGTCTCCGCCGAGTCCCGCTACACCTGCGTGTCAACGGGGCCGGACTACCTCTACGCCGGCCGGTTCGATGGGGTGATCGAGGTGTACCGGCGCCCGGACACGATTCCGGAGCAGGACCTCGAGCGGGTCGGCACGTTTGGCCCCTGGGGCGGCACGTACGGCGCGGACCTGAGCGGGGCCCCGATCAACCACATCGAGGTGGTGGGCGACCACCTCTACGCCGCCAGCAGCCGGGACGGGCTGGTCGTCGTCCGCGTCAACAAGGAGTAGCCGCCGGCCGAACGCGACGTTGCCCCCGGCGAATGCGACGCAGACGGTCCGGGTCGGACGCGCTCAGTCGGCCTCCGAATACACCTGGATCTCTCGGGCTTCGGGCTTGACCTCGAGGCCGGCGTCGGGGACGCGGCGGATGGCGGCCTCCAGCTCGTCGGCAGAATGGCGCGCCCCGCCCACGACCACCGTCCAGAACGAGCGGTCCAGGTGGCGCGGGTCGACGGCCGTCTCGCCGGTCGTGATGTCGACCTGCAGGGCGAGCCGGAGGGCGCCGGTGTCCGGGTCGGTGTAGGTGGTCACGAAGAGGTGCTCCTCGGTGCGGGTGGTTTCGACGCGGAGGGGGCCGCCCTCGGACGTGACCATGCTCTCGCCGACCGCCAGTTCGGTGGGTTCGTCGGGCATTGGAAACGTGAGGCCATTGAACATGAAAGCCGGAAGGAATGGAAGAGGTCACGCTCCCCAGAGGTTCGCGCCGATCCCGGCTTGAAGCCCCATTGTGGTCTTCAGCAATTCCTTTTGCAGTGGAGTCATCTTGAGCGGAGCGCTGGGAGCGGAGCGACCGAGTACTCTCGGGGTGCGAAGCGGATCCCGACAGCGGTCGGGACTCTCTGAGTGCGGCGGAAACGCTGGATTCATAGAGATTCACTCTAAAAGCACTTCTTCGCTGCGCTCAGGGCGCTTCGGTCTCCCGACGGCCGTCGGGATCCCTCAGAATGACGAGTCCTTTATGATCCACAACAGACCTTTTGAACGTGCACCAGGTGCCCCGTCCGTCGGCGGAGC
>JBDGQM010000263.1:5416-7643 GCA_042219065.1 Salinibacter sp. | reverse complement strand
CCGGGTCGGTTTTTCCGGGCCAGCCGGCAGCACATTCTGAACCTGCGGTGGGTGGCGGACGTGACGCCGTGGTCGAAGGGGAAGCTGAAGGCGACGCTCAAGGACGGGACGGAGGTGGAGCTCTCCCGCCGCCGCTCCCGGAGCTTCCGGGAGAAACTGAGCCTCTGATTCTGCCAGTGCCGGATCGAATGACGCGGTGCAGTCTCAAGCAATTCCTTTTGCAGTGGAGTCATCTTGAGCGGAGCGCTGGGAGCGGAGCGACCGAGTACTCTCGGGGTGCGAAGCGGATCCCGACAGCGGTCGGGACTCTCCGAACGCGGCGGAAACGCTGGAGTCGAAGAGATTCACTCTGAAAGCACTTCTTCGCTACGCTCAGGGCGCTTCGCTCTTCCGACGGCTGTCGGAATCTCTCAGAATGACGAGTCCGTCATGATCCACAACAGACTTCTTGAACGTGCACGCGGGAAGCGCGGTCGCTCCGTTCGTTCGAGTCGATCGAGTGGCGCGAAGGCCCTACGGAACCTGCTTCCACGACAGGCTCAGCTGCAGTTTGGTATCCCCCTTTTCAAACTGCACACACCGCGGTGGCCCGGACTCTGGCCCCGAATCGGCGAGCCGCCCAGGTTCGAAGGCCATTCGGTTCACGACCTCGTTTCCCCTGATGTCCGCGTCCAAGAGACGGAGCATGTGCGGACCCGGGTCCGTAAGCGAGAACGTCTCGTCCAGTATCAGCGGCAGGTCGGAGGGGCGCACATCACTCACGACCTCGCTGGCGTGCACGAGGTCCCCCGAGGGCCCATAGACCTCGCAGAAAAGATCCGGTCCCGAGAATAGGTCCCAGCGTTCGTTCTCGTCGGTGATAAAGGGGACGGATCGAACCTCGACCTCCGTGACGACAGCGCGCATGGAACCGGGCATGGCGTAGAGACAGCTCGTGAAGACGGACCCGCCGGCCGAGGCCTCGCGCAGGAGAGGCTTACGCGGCATCGTGGGCCGGCACCTCCACCGTGAGTCCGTCGTAGGCAAGGTGAATGTTGTCGGGCAGCCGCGCGTCGGCCTCCGCGTGGCGCACGGCATGCGTCATGTGCACGAAATACGTTTTCCGCGCCCCGATGCGACGCGCCGCCGCCACCGCCTCGTCGAACGAAAGGTGCGTCGGGTGCGGGTCGGGACGAAGGGCGTCGAGGACGAGCACGTCGATGCCCTGGAGGTGCTCAAAACTCGCCTCGGGAATGGCGCTCGCGTCCGTCAAGTAGGCGAAGCGGCCGAGGCGGTAGCCGTAGACCGGCATGTTGCCGTGACGGAGCCGAATGGGGTCGACGGGCACCGTCGTCGCGTCGTCGGCGCGGCTCGGAACCCGGAAGGGAGCGTCGATCTCCTTGAGACACACGTTCGCCGCGCCGGGATACGGGTCCGCGCCGAAGATGTAATCGTAGTTGCTGCGGAGCACCGCGGCGGTGTCGGCGTGGGCGTAGCACGGCATCTCCGTCTTGTTCTCGAAGAAGAAGGGCCGCAGGTCGTCGATGCCCACGACGTGATCGAAGTGGTGATGGGTGTAACAGACCGCGTCGATGCGCTCGATGCCTTCCCGCAGGGCCTGCTGCCGGAAGTCCGGCCCCGTGTCAATGAGGAGGCCCATGTCGCCCACTCGCACGTAGCAGGCACAACGGGTGCGGGTGTCGCGCGGATCATCGGACGTGCAGACCTCACACCCGCAGCCGATAATGGGCACGCCGGTGGAGGTGCCCGTTCCGAGCAGTGTCACCGAAAGCGGGGGCGTCTCGTCGTGGCGATCGGGGAGCGGGGCGTCGGCAATGGTCTCGGAATCAGTCGGTGCCATGGGAGGCCTCCGCCGACGCGGCGTCGGCCCAGGCCGCTTCGAGGGCCCGCCGCACCGCCGGCTTCAGGTAGATGGTATCGAGGGGGGCCTCCCGCAGCGCCTCCGCCAGCACAACCAGCTGCGTCTCCGGCAGGTCGTTCTCGTTGAGCATGATGATCTCTTCGTCGTCTACGACACAGCGCCCCCCGCGAAAGTTGCCGGGCTCGGCCCGCACCTCTACCCCGAGCCGGGCGGCCACGTCTTTGAGCTCCTCAATGACGGCGACGGTGTCCATACAGCATACGTACACTCCAAAATTGCGCGACTCCTTCTCATTCCGAGACGCCGCACAGTTGTTTCTCCACAGAGAAGAAACTGCCCCGCTCTCCCCCACACGCTCCACCCCCA
>JBDGQM010000263.1:0-5316 GCA_042219065.1 Salinibacter sp. | reverse complement strand
CCCTCATCCCCTCTACGGCGACTCCGGAAGCGGCTCTCCGGACGGGGTCTGCGCGACCTGAAATGTATGGGGCGGCACCTCCGCGTCGGCCTCAAGGTGTACCCGCACGAGATGCTCCATGAACCAGCGGGTCGCATACGTGGGCACGGGCCGCCGCAGAAACGCCGCGACGAACGGGTGCACCCGAAGCGTCACGGCCCGGTGCTGATCGCTGTGATCCACGATCCACTGCTCGATCTCCTCCACGAGCACCTCCGGGGCGGCGCCTTCCGGCAGATCGGCCGGAGACTCCTCAGACCCAGGCCCCGCGTCGGCCTGCTCGTCTGTCGTCTCTGGATCGTCCGCCGTCTCTTGCTCGGCGCGGGCCGCCTCCAGCTCGTCCTGCAGCGACTGAACCTTCTGGCGGAGGGCCGCGACGTCCTCGTCGGGCGTGCCGTTCTCCTCTTTCAGCCGCTCCACCTCCCGCTCGCGCTGCTCCACCTTCTTCTCCAGGCGCTGAATCTTGCGCTCGGCCTTGCGGAGCTTCTTGGGATCCGCCGCCTCCGCCTCGTCCTCGGACGACGCTCCGTTGGCCGACGAGAAGGTGGTCGTGATGCTGGGCCGGAGCCGCTGCCGGGTAATCTCCACGAGCCCAAAGTCGCTCATCGGCAGCACCTTCGTGACCGCCCGGTCCTCCTCGAAGCCCTTCTCGAGCTCTTCGTACACCTTCTTCTTGTCCCCCTCGTCGCGCAGGTCGATGAAGTCGACGACAATGATGCCCCCGAGGTCGCGGAGGCGAATCTGCCGTGCAATCACACGGGCCGCCTCCAGGTTGACGTCGAGCGAGTTTTCGGCCTGCGACTTGCCCTTCCCCGAGCGGCCCGAGTTCACGTCGACCACGTGCATCGCCTCCGTCTTCTCGATGAAGAGATACCCCCCAGAGGGCAGTTCCACGCGATCCTTGAACGCACGATCGGCCCCGTGCTGAATGCCCACGGCCTCAAAGACCGGCTGGTCGCCGTCGTGCAACTCCACCCGGTCCACCAGCTGCGGCGCTACGGCCTGGACGTAGCTCTGGATGCTGTTGTAGAGCCCTTCATGGTCCACCAGGATGCGGTCGTACTCCTCCGAGAACTCGTCGCGCACGATGGAGGACGCCATGTCGACGTCTTTGTGCACGAGCGCCGGGGGACTGGGCTTCTTCTTGAGTTGCTCCTCCACGCGGCGCCACCGCTCCATCAAGAGCTTCATGTCTTTGTCCAGCGACTTCGCGTCGCGATCCTGGGCCACCGTGCGCACAATCACGCCCACCCCGTCCGGCACGAGGCTGCCGGCCAGCGATTCGAGCCGTCGCCGCTCCTCGTCGTCAGTAATCTTGTTCGAGACAGCCACGTAGTTCTGGAGCGGAACCAGTACCAGAAAGCGTCCGGCCAGCGAGATGTCCGTAGAAATGCGGCTGCCCTTGTTCGAGATGGGCTCCTTGGTAATCTGGACGAGGATGGTCTGCCCCCGATTGAGGAGGTCGGAGGGGCGCTTGTCCCAGTCCTTTTTTCCTTTGGGCACGTCGATGGCCTCAACCCGCGGCTCTTCGAGGCCAAGAAAGTCGAGCAGGTACGGCAGGTTGTCGGACAGGTCCGAGAAGTGGAGAAACGCGTCCTGCTCCTGGCCGATGTCCACGAACGCCGCCTGGATGCTGGGCATCACCTTGCGGATCTTCCCAAGGCACAGGTTGCCGATCGTCCGCTTGTGCTCGGCGTTCTCGATGTACAGTTCAGCGAGCTTGCCATCCTCGACGATGGCAATGC
The DNA here is from genome assembly GCA_042219065.1 of Salinibacter sp. Classification (GTDB taxonomy): domain Bacteria; phylum Bacteroidota; class Rhodothermia; order Rhodothermales; family Salinibacteraceae; genus Salinibacter. Next base: position 3,532 of record JBDGQM010000263.1, on the reverse strand, counting down.
GCGTCTGCTGAGTACCGACGTTGAAGACGATTTCTTTGGACATACGTGGGGGAAAGGGGTGCCTGCCCCCGGACCGGCCGGTCGGTACGGACCCAACGAACAACTCGCAGCATCAATCAAACGGATCAACAAACGAAGGGACCGAACGAAACTACATGGGGCGATGGGCCGAAATGCTGTTGTCGGCCCTGAAACGCCGCTGTGCGACGCGTCAGCACACCCCGTAACGGCACCGGAGACTCGGGCACGGATTGGCTCGTGAACAAAAGGATCGAACAAGGGAAGGGGGGCTGCCCCAAGTGTGTGTGGAAGCAGCCGAGAATGCGGGATGCCGATTAAGGAGCCGAGCAAGCGTCAGCGGCGCGTACGGAGCAGACCGCGCATCTGCCATGCAGAGCGATCGGCCCGCCCTCGTCGCGCTCGCACCCGGCCGGCGAGCGGCATCGGATTCGGCCGCCCACAAGGAAAATCGGAATCCCTCACGCCGTCTGGGCCACCCCAGAAGGCATCGAACGTTGCATAGGGATATTGGCTTTCCCATCCAATTGATCCCGCCCCTCATTTTCGCCCCCCCTCGCCAGCGCCGTCCCCTTTAAATCAAAATTCGCGGGTGCCCTCTGCCCACAGTTCGTATGTTGTAACGATCTCACATAAGAACTCATCGCCGCGGTGAAACCCGCACCGACAGGAGCCTTTTGCTTCCGAATAGGAGCGTCACCACCAGGTCTCAACTCAATGGCCCGGCGGACTCACCCAGGCGTGGTGCATGGCATGCACGCGGACACTCTTTCACGGGCCGCCCTGGCTGGGGGATCGTCGCTTCACTGCTCGCACACGACGACGCACTTCTCCTCTCACCCACACTCTGACAGATATGGCTGACCAAGAAACAGTAACGGAACTGACGACGGACGATGCCCCCATCAAAGCGCGGGGACTCGAAGGCGTGATCGCCCTTGAATCCGAGCTTTCGTCCATCGACGGCGACAAGGGCGAGCTCGTCTATCGGGGCTACGACATTCACGACCTGGCCGAGCACGCCACCTTCGAGGAGGTCGTGTACCTGCTTCGGCACGGAGCACTTCCGACCCAGGAGGAGCTCGACGACTTTACGGCCCACCTGCGCAGCGAGCGTGCCCTGCCGGACCCGGTGCTGGATTTTCTCCGCCACACCCCGGACGATGCGCATCCGATGGCCGTCTTGCGCACGGCCGTCTCCGCCCTCGGTCTCTACGATGAAGAGGCCGACGCGGTGGAGGAAGACGCGAACTACCGGAAGGCCGACCGCATCCTGGCCAAGATTCCCGCCGTCATCGCGGCCTTCGATCGGCTGCGGAAGGGCAAGAACCCGGTCGAGCCGCTCGATCAGGGGTCGATGGCGGAAAACTTCCTGTACATGCTGAACGGGGACGAGCCCGGCGAGGCCGCCGAGAGGACGTTCGACGTTTGTCTCGTGCTGCACGCCGACCACGGCCTGAATGCCTCCACCTTTACCAGCCGCGTCATTGGGTCGACGCTTTCGGACATGTACTCGGCGGTCTCCGGCGCCATCGGCGCGCTCAAAGGACGGCTCCACGGCGGGGCCAACCAGGAGGTCATGCGCATGCTGCTCGACATCGACGAGAAGGGGGCCGATCCGGTCGCGTACGTGCAAGAACGCCTCGAGCAGGGCGAGCGCATTATGGGCTTCGGCCACCGCGTGTACAACACCATGGACCCCCGCGCCGCCATCCTCCGCGACATGGTGAAAGACCTGAGCGAGGAGGCGGGCGAGATGAAATGGTACGAGTACACCGCCCAGATCCACGAGACAATGGAGGAAGAGACGGGCATCGATCCCAACGTGGACTTCTTCAGCGGCTCCACCTACTACCAGCTCGGCCTCGATCCTGACCTGTTTACGACCATCTTCGCGCTGAGCCGCTCGGCCGGATGGACGGCGCACCTTCTGGAGCAGTGGGCCGACAACCGCCTCATTCGCCCGCGGGCCCAGTACGTCGGTGCACGCAACCGGACGGTCGCGCCGATCGACGAACGGTAGGCTCGTTTGGCGTGGCGCCTCGGTGCGTTCCCCCGCGGACCTTGTGCACGTCCGCGGGGCCGTTGGTGTGGAACGGAGCGCCGTCTCTCGCGTGCGTCTTCATGCTGCTTGGCCGTCCCGACTCGTCACAACCTTTCCCCGCCTCATGGCCGTCGACACCAAAGATCACCCCTCGGCTTCCGCCCCGCAGACGGATGCGTCCGCCGAACAGGAAAGCCGGTTCCAGCGCTACCGCATTCGCACCGGCATGTTTGCGTGGATGATGCACCGCCTGACTGGGGTGGGACTCGTGGTATATCTTATTATTCACATCTGGGGCCTCACGGCCCTGACCGACCCGGAGACCTTCAACGCCCTCATCGCAAAGTACCACAGTCCCATCTTTAAGGTCGGCGAGTTCGCCCTCCTGGTGGCCGTGGCCTACCACGCGATGAACGGCCTTCGGCTCGTGCTCATCGACTTTCTGGGATGGAGTCCCAAGCAGAAGAAACTGTTTTGGACCCTCGGCGCCGTGACGGCGGTGATCATCCTGGTGGGTGGATGGCCGTCGATCTACGCACTGGGCGAATGGCTCTTTGGCCCGGGCTCGATGCCCACCCTCTTCCTCTAGCCGGGTCCGCCGCTCGTCCTCGACGCGTCCATTTTTCCAGGATTTCCCCGCCATGTCTGCTTCTCAGAGCAACGCACTGAACTGGTTTCTGCACCGCATCACGGGCACCTTCCTGATCTTTATGCTGATCACCCACTTCTGGGTGCAGCACTACGATCACCAGGCCGCGTCGGTCACCCACGAGGTGGTCACGGAGAAGGGCGAGATGCCGAACTATCCCGAGGAAGCCGAGAAAGGGGTGAGAGCCCGCATGGGCCCCGACGCCAAGGTGACCCCGTATCAGGTCGTCATGCAGCGGTTGGCCGATCCGGTCTACGCGGTTCTGTGGAAGGGATTCAACATCCTGTTCCTCATTGTGGCCCTCCACCACGGGTTCTACGGCCTGAACAACGTGATGACCGACTACATCCGCAACCCGATGGGCCGCCTCGTCGCCCGCGTCCTCTCGTGGACCGTGGCCCTCGGGCTGCTCATCATTGGGATGTACTCAGTAATTACGGCTGGGTGGTGACGAGGATTATTGCGTAGTGCGTATTGCGTATCGGAGCAATCGACGACCAGGTGCTCTAAGCAGTCCGGAGCTCCACGCAATACGAAATACGCAGCACGAAATACGCAATACGAAATACGGAATACGAACGCTATGACCTTTGAGCATGACGTTGTTGTCGTTGGCGCAGGCGGATCGGGACTGATGGCGGCCCTCTACGCCCGGGAAGGCGGTGCCGATGTAGGCGTCGTGTCGAAGCTGCACCCGCTGCGGTCCCACACGGGCGCCGCGCAGGGCGGCATCGCCGCGGCCCTCGGCAACGAGGAAGAGGACCACTGGCTCTGGCACGCCTTCGACACGGTGAAGGGCAGCGACTACGTGGGCGACCAGG
>JBDGQM010000262.1:0-3020 GCA_042219065.1 Salinibacter sp. | reverse complement strand
GTGCGCGGCATGGAGCATCGTGACCGAGAACCGACGACAGAAAAAGCACCCAGCCTTAGTGCTGTGTCAAGGCTGATTGTGCTGGCTGAGCACGTGATCTCAAAATCCTTGGCAAGTCGTTCTGAGCAACGTCGAAGCGCCCTGAACGAAGTGAAGAAGTACTTCTGGAGTGAACCTCCCCGAGGTAGGCGACATTTCCGGGGAGATTTCTCGACTGCGCTGGGAGCAGGGCGACCGAGTAGTCTCTGGGCTGCGCTCGAAGCGTGTCCCGACTACTGTCGGGATGACGTGCCTTTAACTCGGATTTTGAGATCACGTGCCACACCAAGAATCAGTACTGACAGTCCACTAGGTTCAGCGAGGTCGGGCGGCCCCCACGAATCCCCGCTCTGTAGAACCCATTTACAAGAAACGAGCAGCCTGCCGCCGAGTCGATCCGGCGCCCCCCCCAAGTCCCGTAGGAGCTTCGGGGAAGCCGTCGTGGGGAACTCTCCCACGTGCCAACGACCGTCGACGACATCGGCGCGCTGCCCCCCGGTCCGGGGACCGACGGGACCGTTCTCGTTCTCCAAATCACCTCCCTCCTCATGATCGACAACTCCCGGCGCATCCTGCTCTACGCCGGTCTCGGCCTTCTGTCGGGGACGTTCTGTCTCCTCGAATGGGCGTTGCCCGTCGGGGCGACCGTCGGAATGCTCCAGGTCGCGGTCGTGTTGCTCACGCTCTTCCTGCCGGGGCGGACGTCCACGCTCGTGTTCGGGATCGTCACGACCCTGTTCGCCCTGCTCGGGTACGCGATCGAGCTCGGGCAGGTGGCCCCGATGCGGGGACTCATCACCCACGGGCTGGTGCTCGCGGGCCTCTGGACGGCGGTGGCGGTGGTGCTCCGCTACAAAAAACTCCGACAGGCCCAGCGCGAGAGCGAGGCGAAGGCCCGGGCCATCCTCGACACGACCGTCGACGGCATCATCACGATCGACGCGGAGGGCACGGTCGAGTCGTTCAACCAGGCCGCCGAGGAAATCTTCGGCTACGACGCCGAGGCGGTGATTGGGGAAAATGTCAAGATGCTCATGCCCTCCCCGTACCGCGAGGAGCACGACGAATACCTCCGGAGCTACCACGAGACGGGCCGCAAGCGCATCATCGGGATCGGGCGCGAGGTGCGCGGTCGGCGACAGGACGGATCGACCTTTCCGATGGACCTGGCGGTGAGCGAGGTGGAACTGGGCGACCGGACAATCTTCACCGGCATCGTGCGCGACATCAGCGAGCGGCGCCGCCTCGAAAAAGAAATCCTCAACGTGTCGGAGCAGGAACGGCGCCGCATCGGGCAGGACCTGCACGACGGCCTCGGCCAGATGCTGACCGGCATCGGGCTGCTGAGCCAGGACCTCGCCCGGCAACTCGAGGACGAGGGGCACGAGCGGGCCGACGACATGGCCGAGATTACCGAGCACATCAAAGACGCCGACCAGTACGCCCGCGACCTCTCGCACGGGCTCATTCCGGTGGACGTGGAGGCGAACGGATTGACCGAGGCGCTACGGCGGCTGTCGCAAAACGCCGAGCGCCTTTTCGACGTTCAGTGTGAGTTCCGGGAGGTCGAGACCGTCCTCATCCACGACAACGCCACCGCCACCCACCTCTACCGCATCACGCAGGAAGCGGTGAGCAACGCCACCCGCCACGGCGAGGCCGACCACGTTCGCATCATGCTGGCCTCCGGCGACGAACAGATCCGCCTCCGGGTGCGCGACGACGGTGTGGGCTTCGCCGAAGACGCGACGGACGGCTCGGGCATGGGCGTCCACATCATGAACTACCGGGCCCGCATCATCGGGGGCACCCTCGAGATCAGCAGTGAGCTCGGGGACGGTACGGTGGTGACGTGCACGCTTCCCCGTACGGCCGATACAGAGGAAGAAACCGAACAGGCGGCCCCGGCCGCGTAGGCGGGCCGAACGGGGGGCGCACCGTCTCCCGTCAGGGAATCCCCCACAGACGGGGACGACAGTGCCTGCTACAAAGAATGCGCGCCGACCCGTACTTTTTCTTTCCTCCGGTGGTAGTTATTCTGTATTCAGAAGCCCCAAACAGGAGTCGCCGGGCGGCTCCCCATTCGCCCCCCCCTCGCGGTTCGTTTCTGCCGACCAAAGGCCCTATTCCCATGGAAGACATTGTCCTGATCGATGACCACCCGCTTCTCCGGAAGGGACTGGCCCGGACCATTGAGGCCGAAGCCGACCTCAACGTGGCCGGGCAGATGGACAGTGCCGAGGAGGCGCTGGCCGACATCGAGGCCCTGGCCCCCGACCTGGCCGTCGTCGACATCTCCCTCCCCGGCATGAGCGGCATGGAGCTCATCAAGCACCTCCAGTCGCGCGTCCCGGACGTGCAGATCCTCGTCGTCTCGCGCCACGACGAGACCCTCTACGCGGAGCGCTGCATCCGGGCCGGCGCCCGCGGCTACGTGATGAAGCAAGAGGCGGGCGACGACATTGTGACGGCCATCCGGAAGATCTTGAACGGCCGCATCTTCGTCAGTGAAGAAATCAATGATCGACTGCTGCAGAGCATGGCCGAGGGGGGCCGCGAGCGCGTTATGCAGTCCCCCCTCGAGGTACTCAGTGACCGCGAGCTGGAGGTCTTTGAACTGACGGGCCAGGGGAACTCGACCCGCGAGATTGCCGAGCGGCTGCACCTGTCCGTCAAGACCATCGAATCGTATCGGGCCCGAATCAAAAAGAAGCTCAACTTCGACTCTGCGAACGAACTCATGCAGCACGCCGTGCAGTGGGTGGAAAGCGAAGAAGGCACGTAGCCCGAAACCGGGCTCACGGTTCCCCCAATCGTGTTCGCTCATCGACCGACGCGGGATGCACGAAACGTAAGCAAGGACGCCGCCCGTTCAGCCCGGAGGCGGCACGCCCCTTCCCCCTTCCCCCTTCCCTCTTCCCCCTTTCCTCTTTCCTCCATGCTCGACCTCGATACGATTCTGTTTCCGACCGATTTCTCAT
>JBDGQM010000261.1:0-3803 GCA_042219065.1 Salinibacter sp. | reverse complement strand
TGCGTATTGCGTAGTGCGTATTGCGTATTCTGAACCGCAGCGCCGACGCAATACGAAATACGCAATACGAAATACCTCCCACATTCGAGCATCCCACAATCAACCACATCTATAGCCCATCATGTCTTCCTTTCCGTTTAACCCCGACGACGTCATGCTCTTCGAGGAGACGCTCGGCGAAGAGGAGCGCCTCATCATGGAATCGGCCCGCGAGTACGCCCAATCGACGCTGGAGCCCCGCGCCCTGGAGGGCAACCAGGACGAGATCTTCCACGACGAGATTCCGGGGGAGATGGCCGAGCTCGGCTTCTTCGGGGCTACGCTCCCGCCCGAGTACGGCGGGTCCGGCGTCAGCTACACGGCCTACGGCCTCCTTGCCCGCGAGCTGGAGCGGGTGGACTCGGCCTACCGGTCGATGGCCTCGGTGCAGTCCTCGCTCGTGATGTACCCGATCTACCGGTTCGGCACCGAGGAGCAAAAGGAGCGCTTCCTGCCGGGCCTCGCCGAGGGGGAGCTGATCGGCTGCTTCGGCCTCACCGAGCCCGACCACGGCTCCGATCCGGGGTCGATGGAGACGACGGCCGTCAAGACGGACGGCGGCTGGGTGCTCAACGGCGCCAAGATGTGGATCACCAACTCCACGATTTCGGACGTCTGCGTGGTGTGGGCCAAGGCCAAAACCTCGCCGGACGAGGAGGGCGAGATTCGCGGGTTCCTGGTCGAGAGTGATCGGGACGGGGTCTCCACGCCCCTCACGAAGAACAAGATGTCCCTCCGCGCCTCCATCACCGGCGAGATCGTGCTCGACGACGTGTTTGTGCCCGACGAGAATGTTTTTCCGGAGGTGCGGGGCTTGAAGGGGCCGTTCGCCTGCCTCAACAATGCGCGCTACGGCATCGCCTTCGGCACGCTCGGCGCGGCGGAGAACTGCTACAAGCGGGCCCGCAACTACGTGATGGAGCGGACCCAGTTTGGCGAACCGCTGGCGTCCACCCAACTCATCCAGACCAAGCTCGCCAACATGGTGACGGAGATCACGCAGATGCAGCAGCTGGTGCGCCGCCTGGGCGAGCTGAAGGACGACGACCGCTGCACGCCGGCCATGATCTCGATGGCGAAGCGCAACAACTGCGGCACGGCGCTGGAGATTGCCCGCACGGCCCGCGACATGCTGGGCGGCAACGGCATCACGGGCGAGTACCGCGTCATCCACCACATGGTCAACCTCGAAAGCGTCAACACCTACGAGGGGACCTACGACATCCACGGCCTCATCCTGGGGCGCGAGATCACGGGCATCCAAGCCTTCAAGCCGCTCGGAAATCCCGGCGCGAACGGCGAAGCCGAGGCGACGGAGGAACGGGAGGCGGCGACGGCGGAGTAGAGGTGTGGAAGTGCGGAGGTGTGGAGGTGTGGAAGTGATCTACGCTCAAGCGTCCATCCCTCCATCCGTCCATACCTACACCAGTCGCTCGGCGGCGCGGGCGCCGTTTTCGAGGTGGCTCGTGTCGTTTCGGAGGTGGATGGACCAGTCGTCGCCGGCCCCCGACACCTTCGTGAGGCTGGCGAGGGGACAGCCGGAGTCGGGCACGTCGCTGCCAATGAGGCCGTGAAGGACGCCCTGCACGGTGATGCCGTGGCCCACCACCAGCAGGGTCTCGCCGTCGTACCGATCGGCGAGGCACTGGCCGGTGGCGCCGAGGCGCGCCAGGGCGCGGTGCCGGGACTCGGGATAGGTGGGCGTTCGGCACGCCGAATGATCCGGACTGGTGCGGGGAAAGCGCTCGGCGAGGGCCGGCGTGGATCGCGTCTTCGGGGGCTCTTCGAACCAGTCGGCGTTGAGCCACTCGCCGAGGCCCGGCTCCAAGAGAAGAGGGGTCTCGAGGGCGTCGGCGGCGTGGTGGGCCGTCTCCACGGCGCGGAGGAACGGGGACGCCAGAATCCGGTCGATGCCGAGGTCGGTCGTCCGGCGGGCCAGCCGCTTCGCCTGCTCGACCCCGTCGTCCGACAGGCCCGGGTCGTGCGGGCGGTCGGCAGAGGCCCTCCAGTCGGGGTCGGCGAAGTCTTGACGGTTGGCGTGGCGGGCGAGCCAGAGGGTGGTCATGGAGAGAAGCGGTGCAGACGAAGAACAATAGGAGCGTGCCCTGACGCCTCGCGAAGGGCGAACAGTGACCCGCCACTCCAATATACCGCCCCGAGGCGAGTTTCACGTTCTGCCACCGATCACGTCTTTTCTACGTATGACCGTCCGCTCGTGGGGATCTGTTGCTCTTGTGTGTGCGCTCATCGCCGCGGGCTGTGGCGAAATGGGAGAGACCAACGGCGGGGACGACAACACTGAGCCCTCGGCCGCGACGCCGGTGAACGGATACCCGACCCAGCCGGCGCGCATCTATGTCGACGAAGAGGGAGACGACTGGACCGACCTGTCGGTCCTCTACGCCGACGGGACGGAGGAGGCGGCCACGACGGACCTCGTACGCCTGTGGGCGGCCCACACCGAGCGTCATCTGTTTCTCCGGATCGAGCTGAAGCAGCCCCTCAACCTGCAGGAGGGAAACGACATCACGCTCCGTCTCGACACGGACAACGATCCCACGACGGGCCAGTCCGCCCGGGGCCTCGGGGCGGAGCTCGCCTGGACGTTCGGGGACCGGGCCGGGCAGGTGGTGCGGACCGGGGAGACCCAGGAGGTGGAGCACGCCGACATTGGCCTCACGACCCTGCCCACGGTGCAGTCCGAGACCTTCGAGGTGGCCCTGGACCGTTCGGCCACCCCCGGCGGCTCATCCTCGCTTCTTCGCGGCGACAGCCTTCGGATCGCCCTCTCGGCCGACGGCGATCGGCTTCCGGACGCAGAGGGCGGACTGGGGTACGTGCTGTCGGAGGCGGATCCGGGGCTGGACGCGCCGTCCATAGACCGGCCCAGCGGGTCGGCGGTGCGGATGCTCTCCTACAACTCGGTCAACAACTTCGACGCGAACCGGAGCGCCATCTTCTCCGATGAGCGCCAGCCGAGTTTCCGGCGCATCTTCGACGCCGTGGGGCCGGACGTAATCGCCTTTCAGGAAGTGTACGACCAGAGCGCGTCCGAGGTGGACGGCATCGAGGAGGATCTCGGGCTGTCCGACGCGTGGACGTGGGCGAAGCAGGGCCGCGACCTCGTCCTCGGCAGCCGCTATCCCATCCTCGACACCCACGAAATTCCCGGCTACGACGACTACCGGAGCGGCGCGTTTCTCCTCGACGCTCGGGACGCGCTGGGATCAAAGCTTCTCGCCATCAACATGCACCCGCCCTGCTGCAACTACGGCCCGGACGGCGACGAGCCCTCCAGCAATACGCAGCGTCAGCGGGTCGTAGACGGGGTCGTTGCGTTCCTGCGGGACGTGAAACAGGGCGAGGGGCCGTTCGGACTCGCCCCCGACACGCCCATCGTCGTCCTGGGCGACATGAACTTCGTGGGCGACGCGCAACAGCCCCGCACCCTGCGGACGGGCGACATCGTCCACAACGACCGCTTTGGGCCCGACGCGGCGCCGGACTGGGACGGTTCGCCGCTGCTCGACACCAAGCCGCAGCAGGTCAGCGCGCCGATGCACACCACCTGGATCGACGCATCGAGCTCATTTCCGCCGGGCCGCCTCGACTACGCATTCGTGAGCGACAGTGTGCTGGACGTGGTCCACGAGTTCGTGCTGCACACGCCCGTGCTGTCCGAGCAGACCCGCTCGGCCTACGGGCTCCGGGCCGAGGACACGAACACGGCCTCCGACCACCTGCCGGTGGTGATCGACGTGGCG
>JBDGQM010000260.1:0-10696 GCA_042219065.1 Salinibacter sp. | reverse complement strand
AATGTCCCCGTGAGATTGGAAAGACACCCTCTCGTCAACAGATGCGATAGCCCTGTCGAGTCCTTCCGGGCGCTTGATCGGAGGGCATCAGCCGTGCATAATGAACGCGGCGGAGACCGTCGTCCTCTCCTCGAATCACGGAATTGCGCGATCCTGCATGGCGCTTCCCGACCGGTTTCGCGACGCCACGTTCGACCGCTACGAGCCCGCCACGCCGAGCCAGGCCGAGGCGCTCCGCACCGCACGCCGGCTCGTCGAGTCCTGCCGGCAGGACCCGTCGTGGCTCGAATGGGGGACGCGGTTGCTCGGGGCGGGGGACGAGTCCCGGCCGAACGGGCTGTATCTGGTGGGGCCGGCGGGCACCGGCAAGACGCACCTGCTCGCCGCGATGTACCACGCTCTCACCCCGGACGTGTCGTGCGCGTTCCTCCATTCCAGCACGCTGTTTCGGCAGACCGAGCCGCCGGAGGCGTTCGCCCACCGGCTCGCCGACCAGCACGCGGTCTGCTGTCTCGACGAGGTGGAGATCGACGACCCCGCCAACGAGATGCGTCTCGTGCAGGTGATGAAGACGCTGGCCGAGCGGGACGTGCTCCTGGCGGCCACGAGCAACGTAGAGCCGGAGCAGTATCTGTCGAATCAGTTGAACGGCACCCGCTTCGAGCGCTTTCTCCACCGGGAATTTCGGGCGCAGTACCGGATCGTGGTTGTGCAGGGGGGCGATTACCGGCGCACCCAGGAGGTGCAGCAATCGGGCCACGGGTGGATCGGGCCGTCGGGGAGCACCCGCGCGGCCATGCAGCAGGTCTACGGGGAGGTCGCGGGCCCCTCGCGGTGGTGGTCGTTCGAGGAGCTGCGACGGGCGACGACGGAGGTGGCGCACACGACGCTCATCAACGACGTGACCGAGATCGACCACCTCTTCCTCGAACGCATCGCCCTCGCGGACACCGACGATGCGCTCCGGCTTCTCCGGGTCATCGATGCGCTGTACCTCCACGACGACGCCCCGACGCTCCACTTTACCGCCGAGCGCCCGCCCGACGCCTGGTTCGATCCCGACGCGCACGCCGGGGTGGCCCAGGCCGTGGCCGAGAAGTTTGAGCGGACGGTGTCTCGCCTCCACGCCCTGTGCCAGGTGCGCCCCGTCGACGACGAGACGTCCGCCAATGGCACCGTCGATTCAGCAGAGCCGACAGGACGAGACGCCGATCTTCGCTGACAGATCAAGCGTAACAGTTTTTCCACCCTCTCGACGGACCCTGTGTCCCGCCCGGGCTCTCTTGGGAACGGCGGGACCTCACGCACACCTCATCGACCACTCACCACTCCACAGATTCCCATGTCACAGAATGTCTCCGACCCCGACAGCTGGATTGCCGAGCACCTGCCCGGCCCACAGCAGAAATTTGCCGAGTTTGCGGGCCACGTCTACGAGGAGGGCGCCCTCGACCGCAAAACCAAGGAACTGATTGCCGTGGCGACCGCCTCCGTCGGGCGGTGTCCCCACTGTACCGAGGGGCACATCGAGGCGGCGAAAGAGGCCGGGGCGTCCGAGCAGGAGGTGGCCGAGGCGCTCGCGGTGGCCTGGGCGCAGGGCAGCGGCACGCAGGTGTTCTGGATGAAGGAGGATTTCGCCGACCTTCTGGGCGAGAACTGGCGCCGGGACTTCCTCCCCGACGCGGACGCGGTGTTTTGGGACTTCAAATCCGAGATTTTCGAGGACGGCGCGCTGCCCCGCACGACGAACGAGCTTCTGGCCGCCGCCGTCAGCTGTCAGCATCGATGTCGGCACTGCACGCGCGCCCACATTGAGGCGGCCCTGGAGGCGGGGGCGAGCAAGGCCCAAGTCGCCGAGGCGCTCAGTGTGCTCTGGGTGATTGGCGGCGGGACCGACGTCGTCTGGAACCAGGAGGGCTTCGAGGAGCACCTCCATACCGCACCCACTGAGGCGTGAAGCGTTTTCGACCTGCGGCCCGGTCTGCTCCCCGGAAGTCCACGGGCGAATCAGCGCGTCGCGGCGGCCACGAGGTCGCGGTGTCGGCGCTCCAGAACGTCGACGACCCGATCGAACGGATCGACCCCGAAGGCCTCGCCGATCGGGCGCCGGAGGTTCGAGTTGGCGTTCACGTCGTAGAAGACGCGCCGCCCCCCGTCCGTCTCGAGGTACTCGACGCTCCCGAGGTCGAACCCGCCCTCCCGCATGATTGTGGCCCCGGTCGCGACGGCCTCCTCGGGCACCTCCGGATAGGGAAAAAAGTCCGGCGCGTCGGCAGACCCGGTGGACGATGAATCGCCGTCCGCCGCCCCGTTCGTCGAGGCCGGGTTGCACACCTCCGAGGGGCAGAGGTTGAAGCTGCCCTTCGACACCACGCGCATCGCGTAGAGCAACTCGCCGTCCAGGAACTCCATCCGGACGATGCCTTCGGGGCCGGCGTCGTGGGGCAGGTATTCCTGCAGGAGCAGCAGGTGGTCGGGCCGCCAGAGGGACGGGTTTGCGTCGAGCGTGGCCGCCAGGTCCTCGAACGAGTCGACCTGAAGGATCCGCGCGCCGCTTCCGCCCTGATTCGGCTTGATGAGGGCCGGGAAGGCCAGTTCCGACTGCCGCTCGCGGAGGGCGTCCACGTCGTTGAAGGCCCAGGTGCGGGGATGGTCGATGCCGAGCTCCCGCATGAGGCTCACCTGGGCCATCTTGCTGAGCTCGAGGCGGAACGGCTGGCTGCCGTTGAGCACGGGCACACCGCGCGCTTCGAGGTCCTCGATCAGCGCCAATGCAAACGGCACGGCGCGGGTGTTGTCGCGAGTGTACGCGCTGGGGCTTGCCTGACTGAGGTAGAGCGGTGCCTCGGGGCGGTCCTGGTCGCTCAGGGTCGCGGACTTGAGGTCGACGGCGGCGTAGGAGAGCCCGCGCCGGTCGAGGGCCTCGAACAGGGGGTCCTGCCACGAAGGATGTTCAAAGAGGACGGCGAGATCGGGGCGGTCGGCGGTCATGAGGCGAGTGGAAGGCGGTGGCGATAGAGAGCAGTCATGAGAAGCGTGTTCCCAGGCGGGGCGCTGGGGGCGCAGGGCTGCGGGCCCGTAGGAAGAACGGATCCCAGAGGGAGGCCACGACAGTAACCACACGCCTCCGGTACGCCGCGGAGCCCCACAGGATTCACACGGGTGGTTACGTCACTGGCATCCCCCACCGAAACGCTTCGTTGCGGACGAGGGGTGGGGCATCCCGCGTCGTCACCGGCCGCTCCAATCGATACCGGCGAAGGCGCATCCGCAGATAAAACTACGAGGTCACATTCTGCTCCATCGCCTCCGACGGGTCGAACTCGCACTGAAATTTGTCACAGAGCTGGTCGATGCGGGCCTCCGGGCCATACACAATGACGCAGCCGCCGGGCGGTACGCAGTCGTCCGCCCCCGGTGCGTAGTCCACCGTGCCGTCCGGGTGCTCGATGGCCAGTACAATGAGGCCCTCGGCCGGAAGATTGACGGTGCGGAGGGTCTTGCCGGCGAGGCGGGATTCGGGATCTACCTCCATGCGGGTCACCATGTATCCGCCGCCCAGGTTCAGGATGGTGTGCATGTCGCGCACCTGGAAGCCGGCCACGCGGCCGAGCATCCATTCGATGAGGCGGGACAGGTAGCGGTCCACGCGGTCGCTGAGGGCGAGGTAGGCCAGCACGCCGAGGCCCACGGCCAGGAGGAGGCCGCGCTGGAGCGCCTCGGCGACGGTGCCGGTGCTCGTAAACGACAGGACGAACGTGGAGACGGCCGTGACGAGGCCCGCATTCCCGATGAGCATCAGCGTGAGTGCGATGCGCCGACGCACGGGATGGTTGACGATGTGGTCGGCCTCGTCGGTCGTAAAGCCGGTCCCGGTGATGATGGAGCGGGCCTGGAACCGGGCGGTTTCGCGGGAGAGGCCTGTGAGCATGAAGGCCCGCGTGGCAATCCGCGCGACGAGGATGGAGACGGCGACGACGGACAGGAGGATGAGGAGCGCAGCCACGGCAACGGCGTTGGCCCAGGGAAAAGCCAGCGGGGGAGTTCCGTTTCGCGGAAACCTCGGGCGTTACGAACGGGGCGGCCGGTCCCCGGAGGTCAGCTCGGCTCCACGAGAAGGTGGTAGAGCAGGTTGTCGGTAAACATCGGGTCGGCGGTCATCTCGACGTGGTCCTCGAACAGAAAGACCACCTGCGACCAGTCGATGGGGGAGCGGAGGGTGGGGGTCCAGTCGCCGCCCATGCGCTCGTCCATGAGGGCGCTGCTTCGGAGCACCGTCCTGTCGCCGGGCGCGGTGCCAAGCCGCGTGAGGCGTCCCGTCCTGCGGTCCACCGCCAACCGGGCCAGCGTCGGCTCCGCGTCCCCCGCAATCAGCAGGAATTCGAGACCCTGGGGCGCCGATGCCGGCACGTCCAGCGCCGCGTGGACGCGTCGAGCGCGCCGGAGGGACGTCCGGAGGTGATTCTGGGCGATGCGCCGGCGGGCGGTGTCGGAGTCCACGTCCGGGAGCAGCGTGCGGAGCATCTCGGCCTGATCGGGGTCGGCCAGGCCCCACTCCATCCGGCTCCAGAACGCGGGCTCGAGCAGAGAGTCGACGGCCGTGCTCGTATCTGCCGCCTCGCGCAGCGCCCCGTGCCGGGCCCGGGGCAGAAGCTGGTAGAGCGACGGCATGGTGCCGAGGAGGGCCGGGGCGTACTCCGGCGCAAAGCGCCCGAAGTCTCGCCCCCGGACGAGCCGGGTCAGCGCCCGGGCCGAGCCGGCGTTGGGCGTGCCCACGAGGACTGCCTGGTCGACGTGCTCGGCGCCCGCCCACGTCACATTGGAGGGGGTAGCCTCTTCGGGAGGCGCGGCGGTGCCGTAGCGCAGGTAGTAGCGGGCCACGAGCCCGCCCATCGAGTGGGCCACGAGGTCGAACTCAATGTCCGCCGCCTCCACCCCGAAGCGATCTTCGTACTCGCGCTGCAGATAGGCCCGCTTCTTCTCGATGAAGGCATCCAGACGCCGGGCGCTCTCCACGTTGTCGCGCCGCCAGTCGTAATCGAACTGGAAGCACGTGAAGTGATCGCTGCCGTAGTCGATGTCCTGGAAGCTCACGTCCTCGTCCCGGTACCCCCCGATGCCGAGCGTTCGGAGAATGTCGATGTACGCATCGAGCTGCACCGGAAGCCCGAGCACGCTGGTTTCGACCTGTTCGAGCGCCCCGTCGGGCCGTACGGAGTCGCGAAGGCCGGAGAGGGGCGTGCCGGGCTCCATGGGGAGCGCCGCGAGCCGGGCGCCGCGAGGGGTCTCCGGGTCGGCGTGCTTCCCCGTGAACGCGCCCCACACCGTCGTGTCCGAGGGGGCGTGTGTGAGCTTCGATCCGAGAATGCCCGGAATGAGAATGATCGGGTCGCGCTCCACCCCGTGGTACTGAGCGGCCCGGTCGTAGAGCCGCGACAGATCCGCGGACTGCTGCCCGGGAGAACAGCCCCAGCAGGCAAGGCCCGCCGAGACGAGCAGGATGAGTCGGGCCAACGGGCGGTATACAGTGGGGGAACGTCGCATGGTCGGACAACGGACACCTCAGAGAGCGTCCCGTAAAACGTACGGGTAGAGGACTCAAATCTCCACTCCGATTCGGTCCCACGGCAGCTGCCCCTTCACCAGGGAGGCGCTGCCCCCGTGCAAGGGCGATGCCCGGCCCGCACGCCTCATCGTTCCCCGGCGGGCTCCACAATCACGGTTCCGGTCATGCCCACGGCCTCGTGGGGGACGCAGAAGTAGCGGTATGTGCCGGCCACCTCAAACGTGTGTTCAAACGTTGCCTTTGGGTCGAGATTTCCAGAATTGAAGGTCGATGCGCCGTCCGGAAGGGTCACGCTCTTGTCTTTGAACGCCTCCTCCGGGTCGGCCGTCACGGTGTGCATCACGGCCGAGCTGTTTTCCCAGCGAACGGTTTGCCCCACCGCTACGCGCACGGTGTCGGGGGTGTATTTCATCGTATTCGTCATGCCCACCACCGCGGCCGGTTCGCCGTCCGACTGCGCCGCAGCGGGATCGATGAGCGCTCCAGCACCCAGCGCGAGGAGAAGGGCAAGACGGCGCAAGAGAAGCGTCGGTGAGCGCGACTGCAGGGAACGGAGTGCGTTGGTCATTGGGCGAGTGGATTGGGAACGGAGATCGACGAGCGAGGGAGAAGAAAAACGGGGGAGCGCCGCGGGCAATGCCGGGAGCAAAGCGCCGCCCCGATCCCAGGCGTCTGTTGTGGAAACACCTGGAATCGGGGCAGAGCGCTCCCCGGCGTCTGGCGCTACTCGCCGCGCTGACTGCTAATCTCGAGGTTCTGGAACATGACGTGCCAGAACGGGAGCTCCTTGCCGTTGGGCAGCTGGAAGCCCGTCGACACGTTCTTGTGCGTGAACGTGTGCTCTCCTTTTACCGGCGCGAACGGGGCCACCATGAGGTGGAAGTGGCGGCGCTGCGGCGTCACCTCACTGTCCATGGCGAGCTTGTACCCTTCCTTGCGGGCGTACTCGGTAAGCATGCCGTGCACGAGCCGCGGCTTGTCGACGACCTCCCCGTTCTTCAGGACGGCGCCCATGCCCCAGAACGCGGCGTACGTGTACGCGCTCGGGAAGAGGGGCGTCCCAATGCCGGTGAAGCCGTGCAGGATGTGGTTCGTCATCACACCGCCGAACGTGGGGAATTCCTTTCCGGCCGAGGCCAGCATCTCGCAGCAGCGCACCGCGTAGGTATTGCCCTGTTTGTCTTCCCAGGAGGCTTTGAACGTCACCTCATCCTCCGTCGTCGCGGCGTCGGTAGCCGTGACGTCGGTGGCCTTGAGCATCATCGTGCCGTTGCGCATGACGGTGCTCTTGTTGCCGAACGGGGTCCTCTTCTTCAGCCGGGTGAATTCACCGTTCTGCGTGTTGCGGAACGGCACGGGGACGCCGCTCATGCCGGGCGTGCCCGTGAAGGCGAGGGGCATCTTTGCGGAGCCGAAGACGTTGGGGTCGAGCGTCCGTTTGGCCGGCAGGGCCACCCTGGCGCCTCCACTACTCTGTTCGATGGTGAAGGAGATAGCCCCCCCCAGGAGGTCCATCGGCTCCTTGACGCCGCGATGGGCCTCCAGGTAGCCGTCGGCCTTGTTCATCTTCTTGAGCGTCATGAGCATCTTCTTCTGCTTTTTGCTCATCTTCTGCTGCGCCCGTGCCGACTCGGCAAATACCCCCACGAGCAGTGCGCCGAAGAGCAGCACGAGTCCGGATCGGAGGAGGTGCTCCGCTCCGGGCACGGAGGGGGACTGCGACGAAGGGGTGCAAGATACGGAGGACAGATCAATCATGGATCAACGAGTGGTTGGTGAGCGAAGAAAGGTACGGGTGAGTAACCGTCGACGGGAAGAGACGAAGCGACGCAGGGAGAAGGGGACGACTGCATCTCTTCGGTCTTCCATCGCCACTCTGTGCGGTGACGTTTTCACATTGTTACAGTCTGTGCGTCGACGTGCCGGTTCGCCCTCCCATTTGTTTTCTCGGAGGGGACGACGGGCCGGACGAGTGCCGTAACGCCGTCCCCGACTGCCGGACCCATGTTCGGGGCAGGGGAATCCTCGCCGTCTGACCGTTTTTCACGCATCCGCACATGTGTCGACTCTACGGCCTCCAGGCCACCCATCCCACCCGCTCCGCCTGCGAACTGCTCGACGCGCAGAACGCGATGATTCAGCAGAGCCGCGAGGACGCGCGCGGCCTGTCCAACCCGCACGGCTGGGGCATGGGCCAGGTTACCGACGGCACGACCTCGTGCTTCCGACAGGTCGAGCCCGCCTCCGAGAGTGAATCGTACCGGGAGGAGGCGCTCAAGACGGAAGGGACCACCGTGCTGGCGCACGTCCGGCGGGCCACGGTGGGCGACCCCTCGCACGCCAACACGCATCCCTTCCGGCACGGCCCGGCGCTCCTCATCCACAACGGGCATGTGCCGGCCTTCGACGCCGTGCGGCCCCACCTCCTCGACCGGCTGTCCGACGAGCGAGAACGCTACATCCGCGGCACCACCGACAGCGAGCACGTGCTGGCCCTCCTGCTGCAGTTGCGGGACGAGGCGCCGGACGCCCCGCTGCACGAGATCACGCGGACGGCTCTCCAGCGCCTCCAGTCGTGGGTGGCGGCGGAGGCGCCCGACGCGGAGCCCCATCCCACCGACGCCGACACGCAATCCCTCTCGCACGACGAGCTGGAAGGCATCCTCGCCCTGAACCTGCTGTGGACGGACGGCACCACCCTGGCCGGCTCGCGGCTCAACCGCACCCTCTGGGCGCTCGAACGGTCGCACGTTCGCGCCTGTCCCCTCTGCGGCGAGGACCATGCCGCCCCGCCCGAGGGCGCCGACTACCGCGCCACGGTCCTCGCCTCCGAGCGCATCACCGACGAGGACTGGACCGAAGTCCCCAACGGCGCCGTCTTCGCCACCGCCCCCGACGCCACCCTCCACCTCGAATCCCTCAAGCCCTAGCGCCCCCTTGTCGTCCGACCACACCCCAATCTTCAATCTGCCAATCTTCTAACCTTCCCACCTTCAACCTTCCCACCTTTCAACCTTCCCACCTTTCAACCTTCAACGCCCATGTCCCTCAACGAAACACAGCAGGCCCTCTGCGACGAGGCCGACACCGACTTTTCAGCGCTGAGCGCCCTCTTCCTGAACTGCACGCTCAAGCCCTCGCCCCAGTCGTCCCACACGCGGACCCTCATGGACACATCCGCCGCCATCATGCGGGAGAACGACGTGGACGTGGAGATCCTCCGCCCCGTCGACCTCGACCTCGCGCCCGGCGTCTACGGCGACATGACCGAGCACGGCGCCGAGGCCGACGACTGGCCGGCCCTGTATCAGAAGGTCCTCGACGCCAACATTCTCGTCCTCGGCTCCCCCATCTGGCTCGGCGAAAAATCGTCCGTCTGCCAGCGCGTCATCGAGCGGCTCTACGGCAACTCCGGCGACCTCAACGAGGAGGGTCAGTACGCCTACTACGGCCGCGCCGCGGGCTGCCTCATCACCGGCAACGAGGACGGCATCAAGCAGTGTGCGATGGGCATCCTCTACGCCCTGCAGCACCTCGGCTACACCATTCCCCCGCAGGCCGACGCCGGCTGGATCGGCCCCGCGGGCCCCGGCCCCAGCTACGGCGACGAGCGGGAGGACGGCTCCCGCGTGGGGTTCGACAACGACTTCACGCAGCGCAACACCACGTTCATGACGTGGAACCTGATGCACACCGCCCTGCAACTCCACGAGGCCGGCGGCGTGCCCGCCCACGGCAATCAGCGCTCGGAGTGGGAGGCCGGCTGTCGGTTCGACCACCCGAACCCGGAGCACCGGTAGGGAGCCGCGTCGTTCGAGGATCGTTCTGGGAAAGCACCACCGACGTCACGCCTCGCTTCGGGCCACCACGAGGGTTCCCCCGACCACCAGGCCCGTCCCGACGACCGTGAGCAGGTCCGGCACCTCGCCGAAAAAGAACAGGCCCCACACCGCCGCAAAGACGATCTGAAGGTAGGTGATGGGCATGGCCTGCCCTGCACGTGCCCGATTGAGTCCTTCGGTCAGGAGCACGAGGGCGATCTGTCCGGTAAGGGCGACCCCCCCGACCAGAAGGAGCCACTCGTAGGGGGTTGGCCACTGCATGTCGACGAGGCCCATGGTTGGGATCGACCCTAGTGTCGCCACGAGGGGGAGATAAAAGACCACGACTGTGGGATGCTCGCTCGTGCGAAGGGCCCGAACCGTGGCGTACCCGGCGGCCGCACAGATCGCCCCCAGAACCGTGACGCCCACGTACAGGAGATCCAGGCTTTCCCCATCGGCCCCAAACAGGAAGGTCGGCTGCGCGATCAAGCAGATGCCTGCAAAGCTGAGAAGGGCCCCGAAGAGCTCGCTCAGGCCGAGTCGCTCGTCGAGAAATATGGCCGCAAGGAGGGCCGTGAGCACCGGATTGGAGAAAAAGATGGCCGTCGTGTCCGCGAGGGGCAGCTTCGTGAGGGCGAGATAGAAACAGATCATGGCCCCGAATCCGAAAAGCCCTCGCAGGACGAGCACCCCGCGCCGCTCTCCCCACGGCGACACCCCGGCCCACCGAATCGCTCCGTAGCTGTAGATCAGGGTGACCGCACTCCGGACCAGAACGATTTGCTGACTCGGCAAACGACGGCCCGCAAGCTTGATGAAAAGCGTCATGAGGCTAAAAAAGAACGCCGCCCCGCCCATCCACAGCAGTCCAGAGCGCAGACGAGACGCGGTCGTGGGACGGGGCATGAGCCGTGCGAGGCCCTGCTGATGCTGACAAACGGACGTGTGTGATAGCCACGGCCACAACAAAACGATCCCCGGTCCTGGTGAATGTCTCGTTCCGTGTGCAAAACGGACCGATCCGGGCGCGGTCAGATCGCGGGCAGATGTTCCCCTGGAACCCTTTCCCCTCTCCTCCAATACATTTATCTGACGGATTGCTTACCTACCAGTAAGTACAAAATGAGCCAAGCCGATTCCACCGCCACCACCGACGGCTCCGCGACTGCCGATCGTATCCTGGACCTCGCTCAGGACCGGATCCAACAGCGGGGGTACAATGCCGTCAGTTACGGAGACCTTGCTGAGGACCTGGACCTGACGACGGCCGCCATCCACTACCACTTTCCCTCGAAGGCCGACCTCG
>JBDGQM010000026.1:3711-6614 GCA_042219065.1 Salinibacter sp. | reverse complement strand
CGGGCGTTCTTTCTCCCACACCCACACACTCCCAAACGCCCACACCCAGAGGCGTTATCTTCAGGAATTTCTGCACGGCTCGGTAAGGCAGTTTTTGCCCAGGCATCTGAAGCCTCCAATCGTCCGAAGCCTCCATGCGTCCAGAGCCTCCAGGCCCCCGTCATTCCTGATCAAACAGGTCCTGGTCCGGCGACGAGGCCCGGTCGAAGTGGTCGTACGCCCGCTGGAGGGCGACCCGGCCCCGCGGCGTGCGCTCCATAAAGCCCTCCTGGATGAGGTACGGCTCGTACACTTCCTCAATCGTCCCCGATTCTTCGCCCACCGACACCGCGAGGTTTTTGAGGCCCGTCGGCCCACCGTCGAAGTTGTCGATGAGCGTGAGCAGGATGCGCGCGTCCATGTCGTCGAGGCCCTCCTCGTCGACGTCGAGCGCATTGAGGGCGCGGTCGGCAATGGCCTGCGTAATGCAGCCCTCGCCCTCCACCTCTGCAAAGTCGCGGGTGCGGCGGAGGAGCCGGTTGGCCACCCGGGGCGTGCCCCGGCTGCGCCGCGCAATCTCGTAGGCCCCCTCCGCGGTCGTGTCCACGTCCAGAATGCGAGCCGAGCGCTGCGTGATTTGCTGCAGGAGCTCCGCCGTGTAGTAGTCGAAGCGGAAGTCGATCCCGAAGCGGGCGCGGAGCGGGGCGGTGAGGAGGCCTTTTCGCGTCGTGGCCCCCACCATGGTGAACGGCGGCAGGTCGATTTGCACCGTGCGGGCGTTGGGCCCGGCGTCGATCACGATGTCGATGCGGTAGTCCTCCATGGCCGAGTAGAGGTACTCCTCCACGACGGGGCTGAGGCGGTGAATCTCGTCAATGAACAAGAGGTCCCCCTCCTCCAGGTTCGTGAGCACCCCGGCAATGTCGGCCGGCTTTTCGAGGACGGGCCCGCTGGAGGTCCGGATGCGCGCGCCCATCTCGTTGGCGATGATGGTGGCAAGCGTCGTCTTGCCGAGGCCGGGCGGCCCCGAGAGCAGCACGTGGTCGAGCGTCTCTCCCCGCTGCAGCGCCGCCGTCATGAACACGTTCAGGTTCTCCTTGGTCTTCTCCTGCCCGACGAACTCGTCGAGCGACTGCGGGCGCAGGAGCTTTTCGACGTCGGTCTCCGAGCGGTCGGCCTCCGGGTCGAGGGCGTCGGATCGGGGGGTGCTCATGAACGAAGCGGGGCTGGTCGCTGGGAGGAAAACAAGAGTGCTGCTTCGTTCAAGCAGGGACGGCGCAGAGGGTTTCATGTGTGGGCACTGTGTGTTGGGCGTCGACGGGCGCCCGTTCGGTCGTGTAAACTTTCGGTCGGACCCCTCGTAACAGAAATCACACGACACGGAATGGATCTTGCCCTGCCCGGCAGGTTCTACGGTCCAAACGTTGCACGTGGGACGAACGAACCTGTCGTCGAACCTCTCAGCGTTCTTCGAACGAGGCCGATCGCGTCTGTCCTATGCTCGAGCTTAAACAAGAACAGGAGCTCCAACAGAAGCTTTCCCCGCAGCAGATCCAGTACATCAAGCTGCTGCAGCTGGATACCTTTGAGCTGGAGCAGCGCATCGAAGACGAGCTCGAAGAGAATCCGCTTCTCGAAGAGGGCCAGAGCGAGGAGCAGCAGCGAGAGGAAGACGAGCTCGACGCGACCGCGGAGGAGATGGAAAACGAGTTGGAGACTGAGGACGAGGAGGAGGACTTTGACGTGGAGGACCTCCTCAACAATACCGACGACATGTACGGCTACAACGCCCAGCCCGGCTACCGGGGCGACGAGGACGACCGGGATCGGCCCATGCCCGCGGATCAGTCCCTCGCCGAGCAGCTGCAGGAGCAGATCTCGTTCCTGAACCTCGACGAGACCGACGAGATTATTGCCGACCAGATCATCGGCTCCATCGACGAGGACGGCTACCTGAAGCGGGAGATCGACTCCATCCTCGACGACATTCTCTTCAACCACGGCATTGAGATTCAGGAGGACGACGTGGAGCGCGTTTTGCGGCAGGTTCAGTCGCTCGATCCGGCCGGCATCGCCGCGCGGGACCTGCAGGAGTGCCTTCTGCTCCAGCTCTACCGCATGCCCGAGGACGTGGACGGCCGCGGCACGGCCATCGCCATGCTCGAAGACGAGTACGAGAAGTTCAAGAAAAAGCACTTCGACAAGCTCACCACGCGGCTCGGCGTGG
The DNA here is from genome assembly GCA_042219065.1 of Salinibacter sp. Taxonomy (GTDB): domain Bacteria; phylum Bacteroidota; class Rhodothermia; order Rhodothermales; family Salinibacteraceae; genus Salinibacter. The sequence goes on along the minus strand of JBDGQM010000026.1, from coordinate 4,408 downwards.
ACGAGCGGGAGCTGAAGACGGCCTTCGACCTGATTCGGGAGCGCCTCGACCCGAAGCCGGGCGAGGGCGAGTTTTCGGAGGAGACCAACTACATCACGCCCGATTTCACGGTGCGGTACGTGGACGGGGAGTTCGTGATTACCCTCAACGGCCGCAACGCCCCCGACCTTCACGTCTCGCGCCACTACCGCAAGATGCTTGAGAAGCTCAAGGCGCAGAAGAAGTCGGACGACGCCGACGAGGTGGACGAGGAGACCGAGGAGTTTCTGAAGGACAAATTCAGCTCGGCCCAGTGGTTCATCGATTCGATCAATCAGCGGCGGCACACCATGTACCTGGTGATGGACGCCATCGTGCAGCTCCAGGAGGACTTCTTCCGCTACGGGGAGGGCAACCTCAAGCCCATGATCCTCAAGGACGTGGCGGAGATCATCGACATGGACATCTCCACCGTCAGCCGCGTGGTGAACGGCAAGTACGTGCAGACCGAGTGGGGCGTCTACGAGCTGAAATACTTCTTCTCCGAGGGGCTGGAGACGGTCGACGGGGAGGAAGTGTCGAACAAGGAAGTGAAGGCGGAGCTCCAGCGCATCGTGGACGCGGAGGACAAGACCGACCCGATGTCGGACTCCGACCTGGCCGACAAGCTGGAGGAGAAGGGCTTCAAGATTGCCCGGCGCACGGTGTCGAAGTACCG
>JBDGQM010000026.1:0-3611 GCA_042219065.1 Salinibacter sp. | reverse complement strand
CCAGTCTGTCCCCCGCCGGCAGCCGGATCCGGAAGCAAGTGCCTTCGCCCTTCTCCGTCTCCACCTCAATGTCGCCATCCAGCGCGTCGGTCAGCCGCTGGACAATCGACAGGCCCAGCCCCGTGCCCTCAAATTCCCGGTCGAAGCCCTCCGACTCCTGGCGGAATGCCTCAAAGACGTCCGGCACGGCCTCCTCGTCGATGCCGATGCCGGTGTCCGCAACCTCCAGGAGCGCCTCCTCGTCGGTCCGGTCCACGCGCACGGAGACCTGCCCGTCGCCCGGGGTGAACTTGATCGCGTTCTCCACCAGATTCTCCGTGATGCGGCGCAGCGCCTGCTCGTTCCCCTGCGCCTCGATTGCGGTCGGGGGAAGATCCGTCTCGAGCGACACGCCTTCCTCCTGGGCCTGCGCCCCGAGCACGTCGAGGGCCTCTTCGGCGGCGCGCCGGAGATCAACCACCTCGCGCGACAGCTTCCGCGTGCCGGCCTCCAGCTGCGACAGCTCCAGCACCGAGTCGATCGTCTCCTGAAGGCGCTGCCCGCTTTTTCGGATCCGCTGGGCCAGCTTCGCCTCGGGTCCCGACAGTTGCTCCGCCAGGCTCTCGGCAAATCCGTTGATGGGGGTGAGCGGCGTGCGAATTTCGTGGCTCATGTTCGCGAGCAGCGCCGACTTCAGGCGGCTCGACTCCTCGGCCTTCTCCTTCGCCGCCTTAAGTTCTTCCTCGTACTCTTTCCGCTCGGTGATGTCGCGGGCTTCCGGAATCAGGAGCGTCACCGCACCGTCCGCGTCGGTCACGGGCCGAATGGAGAAGTCGACGACGCGCGTTTCGTCGGCGCCTTTGATCTCCAGTTCCTGCCGCACAAACTCGCCCTCGGCGGCCCGCTGCACGCCGGCCTGAACCCGCTCTTGCGTCTCCGGCCCCGCCTGAGCCCAGGGCGTCTCCCAGAGCGGCTTTCCAACGACGTCCTCTGCCTCGATGCCCCCAAACTGCAGGGCCGTGTCGTTGACCTTGAGCACCGTCCCGTCGGGCGTCAGGAGCCCGGTGTACTGGAACGTCTGATTGAAGATGGCGTCGAGCCGTCGCTCCCGCTTCTTCTGCTCGGTGATGTCGGCGTAGATGGCGTAAATTTCCGGCGGCCCCCCGCTCGCGTCTCGCCGGGCCACCTGCAGTTGAAAGTCCCGGAGCCCGTCGGCCGCCTCCCGTCGCACCTCCGTCTGAAAGTGACCCTCCTCCAGGACACGCTGATCAAGCTGAACGGCCTCCTCACGGTGCTCCGCCGGCACCAGAAGCTCGTTCACGTCTCTGCCCTCGGCGGTGGGCGCCGCCAGGCCGAATGTGTCTTCGAAGGCCTGATTGACGTCCGCAACGAGGACGCCGCGCTCCTCCACCACGCAGCGCACGACTGGGGTCGGAAGGCTCTCGAAGAGGGTCTCGAACCGGTCGCGCTCGTCCTGCAGGGCCTGCTCCCGCTTCTTTCGCTCCGTGATGTCGCGGCCCTCCGGAATGAGGAGCACCACCTCGCCGTGCTCGTCGGTAACGGGCCGGATCGAGAAGTCGATCATCCGCATACCCTCCGCGCCCTGCACCTCCACCTCGTAGCGCACAAAGGTGCCGTTGGCCGCCTCCGCGACCGCCTCCCGGAGCCGCTTTTGCTTCGACGGGTCGCCCTGGAACCAGTAGGACTCCCAGATCGGGCGGCCGAGCACATCGGCCTCCTCGATGCCGCCAAACTCCAGGGCCGTATCGTTGGCGCGGAGCAAGGTCCCGTCCGGGTCCATCAGCCCCGTAAACTGAAAGGTCTTGTTGAAGACCGCGTCGAGCTGACGCTCGCGCTCTTTCCGGTCCGTGATGTCGGTGACGATGCCGTGGAAGACCAGCCGGTCCTCTTGCCGCTCCGGGCTCGACCGAATGTGGATCCACCGCCGCTCCCCCGACGGCTGTTCAAAGGGCAGTTCCACGTTCCACGCCGCCGCCTCCTCGATGGCCGACTGGAGGGAGGCCCGCGCCTTCTTCCGGTAGGCCGAGGGGACGCCGTCGAGAAAATGAGCGTACGCGTCGGAGGTGTCGGCCGAGACGCCGAGCAGCCGTCGGGTGGTGTCGCTGATGAATGGAATCTCGTAGGTCCCATCGGGCGCCACCTCGAACTGGAAGACGCCGCCCGGCACGCTGTTGACGAGACCGCGCAGGCGGGCGTCTCGCCTCTGAAGCTGACGGCGCGTCTCCCGCACACGGGCGACGTTGTATCCAATGAACAGCCCGGCCAGGCCGCCGACGGTCGTCAGTTGCGTGATGATGATCCACGGCTTCAGCTGGCCCTGGAAGAGCTGAAAGCCGAGGACGATGCTGGAGACGATGAGGGTGCTTCCGGCCCCGACGAGCGTCCACGTGGCGGCCTTCGTCACGTACAGGTCTCGCCGGCGGGCGCGGGCCAGCTGCCAGCCCACGAGGGGAATCATGCCGGCGAGGGACAGCGGAATGAGGTTCTCCACGAGCGTCGACCAGAGCGCCTTTCCCTCCAGCATCCAGTCCTGGTACACGTCGAACAGAATGGCCCCCATGAGCGCAAGCCCGATGGCGACGAGCACAGCGAGCGCCGCCCGCGGGCCGCCGCCCATCTGTCTGATTGACACGACGATCGGCGACCGGTCGGAGGGGGTGGGGGCGCGGTCCTGCACCTGACGCATCCGGACCCGGCTGTACCCGATCAGAAGTCCCACGAGGGCCCCCGCCGCCGTGAGCTGAGCGACGAAGATGAGCGGTTTGATTTCTCCCTGTACGATTTGGAAGCCGAGGGCCAGGCCGGCGATCAAAAGCGTGGTCCCGCACCCCAGCACCGCCCATTTCGTGGCCTCGGCCAAATACGATTCGCCCTGTTCGGAGCGCGCCAGCCGCCAGGCCGCCAGGGGCACGGCGAGGGCGAAGAAAAGGGGCACCCCATTTTCCGCGAGGGTGGACCAGAGCGGCTTGCCCTCCGGAATCCAGTCCTGATAGATGTCGAACAGAATGATGCCCGCCAGTATGGCCCCGAGCCCCGTGAGAAGGGCAAGCGCGGTCCGTTTACTGGGCCGAAACGAAAACGGCGAGGGAGATGCGGTATCCATGATTGTTGAGAACAATATGTCCACGAGACGTGCGTGGCCAGAGACGGCTGCTCTGGCCGATCCAGTACGAAGCGCAGCGGCCGAGGTGCGGCCTGTTCTCCAGGGACAGGACGAGAACGAATTGGAGCGAGGTGGTGCCGGCCCGGGACGGAAGGAAGAAGGCAGGGCGTCGCGGCGGCCGAGACGATCTGCAGCCACAAGTTGCACATGGCTACAAAAATCGGCGCCGCAACGTTTCTGCCCCCGGCCGAGTGCCACTGCACGCACGTCTGCCGGGAGACGGGCGACCGTTAGGTCCCAGAGAAGGCGCGGCCGGAATCCGGAGTCAGCGTCCTTGGGAGAACGAAAGCGTCAGGCCCCCGACGAATACGATCTGTCCGTCTTCGAAGAGCGGATCGAGGCCGGTGCCTAGGAGCAGGCCGGGCTGAACGGGACTCGTGTTCAGCATGAGCGACACGACGGCGCGGTGGGTGCTGCGTTGATCGTCGAAGGGCGCGTCCGTGAGCGT
>JBDGQM010000259.1:0-10244 GCA_042219065.1 Salinibacter sp. | reverse complement strand
CGAAGCCCTCCAGGATGTGGATCCGGGCCTCCAGCTCCCCCAGCTCGTTCCGGAGGCGCCGCGTCACCACCTCCAGCCGGAAGTCGAGGAAGTGGCGCAGGATGCTGCGGAGATCGACCTGCCGGGGCTCCTTCACGTCTTCCTCGTCGGTGGGGACGAGGCACGTGAGGTTGACGTGGAATCGCTTCTGCAGCTTCGTGTGCTTGTAGAGGTACGCGAGGGCGGCCTCCGTGTCGGAGCCGCGCTTCAGCTCCAGCACGATGCGCACGTCGTCGGTCGACTCGTCGCGCACGTTGGAGAGCTGCGGGACGTTCTCCTCGGCGATGTGGTCGGCAATCTCTTCGACGATCTTGCTCTTGTCCACGCCGTAGGGCACCGACTCGATGATGGCGCGCGTCTTCCCCTTCGTCCGGTACGCGCCCCGCATCTCGATCGTCCCGGAGCCCGTCTCGTACATCTCCGCCAGCTCCTCCCTCGTATTCAGGATCCGCCCCCCGGTGGGGAAGTCCGGCCCCTGAATGTGCTCGCGGACGAGGGTGGGCGTGTCCACATCGGGCTCCTCAATCATGTGGAGGGCCGCGTCCACCACCTCGCCCAGATTGTGCGGCGGGATGTTCGTGGCCATGCCCACCGCGATGCCGCTCGCCCCGTTCACCAGCAGGGTGGGCACCCGCGAGGGCAGCACCACCGGCTCCTCCAGCGTGCCGTCAAAGTTGTCGCGGTAGTCGACCGTCTCGTCACGAAGCCCTTCCAGCATCTCCATCGCGAGCGGCCGGAGCTTGGCCTCCGTGTAGCGCATCGCCGCGGCGTTGTCGCCGTCGATGGAGCCGAAGTTGCCGTGTCCGTCCACCAGCGGCGCCCGCAGCGAAAAGGACTGGGCCATCCGCACCATGGCATCGTAAATGGCCTTGTCGCCGTGCGGGTGATACTTCCCCATCGTTTCGCCCACGACGGTGGCGCTCTTCCGGTGCCGCTTGTCCGGGTACAGGTTCAGGCTGTCGAACATCGCGTACAGGATGCGCCGCTGCACCGGCTTGAGGCCGTCACGGATGTCCGGCAGGGCCCGGCTGGTGATGACGGAGAGGGCGTAGTTGAGGTACCGCTTGCGCGCGGTCTCGTGGAGCGGGATCGTCTCGGTAACGGGCATTAGGGTGGTTCAATAACGGAGCTTGTCGGCGCACACATAGTTTACTCACACGTTTTCGGAGATACAACAGCGGTGGGCAGGCGTTTCGGAGGCGTTAACGATCTGTCCGGCGTCCCGCGGGCGCTAGTCTTAACAGGCCCTCAGCCGTTCGGATACCAGAAGTATTAGCCCTAGCTACCGGACAGTTTTCACGGCAGATCAGCCGATGTCCCGAAAAATCCCGGATTTCAGGCACGTCATCCCGAACGCCTTCGCGGATCTCCCCGGACTCGGCGGTGCCTCGCCCAAAAAGATCACCGACGGCCGTCGGTGTGCGGAATGACGAGCCAAGGGATTTTTCGGGACGGAATCCAAAACTGTCCGGTAAGTAGGTATTAGCCCCGAATCCGAACAAACTCCCGCCACTCATGCCTCCGGCACCACACTTTTCCCCTGATGAGACGAGACTGCACTGCACCTGCCACTGGTGGGCGGAGCGCGTTGGATTTTTACTTGCAATAACAGAAATAGAACGGGCGACCCCAGCGTCTTTCCAGGGTCCATCTCAGTAGTTCAAAGTAAAGTAGTCGCCGTCCTCGTCGGGATGGAGATGGAGAAGGTCGGCCTTCGTGAGCCGGAGGAGGGTCTGGGAGGCCCGCTCCGGGGAGATGTCCGCGAGCTGGGACAACTGGGAGACTGAGATGCGCCCGTAATCGTCCAGGTAGCGCATGAGGAGCGACTCGGTCTCCCCGAATTCGAAGGTAACGCCGTCCCGACCTTCTTCCTCCTTCATCTCTCGGATCGTCTCCTCACTGGCTTCCACGCTCTTCGCCTCCACCCGCACATAGGCCGCGCCGGCCTTCCCGGCCGCCTCATCGTCCACCACCACCCGGTGGGGCTTGGTGTCGCTCTCCTCGATGGTAACCACCAGCACGTCGCACCGGGGCTCCACGACGACCCGCTCAGTTCGGTACTCCACGACGGGCCGGCAGTGGGCGTCCACGGCCTGTCGGAGCAGAAACTTTTCTTCCGACGCATGATCGATGCCCTGGATGCTGCCGTCGTCGTCGACCCCCAGGACAATGCGCCCGCCGTTCGTGTTGGTCAGCGCAACGATTTCTTTCGCGATGCGCTGCGGCTGCGGCACGCGACGCTTAAACTCGAGACTGATTCCTTCGCCCAACCCCACAAGCTGCTCCAGCTCTCGACGGGTCATACCGGTGCGTAAAGACATTGTCGAGCAGCGAATGTGAATGTTGCCCCCGTTACTTCGTGCCACCCAGCGACGGAGCGTCCCCGTCCAGTCCGTAGAGACGACGGCCCCCGTCAAGTCCTACCGATGCGTGAGGCACTTCGTGAACGGAGTGCACCGACCTCGAACGAGGATGCTCTGGCGGTACGGGGTTGAGTATGGGCGTACGGGCGTTTTTCTCTCACACCCATGTGCGCCCGGACGCCTACACCCAGAGGCGTCATCTTTGAGGATTTCGGCACGGATCGGGAGGTAGCCCCGAGAACCACTACGTTATCTTCTCGCATCCGAACACCGTTCGCGAACACGCCCCCCGCGACCGCCGGGATCGGGATCGTTTCGACAATGATCACTGCTAGGAGCGAGAAGCTCCCACGTCGCCCCCCGCGCTCCCACCTGTTTGATGACGAGCGGACGGCCAGGGGCGTTTTCGGTGCGTGGGTAGGATCTTTCTAATTCCCCGCTCAGATGGGTTGCTTCTGGCCGGCCTCGCCAATCCAAAGCTCGCGCTTCGCCGAGCGGGTCATTAGCTCGCCGACCATTTCCTGCGGCCGTTCGCCCTCAAAGAGAATGGCGTGGACCGCTTCCGTGATGGGCATCTCCACCTCGTACTTGTGGGCAAGATTGCGCACCGACTGGGTCGTGCGCACCCCTTCCGCCACCATGTCCATGTCCGCCTGAATGTCGTCCAGCGACTCGCCCCGGCCGATCTGCTCCCCGAGGTACCGATTGCGGCTGTGATCACTCATGCAGGTCACAACGACATCCCCGATCCCGGTGAGCCCCGCAAACGTCTTGGGCGAGGCGCCCATCGCGATCCCGAGCCGCCGTATCTCTGCGAGGCCCCGTGTCACGAGGGCCGCCTTCGCATTTTCGCCGTAGCCCACCCCGTCGCTGATGCCCGCGGCAATCGCGAGCACGTTCTTGGCCGAGCCCCCGATCTCGACCCCTTGCACGTCGGTGTTGACGTAGACGCGCAGCCGCTCCGTCATGAACGCGTCCTGGATCCACTCGGCTCGCGGCTCCGTCGGGGCCGCTGCGACGACGGTGGTCGGGTGGCTGCAGGCCACCTCCTCGGCGTGGCTCGGCCCGTACAGCACGCCGATCTTCTGGGTGGACACCCCGGAAAGCTCTTCGTCGAGCACCTGGGACATGGTCTGGAGCGTCTCGTTCTCGATCCCCTTGGCCAGGGACACGACGGTGAGCCCGCGCCGCACGTGGGCGTCGAGCCGGGCCGCCACGCGGCGGAGGCTTTGGGACGGCACCGCAATCGCCCACAATGAGGTTGCCTCGGCGGCCGTCTCCAGGTCCGACGTGAGGTTGACAGACTCCGGAATCTGCACCTCGGGCAGGTAGGTGGGATTGTGATGGGTCTGACGCATCTGGGCCACGGCGTCGTCGCGTCGGGCCCAGAGGGTGACGTCGCGATCCTGATTGGCCAGGTGAGCCGCAAGGGCCGTGCCCCAGCTTCCGGCCCCGAAGAGGGTAATGGACGCGGGCATGGTGGGTCGTCGTCTGGGAAATATCCGATGTGTGATGTCAATGCTTTTTTACAATTCGCCGCGCCCCAGCATGCCCTGAGCCGGCTCGAAGGAACTGATCTGGCTCTCGGTCCCATTGAGCAGACGCCGGATGTTGGACCGGTGCGCCACGACGATGGACAGGGCCAGCAGGCTTCCGAAAATTAGGATGCTCGGGTAGAGGTCGACCCCGAACGCATACCGGCGGAGCGCCTCGAGAATCGGGAAGGACACAGCCGACGTGATGGAGGCCAGCGATACGTACCGCCAGGACAAAAGCACGACGGCGAACACCCCGAGCGTGAGGGCCATGGTGAGGGGCGTGAGGGCAAACAGCATTCCGGCCGCCGTGTTGACGCCTTTCCCCCCCGCAAACCGGGCGAAAATGGGATACATATGCCCCACGACGGCCATAATTCCGGCGATCAGGCCAATGACCACGCCCGCATCCCATCCAAAGACGCCGAGCGCCGGAAGGGGATCGATTCGAACCCCCGGCGCCACGACCCCTGCCGCCACCAGTCCCTTCCCAAAATCTACCACCGTGGCCAATGCGCCCGCCTGCCAGCCCACCACCCGAAAGGCATTGGTGGCCCCGCAGTTATGGCTCCCGTAGTTTCGGATGTCCACCCCGTGAAGCGCCTTGCTCGACCACAGCGCGCCCGGGATGGAACCGAGAAAATAGCTGATCAGGAGAATCAGGATAAGCGACCACATGGCGACACCTAGTTGCAATTCAACGGCAGTGACGGAATGATCGGCGCGAAAGCCGACGCCCGGACGCCCTTCGGGTCAGTATCTTCCCGCCCCCTAACTCAAGGGCTGCTTCGTACCCTCTGGTTCCGGTCGAATGTTCCGATGGGGTTACGCCTCGAACGGGGTGCTGCCCCCCTGTTCACCCCCTACTCGGCCGTTCCCGAATCCGCCCCCGTACGCTCCACCTGTCCGATGCGAACCGGCGCCTCGCCGACAGCCTCTAGCCGTTCGACGGCCGCGTCCACCTCCGCGTCCCGCACGATGGCCACGAGCCCCATCCCGAGGTTGAAGGTCCGTCGCATGTCGGCCTCCGGGACGTCCCCCACCGACTGAATGAGCGAGAAGAGGGCCGGGCGCTCCCACGCATCGTAGTCGACGACGGCCTCGCACCCGTCCGGAATCACCCGCTGGAGATTGCCGGGCAGCCCCCCGCCGGTGACGTGGACCAGCCCCGTCGCGAGATCGGCCTCTGTGAGCGACCGAATGGGATCGAGGTAGGATCGGTGCACGCGTAGAAGCGCTTCCCCGATCGACGCACCGCCCAGTTCGGACGGGCAGTCGTCGACCGAATACGTGTCGAACAGCACGGTCCGCGCCAGGGTGTACCCGTTGGTGTGGATGCCGGTGGACGGAAGCCCCAGCAGGACGTCGCCCGGTGCGATGTCCTCCCCCTGCAGGATGTCGGCTTTGTCCACCACGCCCACGATCGTCCCCATTAGATCGAAGTCCTCCTCGGCGTACACGTCCGGCATCTCGGCAATCTCGCCGCCGACCAGTGCGCAGTCGTTCGCCGTGCAGGCCGTGGAAAACCCATTCACGACCGACGCCACCGTGTCCGGGTCCAGCGCCCCGACGCCGTAATAGTCCAGAAAGTACAGCGGCTCGGCCCCGCAGACGGCGATGTCGTTTACGCAGTGGTTGACGAGGTCCTGGCCCACGGTGTCGTATCGGTCCGCCCGCGCGGCAACCTTCAGCTTCGTCCCCACCCCGTCGATGGACGAGACCAGCACTGGCCGCTCCAGGTCGCCCACGTCGAGCTCAAAGAAAGACCCGAAGGCCCCAATGTCGGCCAGGACGCCGGGCGTGAACGTCTCCCGCACCGTCGAGCGGATGCGGTCCACTGCTTCGTCCCCGGCGTCCACGTCGACGCCGGCCTCCTTGTACGTGGTCATGAGAACGAATCGTTGGCGTGAGCAGAACACGAAAAGGCGCGGCGCCGGGCGCTACGATTGCCCGAAGAGTGCAAGCAGGTACACCTCGGCGCGACGGACGGGCGATAGGGCGATCGACTCCGACCACAGATCAAAATCGCGCCGGTCCAGCTCGTCGATCAGGGCGAGGGCGCCGTGCCAGTACCATCGCAGCGCGTAGCGCTGTCGGATGGACAGGTCGTTGACGAGCGAGCGGCCGCGCTGGAGGGCGTCGCGGACCCGGACGCTCTGCGTCCAGAGCAGTCGCTGCACCGCTTCGGTGGCCGGCCCCGATCGGAGTTGATCGACCGACACGTCGTACTGACGCAACTCCTCCAGCGGCACGAACAGGCGGTCCTTTGCCAGGTCGGCCGGCAGCGAGACCAGACGCGCCAGATAGAAGAACCCGCGGGCCAGCTCGTCGACCCACCCGATCTGGACGGAATTGGTCAGGTCCGCAAGCTCGGCCAGAAGCCGCGCGTGGGGGAGCGCCCAGAGCCGCACGAAGGTCTCCATCTCGTCGGCCTGGTCGAAGCGCATGGTCCCGGAGTAAAGACGCGCCGCCTCGACCTGCGCCCCCAGCCACTGGTAGTTGAGGTCGTGGGTCTCGCAGGCCTCGTAGGCCGCGGTCCACGTGTCCTCCGGCATCAGGCGGAGCGGCTCTCCCGCTTCGGCCCGGCCCCGCTCCGCGTCGAAAAACGAATCGACCGGGGCCCCGGACGGCACCGTCGGCTCCGTGAGGGCCCCGTGCCAGTGCCAGAGCGCCTGGGCCGCGGGGGCTCGCGACCGGGACCACTCGTCGTAGAACGGTCGGGGCAGATCGGGAGTAGCAGGGTCCATGTTCAACGTCCGGCCGGTCGCCAGAGAGTCGACAGCAGCGCGTCCCAAATACGGAACGGGGAAGCCGGCAGTGGCTTCCCCGTTCGGCAGTGTTCAGCTCTGCGCACCGTTACGCCTCAACGTCGGCAAACTCCTGCTTCACGACGCTGATCTGGCTGCCTTCGAGCACCATCTCAAGCTCTCGCTCCGACAGGTCGTGCTCCACGACGTAGGTCTCGTCCTTGTCGGCGTTGGTGAGCTCCACGTCGGTCCCGGCCCGCACCTGATCGCGCAGGTTGCGGAACTGGAGCGTGTCGCCCTGCTCGATGCTGTCGTAGGACTCGTCGTCCTTGAACAGGAGCGGCAGGATGCCGAAGTTCGCCAGGTTCTGGCGGTGGATCCGGGCGTAGCTCTTGGCAATCTTGACCCGCGTTCCCAGCCACCGCGGCGCGATAGCGGCGTGCTCGCGGCTGGAGCCCTGCCCGTAGTTTGTGCCGCCCACCACGGCGAAGCCGTTGTCCTGATGCTCCATGGCGCGGTCGAAGAAGCTCTCGTCGACCTGCTCGAAGACAAACTCCGAGATCTTCGGAATATTGGAGCGGTAGGGGAGGATGCGGGACCCCGCCGGCATGATCTCGTCCGTCGAGATGTCATCCCCCACCTTGAGGAGCACCGGCAGGTCGAACGAGTCGCGGAGCTGCTCAAATTCGGGCAGCGACACGACGTTCGGCCCCTTCTCCAGCTCCATCGTTTTCGCTTCGTCCGCCGACGGCGGCTCCACGAGCTGGTCGGTATTAATGCTAATGTCGTCCGGCGTCTCGGCGTCGGGGTACTCCATGTCGTAGAGGTCCGCCAGGTCGCGCGGGTCGGTAATCTCGCCGGTCAGGGCCGAGGCGGCCGCCGTCTCGGGACTGACGAGGTACACCGCGTCCTCCTTGGTGCCGGAGCGGCCGGGGAAGTTGCGCGGCACCGTGCGCACCGAGATCTGTCCGGTGGCCGGGGCCTGCCCCATGCCAATGCAGCCGTTGCAGCCGGCCTGGTGGATCCGGGCGCCCGCTCGGGTGAGCATCTGAAGGTGGCCCGTGTTCATCAGGTTCTCCAGAATCTGGCGCGACGTGGGATTCACGTCGAACGACACGCGGTCGTGCACCTGGTAGTCGTCCACGATTTCGGCGGCGCTGGCAAAGTCACGGAAGCCGGGGTTGGCGGAGGAGCCGACGTAGCTCTGGTAGATCTCCTGGCCCTCCACCTCACGCACCGGCACCACGTTGCCCGGACTGCTGGGCTTGGCAATCTTCGGCTCCAGCTCAGAGAGGTTGATCTCCTCATGCTCGTCGTAGTCGGCGTCCTCGTCGGCCCGAATCTCGCGGAACGCGTCCTCGCGCCCCTGACGACGGAGGAACTCCCGCACCTCCTCGTCGGCCGGGAAGACAGTGCTGGTGGCGCCCAGCTCCGTGCCCATGTTCGCGATGACGTGCCGGTCCATGCAGCTCAGGTCGTCGAGGCCCGGCCCGTAGTACTCAATGACTTGTCCCACGCCGCCGTCCACGTCGTGGCGCTCTAGCATCGTCAGGATCACATCCTTCGCGCTGACCCAATCCGGCAGCTCGCCGGTGAGCTTCACGCCCCACACCTCCGGCATGTTGATCGTGTACGGCTTGCCGGCCATGGCCATGGCCACGTCGAGCCCCCCGGCCCCAATGGCAAGCATGCCGATGGCGCCCGCGGCGGGCGAGTGGCTGTCCGATCCAATCAGCGTCTTGCCCGGCTCACCAAACCGCTCCTGGTGCACCGGGTGGCTCACGCCGTTTCCGGGACGACTGTACCACACGCCGTACTTCTTGCAGGCGCTCCGCAGAAAGAGGTGGTCGTCCGGGTTCTTGAAGTCGGACTGGATGAGGTTGTGGTCGACATACTGTGCCGAGAGCTCGGTCTGAACACGGGGAATCCCCATGGCCTCAAACTCCAGCATCACCATGGTTCCGGTGGCGTCCTGGGTGAGGGTCTGGTCCATTTCGAGATCGATTTCCTCTCCGACCTCGATGTTGTCCACCGTTGCGCCTCCGTCGGCAAGATGGCTTTCAATCAGTTTTTCTGCTACGTTTTTGCCCATAACTTTAGGAATGCTTTTCAGATAGTGCAGTGGCGGATCGGTGGTCTGGCATTACGCTACGCAATGTAACAGCCCATGGCCAGAGTTGATACCACTGCGCGTAAAAATCGTGTAGCCGTTGGGGCGAAAAGGCCCGTCGGTTCCGGCACGACGTCGCTGTGCTCGCACTCGCGTCTGAGCCTTTTGCCGTACCATGAGTACTCCCGTCGGGCACGATGTATCCATGCCCCATTCGGCTCTGGCCCGGGCGGACTCGACAGGTTCGCTGATTAGGTGGCATTTCAAGTCTGTGAGTTGGAATCTCAGAGCTGTGCCCCCGTGGGAAGACAGCCGACGGCGGACCGCGGACGGCCGTTTCTCGGCGTTTATCGGCGGTCCGCCGTCCCCGGTCGTCGCCGTTAAGGCAGCGTCTCCTTGGTCAACTCACAGCATCGAAGTGCGACCGCTGATTAAAGGCCAAGCACCCGCAACACCTCTAAGAACGGTCTCGACGCCCGCTCATTTCTCCGCCTTCCACGGCGGATCGTCGTCGTTGAGGAACGCATCGATGCCGGCCCGGCAGTCCTCGGTGCCCCGCGCGAAGGCATTCATCTGCACGGCGTAGTCGAGGGCCTCGTCCAGCCCCATCCCCGGGACCCGCGCCAGCATCTGCTTCGTGAGGGCGACCGCGGAGCCACTCGTCTCCCGGGCGAGTTCGTGGGCCAGGTCCTCGACCGCCGCCGACAGTTCGTCGCTCGGCACCGCCCGCGTCACCAGTCCGAGGTCCACGGCGGTCTCGGCGTCGACGAGACGCCCCCGCAACAGCAGGTCCCGCGCCCGGGTCTCCCCCAGTTTCCGCCGCAAAAACACCATGACGATGGCCGGGACGAAGCCAATCCGGACCTCGGTGAACCCGAGCGTCGCCCCCTCCGCCGCGTACGCAAAGTCGCAGACGGTGGCCAGCCCGCACCCGCCCCCGATGGCGGGGCCATTGACCTCTGCAATAACGGGCGTCGAGTGCTGATAAATCTGGCGAAACAGCGCCGCGAGGTGGCGGGAATCCTGTTGATTCTCTGTGGGTCCGGCCTCCCGCATGGCTTTGAGCGACGACAGGTCGGCCCCGGCGGAGAAGGCAGATCCCGCGCCCGTGAGCACAATGGCGCGGAGATCGTCCCGGGCGTCCGCCTCCTCAAGGGCCGCTTTCAGGTCCGAGACGAGGGCGCTGTTGAGGGCATTCCGCTTGTCGGGGCGGTCGAGACGAACGGTTTGGACCTGGTCCGTGGTAGACACCTCGATGAGGCGAGACATGAGATTGGTATAGGAGTATTTCGTGTTGCGTATTTCGTATTGCGTATTTCGTGTTACGTATTTCGCATCACTGGAAATAGGCGCATAAAAATCCTGAAACTGGAGGATACTGCGCGCCGAATAACTTTTTTACGCACCACTTTTCACGTATTGCATACCATAAAATACTTCTCGGAAGATA
>JBDGQM010000258.1:0-7297 GCA_042219065.1 Salinibacter sp. | reverse complement strand
ATGACGTGCTGAGTTTCCGGGATTTTGAGTTCGCTTAAACCCATACTGGTTGACGCTGCACTAGGCCGGACGAGTTCCAGATCGAAGGCCGGTGCTACTGCGTAGCCCGACCGGTGCGGAGCCCATGCGGGCCGATCTCTGCCGTCCACCGGATCTGCCCGGCCCACCGAAGGCCGGTAGACCCGCACAAAAGGCGCGGGCTACAGGGGATTCACAACGCGCAAAGTAACGCGCCACCGACGTAGGGGCAAGATTCGGGGCGGTTAATCGTGCATGAATTGAAATATCTCCCCAAACGGGGCTGTCATCGCCACTTTCCCCGGACGTCTGGCATGAGAGGAGCGGACGGTTCTCGTCCAGACGGCCCGATCCGCCAACCTAAGTAGACCCGAGAAAGTACATTATTCTTCTCGCATCCGAAAAACCCTTCGTGAGCACGTCTCCCGACGGCGGTCGGGATCAGGATCTTTCCGATAGTGAGCACCGCCCGAGGCGAAAAGATCACCGACAGCCGTCGGTGTGCGGGATGACTGCTTGGGGTTTTTCGGATGCGTGGCTAACGTTTTTCCCTTGACCTACTTAGCTACCCTTCTGTTCGCGCCGGGCGGCCGTTCACGGAGGGGACCTCGCCGTTGGTATCGGCAGAAATCTCCGTGGGCTCTACGTGCAGGGACCGGTCGAACGCCGCTTCGAAGAGCCCGCCCTGCTCCTGCGCGGCCCACACTTCCAGCTGCGGATCCCCCTTCGTCGACAGAAAGAGGTGGAGCGCCGTCTCGCTCAGCCGCGCCCGCAGGGCCACGACATTCTGGAAATGACTCCGGTCCAGCCCCTCCGCCACGCGCAGCAGCCCGGCCAGCTGGCGCACCCGTTGTTGCTGGGCCGACGACACGCGCCCGAAATGCTCGTGGGACGGGTCCGGGAAGGGACCGCGATGGTAGTGGGCCGCCAGGGCCATGATCGCCACTTCTTCGGGCTGAAACCCCTGAAGATCCGCGTGCTCGATGAGGTAGCGGGAGTGTTCGTTATGCTCGTCGTGCGTAATCAGATAGCCCAGATCGTGGAGAAGGGCGGCGTATTCCAGCAACTCCGCGTCGGCGTCCGGGCCGTCGTACAGCGGGCGGCACACGTCGAACAGAAAGGTCGCCGTGGCCGCGACGTGCTGCGCGTGATTTTCCTCCCACTGGAACCGGTACGCCATCTCGTGAACGCTCCGCCGCCGGGGATCCCGAAACGACGCCACCTGTCGGAGCCGGCCGTAGTTCGTGTCGATGAAGTGAACGACCATGCCCTCCCGAAGCGCATTGGGCGACACCTTGACCGACTGCACGGACGGAAGCCCGGCACAGATCGTGTCGAGCAAGACGGCCCCCGCCCCGATCTGATCGACCCGCTTCGGCTCGATGGCCGAATGCGCCTCTCGTTCGGGGGCGGAAGCCTGCATGACCCATCGGAGGGCCGTCCGGATGTTTTCGACCGAAAACGCCTGCTGGAAGACCGATCGGCCGGAGTCCCCAAACTCTTGTCGAGCCATCCGGGCAAGGCTTTTCATGGTGCCCGACGACCCGACGATTGTGTTGACGCCGTGCTCCCGACAGGCCGCCAGCACGTCCGCGAGGGCCCCTTTGAAATGCGCCCGCAGCTGCGCCTGCTCGTCCTCCGACATCGGGTCCGTCGAGACAAAGCGCTCAGTCATGCGGGCCGCCCCCAGCTTCAGGCTGACGTCGAACACGTCCGTGTCGTTGTCCACGACGATAAACTCGACGGAGCCGCCGCCGATGTCCACCAGCAGGCTCGGCTCGCCGAACTCCTGGGTCCGGCTGACGCCCTGAAAGATGAGCTGCGCCTCCCGTTTGCCGCTGATGGGCCGGATTCGGAGCCCCAGCTGTTCGCGGGCCCGCTGGATGAAAGCCCCTCCGTTTACCGCTTCCCGGATGGCACTCGTGGCAAACGAGAGGTACTCCCGCACATCCCATCCCTCGGCCAGCAGCTTGATGCGCTCAAGGGCCTTTATGCCCCGATCCATTGCCGCGTCCGGGAGCCGGTTGGCGTCGAGCCCATGCTGGCCGAGCCGCACCATCTCTTTCAGGCGGTCGACCACCTGATAGCTGCCGTTCGGGTGGGCATCGACGATAATCGCGTGAAACGAGTTGGTCCCCAGGTCAATGACACAGACGCGGACGGGGGACGCGGTGCGGCTGGTCCGGTACGTCGTTTCCGGGACCAGCGTACAGGCGGCGCGCTCAAATGGAAAAGGCATGGAGGGTGGCGTCGGTGGGATCGTGACACGGCGTCCAGATGATCGCCCATCCCCCACTTGGCTGGACAATAACAAGTATGTTCACCCCGATAACTGATAGGGGGGTCGTCTGGTTCATTTCGCGATCCGACCCCGGCACGAGGTGGCTCCTCCCAGAGACTCGCGTCGATCCACCGAGGCGACACCACTCTACTCGGCAGCCAGCACACCGCGGCTGTCCTCGACCAGCGAGATGAAGCTCGCGCGCGTGCCATTGGGGTCGTCCCCCCGCCCCCGCTCGGCAAGGCGCCGCACGTCATCGAGCGTGAACGACCCGCTGTACTTCGAATCGCGGAGCAGCATGCCGTAGCCCGCCACGGCCGCCGCGAAGTGGAAGTCGCCCGACACCTCCCGAGTGGCCATCTCGCGTGTCAGCGGGCGCTCGATGAGCCGGCTCTCGTCCCCATCCGGCGCCTTGTACCGCAGCTTGAGGGTGAGCAGCTCGTCCGAGGCCGATGCTTCGTCGCTGGGCTGGGTCTCCTGATACTTTAGGTCGCCCACGGTGGGCACGTCCACCTCCGACTCCACCCCGCGCGGAATTACGTCGTAGAGCGCCGTGACGCTGTGGCCCGCGCCCAGCTCCCCCGCGTCGGTGCTGTCGTCGGAAAACTCCTCGTTCTCCAGTTGCCGGTTCACGTAGCCGACGAGCCGATAGGCCGCCACCTCGGCCGGATTAAACTCGACCTGCAGCTTCACGTCTTTGGCAATGGTCTGCAGGGTGGAACCCAACTGCTCCACGAGCACGCGGCGGGCCTCCGTGGCCGAGTCGACGTAGTAGTAATTGCCGTTGCCGTGGTTGGCAAGCGTCTCCATCTTGTTGTCCTTGATGTTGCCGGTGCCAAACCCCAGAACGGTCAGCGCAGTGCCGCCCTCGCGCTTCTGTTCCACGAGCCGCTGAAGGGCTCCGTCGCTGGATACGCCCACATTGAAGTCGCCGTCGGTCGCCAAAACGACCCGATTGATGCCGTCCTCGATGTAGTTCTCCTCCGCCACCCGGTAGGCCTGCCGGATGCCCTCGGCCCCCGCGGTGGAGCCCCCGGCCTCCAGTTGGCCAATTGCCTGCTTGATCGAATCGGTCTCGGTGCCGGGGGTCGACTCCAACACCATGCCGGACGAGCCGGCGTAGACGACCATCGCCACGCGATCCTCCGGACGAAGCTGCTCGGCCAGCATCCGAAAGCCCTTCTTGAGCAGCGGCAGCTTGCGGGGCGACCGCATCGATCCGGACACGTCGATCAGAAACACCAGGTTGCTCGGGGGACGCTCCGCCCGCGGAACGCGCTGTCCCTGCACGCCGATGTGCACCAGCCGGTGCTTTTCCCGCCACGGAGCGGGTCCCACCTCCATGGTGACCGCGAATGGATGGGTGTCGTCCGCGGTCGGGGCCGGGTAGTCGTACTGGAAGTAGTTCAGAAACTCCTCGATCCGCACCGCATCCTTGGGCGGGCGCTCGCCGTCTCGGATGAAGCGGCGTGTGTTGGTGTAGGAGGCGCCGTCCACGTCAATCGAGAACGTGGAGAGCGGATGATCGCTCACCGCGCGGAAGTCGTTGGACTCGATGGGGGCGTAGTCCTCCGTGTTTCTCTGCGACGGGCGCGTCCGTCGGCGCATCTTCCCACCCCTCCGGGCCGCCTGTGCCTGACGCTGGACCGCCGGGGCCTGCTCGGTCATCAAGTACTCCTCCTTCTGCTGGGGCGTCGGACTGAGCGCGAAGGACACCCGAGCCGTCGTTCCCGCCTCCACGCTGACCGTCTTCTGTGCGGCGGAATATCCGACGAACGCGGCAGACACCTCGTGCGTCCCCGCCGGGACGTTTGGGAGGCGAAACCGTCCCTGCGGCCCGGTCGCGTCCCCGATCTGCAGGCTGTCGATGGACACATTGACGCCGGCAAGCGGCGCACCCCCGCTCGCGTCCACAACCGTGCCGGTGATCGTGCCGGTCGAGTCTACGAGCGAGACCGGGCGGGCCGTCGCTTCGGACGACAGAGGGGTAAAGACGAGAAGGGAGACGAGGACGGAGACGACGAATCGCATGACGGAGCCGAATGGGTCGGGAAAGAGAGTTGCGTGTCGGGCCTTCCTACTTCACGCAACGTTTACGGAGCGGGAGTTATTGCCCCTCACTCGACCCGTGCGGAGGGCTCCGTGACCGCGGTTTCGATCGTTTCGGCCAGCGCCGCCGGCGATTGATCGGGGCGCCACCGCACCGCCGTCAGTTCGTCGCGGTGAGCGTAGGTCCAGTGCGAGAGCAGCCGGATCTCCGTCGCCTCCCGCTTCGAGATGCCCGACGGGGGGACCGCGTCGGGATCGAAGACGGCCCGGCATCGCTCCCGCAGGCGGGCCTGCTGCTCCGGGGTGGGCGGCTGGGCACAGGAGATCGACTCCTCGAACTGCCCGAAGCGGACCAGCAGCACGTCGACACGGTCGTCCCGGTCGTTCTCGGGGTGGACGAGGGCCGCGTGGTGCCGACGGACCGGGGCCGCCGCCACGCGCTGCTTCTCCAGAATGCGCTCCAGTTGCTCCACCGTGTCCCGAATTTGGGCCGCCTTCTCAAAGTCGAGGTCCTCGGAGGCCTGGTGCATTCGGTCACGGAGCCGGTCGACCACCGATTGGTCGCGACCCGTCAGAAAGGTCCGCACGCGGTCTACCACCTCCGCGTAGGCCTCCGGCGCCTGCGTCTCGCACGGGGCGCCGCAACGGTCCATGTCGGCGTAGAGGCAACGCTGGCCCAGGCGCAGACGATCGTCGTCGCACTCTCGGAGCTCAAAGAACCGGCCCACGACATCGACCACCATGTCCGCCTGATCGGTGTTGCGCACCGGGCCGTAGTATTCCGCCCCGTCGGCCTCCAGCCGGCGGGTCCAGGAGACGGTGGGGTACTCGTGGTTCGTGTCGAGGCGGATGAAAGGTCGGCTGTAGTAGCGGCGCTGGGCGCGGTTGTATCGGGGCTTCTTGGCCTTGATACGCCGCGATTCCAGCAGGATCGCCTCCAGCTCCGTGTCGGTCGTGGTCCAGTCCACCGTGCGCACCTTCTGCAGCATCTTGCGCTTGCGGGCCCCGCTGGACTCGACCGCCGTGAAGTGGCTGCGCAGGCGGTCGGGGAGACACTTGGCCTTGCCGATATAGAGGGGCGCGCCCGAAGACTTTTTCAGCGTGTAGACGCCCGGCGCTTCGGGCACCTGCGGCAGCACCTCCGCCCGGATCTCGTCGATGTGGTCCGGCACCGACCGGACCGTCTGGTAGCTCTGGTGCTGAAAGCGCAGAAGTTCGTCGACGGTCTCGATCTCGTGCTCGAAGGCCAGTTGACTCAGGAACCGGCGCAGCACCAGGCTCGTCGCCTCCGCATCGCCCAGGGCCCGGTGCCGGCCGTCCACGTCAATGTCGTAGAACTGCGTAAGCCGACTCAGGCCCTTCGAGTCCAGCCCCGGCAGCAGCCGGCGGGCCAGGCGCACGGTACAGAGGGTTTCGTTCGAGAGCGGATCACGGCCCGTCCGCTCCAGCTCCGCGTTCAGAAACGACTGATCGAACGTCAGATTGTGGGCGACGAGAATCCCGCCCCCGAGAAACTCCAGATACTCCGGCAGGACGTCCCCGACCGGCGGCGCCTCAAACACCATCCCCGTGGTGATGCCGGTGAGCTTGGTGATGCGGCCGGGGACCGCCTGCTCGGGATTCACCAGGTGCTGATACCGGTCGACCACCGTGCCGTCCCGCACCTTCACGGCCCCAATTTCCAGGATGCGTCCCTCGTCCGCGGAGGTCCCCGTCGTTTCGACGTCCGTCACCACAAAGGTCGCGTCGGAAATGTCCATCGTGCTCCGTCCAAGATTCTGCAACGAGGAAGTGCCCGTGGAAGTGTTCTGGCTCAGTTGCTACGCTTCGGCATGAGCCGCTGGTGCTTCTCCTCCAACTGTCGGAGCGGCGGAAGGCTGTAGTCGAACCCGTATAGCGCCCCCTCCCACGAGCCGTACTGCGGATTGGGGAGCACGATCCAGCGGGTGCCCCAGTACTCCCGAAACGCCCGGCTGCGCTGGCGGCGGGCGGCCAGGGTCGTGTCGGCCTCCGGCGTGAAGTCCCCGAAGTTGTCCCCCACGAGCAGCAGGATGCGATACCGCTCCGCCACCCACTCACGACGGGCCGTCTTCGAGGCCCAGCCCTCCGTCTCCCCCTGCGTGAGGACCGCGTCCGGGGCATCGTTCACCGGAAACCCGAGCGCCTTCAGGTTGCTGCGCGTCGCGGCCTCCACGTCTGCGTCGCGGTTCGTCAGATAGATCACCTGTACTCCCTTCTGCACGGCCGCCTGCGTGAAGCCGAGGGCGCCGGGCACGGTCCCGGCCCGCTCTTCGCGCACCCAGGATTTCCAGCTCTGCGAGTCGTACGACTCATCGTCGAGGATCAGGCGCGCCTGGTACGGGCTGTTGTCGAGCACCGTCTCGTCCACGTCGAGAACCACGGCCGGCGGCTTGGTGCGGTACGCCTCGCTGCCCGCCTCCGCCTGTTCGAGGGAAGCCGTCCAGGTGCTGTCGGTCAGCGCCTGCTCCATCCTCATCTCGGCGAGCGCGTACGCCTGCCGAGCGGTGCCCCGGTACTCGACCGCCGTCTGCACCCACAGGGTGCTGTTGAGCAGCGGATGTCGGAGCGTCGCGGCCCGCTCCAAACGGTCCGCGCGCCCCTCCAGCGAATCGACGCGCTGCTGCAGGGTCGCGGCCTCCTCCGCCGTAATCCCCGGCCGCGTCGATTGACAGGCCGACACGGGCAGGAGAACGATGAGGACGAGAATACTGGAAAATCGAGACACGAGGAGTTAGGGACAATAACGAATGTCGTGATCGGACGGACCTGCTCAGTGAAAGCAGCAGCGGCCGGCCCGGTTGCCCGAACTTAACGAACAGGGCCACTGTATACTCCAGCGCCTGTTTACACAACGGTGAATCTTCATCTTGGTCCCCTGCCGCCGCTACGGGGGCCTCGCGCCCAGCCGCAGCAGAGGACCGCGGGAGG
>JBDGQM010000257.1:0-3665 GCA_042219065.1 Salinibacter sp. | reverse complement strand
CCGTTTTGCCTTCATCGTGTCGGCTCGAAGCGGGAAGGAGATGCTTCAGGTCGCCCTGCGGCCCCACGCCGAACCAGAGGCCCCAATCCGCAGCGCCGCGTCCATCCACTGGTCCATGGCGGCCGACCGGGGTCTCGCCAAAAACAGTGCATGGATCGGAGCATCTGTGATCTACTCGTCCGTCATGCCAAGCTCCTCCGCCCGGCTCCGGGCCACCCATTTGGCCACGTAGATCGACAGCTCATACAGGCCCAGCAGCGGCACGGCGACGAGAATCTGCGAGATCGGGTCCGGGGGCGTCAGGAACGCGGCCACGGCGAGCACCGCGATGAGGGCGTACTTTCGGTAGGTCCGCATCGTCTCGGGGGTCAGGATGCCCACCTTGGCCAGGAAATACACGACCACGGGCAGCTCAAAGAGCAGGCCCGTCCCCATGGTCCAGAACGTCACCATGCTGAAGTAGGTGATGATGTCGAACTGGTTGACGATCTGCTCCGAGAGCGTGTACTGGGCAAAAAACTGAAGCGCGAGGGGGGTGAGAATGAGGTACCCAAAGGCCGCCCCGAGCAGAAAGAAGAAGGTGGCAAACACCGCCGAGAAGCGCATCCCCTTCTTCTCGTTGGGGTAGAGGGCCGGCTCAATGAACCGCCAGAGGTAGAACACCACGATCGGCGAGCCGGCGATGAGGCCCACCACAATGATGGTCCCGACGTCCGCAAAAAACTGCCCGGTGATCGTCCGATTCAAAAGCGTGAGGCCCTGTGCCTCCAGGCCCAGCACGTCGTACATGAAGAAGTCCGGCCGCGTCGGGCCGATGAGGACGCGGTCTACGATCCACCGGCTGAAGGTCGCACAGACGATAACGGCAATAAGAACGCCGGACCCGGCTTTGATGAGGGTCCACCGCAGTTCCTCCAGGTGCGCAAGAAACGGCATCACCCCGCGCTCGTCGGGCGGAGGATCGTCGCTCGGGGCCCCGTCGCCCTGCACACCGGGCGGGGTGTCGGTCTGTGAAGAGGGCACCTCGGGCATATACAACTACGACTGTGATGCGGTGGGACAAAAGACCTCGTCTACACACTCGCTCTCAAAATCTCGTTGGCGAGTGCCCTGGCCTTGCGACAAACTCATTTGGCTAAGCAAACGCCCCAATCCCAAATCTTGCCGATGCGTGAGGAGCTTCGTAAACGGGATGCGCTAGCCTCGATCGGGAATGCTCTGGCAGAACGGGGTTGCGTATGGGAGTCTGGGCGTATGGGCGTTTTTTCTCTCATCCCCACATACTCCCAAACGCCCATACCCAGAGGCTTCATCTTCAGGGAGTTCTGCACAGCTCGGTAAACGCCAGGCGTTCCTCCCTCAACCCTACACACAAAACCCTCCCCCCTTACACACTGTCCGAGCTGCTGCTCGTCCCGTCCTGCAGGTTGAGGTCGAGCAGCGAATCCACCCACAGCCCCTCGGCCTCGAGTCGGGCCTGCCCGCTGCTCCAGGTAAAGTTGAACAGCGTCAGGAGGCCCTCGACCGTAAAGCCGGCCCCGCGCAGGAGCGTCAGGGCCTCGGAGGCGCTGCGCCCGCTGTTGATAATGTCGTCGACCATGACAACCGGCTCGTCGGGATCGATGGGGCCCTCCACGAGCCGTCGGCGTCCATGTTCTTTCCGCTCTTCGCGCACGAGCCCGCCCTTGAACCCATCGCCGTCATTGACGGAAAGCACGCTGCACACGAGCGGATGCGCACCAAAGCCGTAGCCCACGATCTGGAACGCCCCCCGTTCTCGGAGCCGTTCGGCGAGCACCATTCCTACCTCCGTAAACAGATCCCCGTCCAGGGTGGGGACGCGCGTGTCCAGGAGCCACCCGATGGGCTGCCCCCTCGGATCCGTAATCAGTTCGTCCTCCCGGCGCACGAGGGCCCGCTCATACAGACGACGGCCAATCTCGATGAGCTCGGCCCGAGAAGAAGCACTAAACGTACCGCGATCCATGGACGGCATAGGATCCCACAAAAGTCAACGGTGATTGGAGTGATGCGAGGCGGCGCCGGGACGCAGAATACCTGATTATGAACCGCCCGACGCGCGAATGCGTTCCCTTCTAGGCTACAACAAAGTCGTAGAGCGGAAATTCGTCGCACAGGGCCTTCACCTCCTGCTCGACCACGTCCTGGATCTCTTCGTTGTCCGGATCCTGGAGCACCTGATCGATGAGCTCGGCCACCCGCACAAACTCGTCCGGGCCGAAGCCGCGCGTGGTCATGGCGGGCGTGCCGAGGCGAAGCCCACTCGTCACGAAGGGGCTCTTGTCGTCGAACGGCACCATGTTTTTGTTGGCCGTAATGCCGGCCGCTTCGAGCGCCGCCTCGGCCTCCTTGCCGGTAAGCCCTTTGTTGCGCAGGTCGATGAGGAGGAGGTGGTTGTCCGTCCCGCCGGACACGAGGTCGTACCCGCGCTCCTTGAGTTCGGCCCCCATCGCCCGCGCGTTCTCGACGATCTGCTGCGAGTAGTCGCGGAAGTCCGGCCGAAGGGCCTCCTTGAACGCGACGGCCTTCGCGGCGATGACGTGCATCAGCGGCCCGCCCTGCGTGCCGGGAAAGACGGCCGAGTCGAGCAGCTCGCTCATCATCTTGGTCCGTCCGCTCTTCCGGGCGGTCTTGCCCATCGGATTCTCGTAGTCCTCCCCCACCAGAATCATCCCGCCGCGGGGGCCGCGGAGCGTCTTGTGGGTCGTGGTGGTCACTACGTGGGTGTGCGGCATGGGGTCGTTGAGCACGCCCCCCGCGATGAGGCCCGCCGTGTGGGCCATGTCCATCCACAGGTAAGCCCCCACCTCGTCGGCGATGTCGCGGAACGCCTCGTAATCGAAGTCCCGCGGATAGGCGCTCGCCCCGATCGAGATCATCTTGGGCTGCACCTCCTTTGCCCGGTCGCGCACCTTGTTCATGTCGATGCGCCCGGTGTCCTTCTCCACGCCGTAGTACTCGGCGTCGTAGAGAATGCCGGAGAAGTTGACGGGCGAGCCGTGGGTGAGGTGACCGCCGTGGGACAGGTCGAGCCCCAGGAAGGTATCGCCGGGGTCCAGGAAGGTGAGGTAAACGGCGGTGTTCGCCTGCGCCCCGGCGTGGGGCTGGACGTTGACCCAGTCGCAGTCGTAGAGCTCCGTCGCCCGGTCGCGGGCCAGTTCCTCGGCCTGATCGACGTGTTTACAGCCGCCGTAATACCGCTTGCCGGGCAGTCCTTCGGCGTATTTGTTGGTCAGGGCCGTGCCCATCGCCTCCAGGACGGCCCGAGAGGCAAAGTTTTCGGAGGCAATCAGCTCCAGGCCCTCGTTCTGGCGCTGCACCTCGTTCTGGATGACGTCGTAGATTTCGGGATCCTGGTTGCGGAGTGCGCTCATTGGAGACAGGTCGGTTGCGAAAAACAAACGTGAGTACGTGGCTGGACGGCGTTCCCCAAGCTAATGCAGCGCAAGGAAAACGTGAAGCAGGGAGGGGTGGAGGTATGGAAGGATGGAGGTACGGAAGTAGAGATGCTTCTACGTTACCGATGCGTGAGGAACTTCTTAAACGGGATGCGCCCACCTCGACTGAGAATGCTCTGGCGGAACGGGGCTGAGTGTGGGAGTATGTGCGTACGGGCGTTCTTTCTCCCACACCCACACACTCCC